>JAFGLN010000103.1 GCA_016928025.1 Deltaproteobacteria bacterium
ATCGCCGATGACATCGCCCATGTATTCATCAGGAATTTCAATATTGATGTTGACGATGGGCTCCAGAATGGTCGGCTGACAGGCCAGAATGCCCTTTTTGAATCCTAAGGATCCGGCGATTTTGAAGGCCATTTCCGATGAATCGACGGTGTGATAAGATCCGTCAACCAGTGAAATTTTAACATCCACGGTGGGGTAGCCGGCCAGAACACCTTCCTCCATCGCTTCGATAATGCCTTTTTCGACGGCGGGTCTGTACTGCTGGGGAATCACGCCGCCGACGATCTTGTCGACAAATTCAAAGCCGGTACCCCGGGGAAGGGGCTCGATATCCAGCCAGCAGTCTCCGAACTGGCCCCGTCCACCGGACTGTTTTTTATACCGTCCCTGAACGTTGGTTTTTCCTTTGATTGTTTCTTTATAGGGGACCTTGGGCGTCTTCAGATTGACTTCAACGCCGAACTTGCGCTTCATTTTCTCCACGTTGACCTCGATATGTACCTGACCCATACCCGACAGGATCATTTCTTTGGTCTGATCATCCCGATGGAATTTGAGGGTCGGGTCTTCTTCGATCAATCGATTGATGGAGGAGACAATCTTTTCTTCGTCACCCCTGGACTTCGGCTCAATGGAGAATGACATGATTGTGGGGGGCGGTGCCACCATTTCATAAATGATCGGTGCCTTGTCGTTGCAAATCGTATCGCCGGTAGCGGTTTCCTTCAATTTTGCCACCGCCGCGATATCGCCCGGGACGAGGGCTTCGGCCGTTTTCTGATTTTTGCCCTCCAGGAAGAAGATGTTGCCGAAACGTTCGTTGGTTTTTCGGGTCATGTTATAGAAATTGCTGTCGGAAGCCAATGTCCCTGAATAGACCCTGAATAAGGTCAGCTTCCCCGCATAGGGATCGGCGATGGTTTTGAACACCATACCCGAAAACGGAGCGCTTTCCTCCGGACGTCTTTCTTCCGTTTCATCCGTTCCGGGTTTCTTCCCTGTGACGGTCCCCCGATCGACGGGTGAAGGCAGATAGTTCACGATCATATCCAGGAGAGGCAGGATGCTTATATTTTTGGCCGATGAACCGCAAATGACCGGGACCATTCCTCCCGAGCAGATGGCTGATCGGAGGCCGGCTTTTAGCTCTTCCGCTGAAAGTTCTCCCGCTTCGAGATATTTGTCCATCAATTCTTCGTCCGATTCGGCGATATCCTCGACCATGGTTTCCCGGTAACCCGCGGCTTCCTCGGCCATGTCCGCGGGGATGTCTTCCGTTTTGTACGTACCTTTCGCATCACCGAAAATAAGGGCCTTCATGCCGATCAAATCGACGACGCCGCGAAAGGCGTCTTCTTTGCCGATGGGAAGGAAAAGAGGCGTCGTTTTCTTGCCCAGTCGGCTTTTAATGCTGTGGATGGTCTGGTAGAAATCGGCCCGCTCCCGATCCATCCGGTTGACGAAGACCATGAGGGGCAACTTGAATTCCTCGGCGTATTCCCATACTTTTTCCGTCTGAAATTCAACGCCGCTGACGGCATCGATCAAAATGACGGCGGCGTCGACAATTCGCAGGCAACTCTGGGTATCATAGGCAAAATTGGAATCCCCCGGGGTGTCGATCATATTGATTTTGTGTTTTTCCCAGTCACAAAAATTAATGGCTGAACTGATGGAGATGTGCCGTTTTTGTTCCTCCGGTTCATAATCCATGGAGGATGTTTCCTCATCCACCCTGCCTAACCTGTCCGTCTTGCCGGTGACAAACAAAAGGGACTCGCATAAAGACGTTTTTCCCGTCCCGCCGTGGCCGATAAAGGCCACATTCCTTAAAGATTTGGATTCGTATTTTGCCATGAAAACTCCTTTCTATTTAAACAGATGCAAAATGTCCATCTGCCTGCGTGGTTTAGCGTATTCGTCCTTTTAAAGTCAAGACAATTTTAATTATTATATCTTATTGTTCTGATTCGGGAAAATTTATTTGTTGATCATTTGAAAACATGATTATGGTGGATTTGTCCATCATTAATTGATATACCATTTATAAAATATAAGCATGCTCGTCAGTGTGATCCTGAGGAACCGGAAAATCCTTTGTCTCCGTCGATTTTACATCATATTATAAAGAACGATTTCTTCCTGTTTGTTCACTTTTCGGGACCGGTGTTTTTGCAAAGAAATTATAAAAATGCATTTTGGCGGAATGGTTATTGCAGCAAATCCATTAGGGGGTAATTAACAAAATGGATATGGATACCGTGCCTTTTTACATTAAAGATTGCACCTTGTTGATAAAAATGAGCGGCTTTTCGCCGGCCTTTGATATACGGGACCTGCGTGAACGCATTGCCCAGTGCAGCCCGTCCGTCATCTATCACCATTATTTTGAAAACCTTTTGGCTCCCACCTTTGACTATCCTGATTTTCGCAACGATTTCGCGGTCTGGGTCAAACGTCAATTGGATGACGACGTCCTTGCCGAACGGCTGGGCATGATCGAACCATACCGGTTTGACTCCCTGGAGGATTTGAGAACCCATACCCTTGATATCATTGACGAGAGGCTGTCGGAACTGCACTTCATCACCGCCGTTCCGCC
Source organism: Deltaproteobacteria bacterium (assembly GCA_016928025.1). Lineage (GTDB taxonomy): Bacteria > Desulfobacterota > Syntrophia > Syntrophales > JAFGHS01 > JAFGHS01. Next base: position 2,603 of record JAFGLN010000103.1, read on the forward strand.
GGGTCACGAATTCTATTTTCAGGAAGCCATAACTGTCGTCTTTGAAACCGGTCATGTAATGAATAACCCCGGTGAGATGTTCAAAATCATGCCGCAGTTGACGAGCAGCAGCATTTATTATCACTTCCTGGAAGCGCGGAGACGGACGCCGGATTTGACGGATGATTTTTCTCTGTGGCTGGAAAATTTCGGAAGCGAATGGGAGCCTCTGATCAGGGACTTGCGCTCCATTGACTTCATCTTCTATTCTCTTCCGGAGCTCAAGGAAGAGCTCCTTTATATCATGCAGCAATATGAGGTTAAAGAGTAATGGTTCATTCAATCGATCAGTATGTTGACGTTGTCGGTGCTCCTGTCGTGGAGCAGCTGCGCCGGCTGGGAGAGAGACTCAAAGACATCCGAGTCGTCCATGTCAATTCCACTCGTGAGGGCGGCGGCGTGGCGGAAATTCTCTACTGGATGGTTCCCCTCATGAATGACCTGGGTTTGAAAGCGAGTTGGGAAGTTATTCACGGCGACGAAGGGTTCTTCGGTGTTACTAAAAGCATCCATAACGGATTACAGGGTTATCCGGTCCAATTAAAGAAAAAAGACTGGGACCATTATGAGGAAATCAATCTGAAAAATAGGGAGCATTTGTTGCCCGTTCTTGAGGAAGCGGACATCGTCGTTATTCACGATCCCCAGCCGGCGGCTTTGCTGCAAATGATCCCGAATCGCCGGGGGATTTGGATCTGGCGTGCCCATATCGATGTCAGCCGGCCCCATCATCAGGTGTGGAAAAGTTTGAAACAGTATGTGCAGGACTATGACGCCAGTATCTTTTCACTGACGTCCTTTGCCCAAATCCTGCCCCATGAGCAGTTTATTATCGCTCCCAGCATCGATCCCCTGAGTGAAAAGAACATGCCCCTGAACAAAAGATATGTCAATGAGATCGCCAAGGCATATAATTTGGACCGTTCCCGGCCTTTGATTGTCCAGATATCCCGGTTCGATCGCTTCAAAGACCCCCTCGGCGTCATTGAGGCTTACCGCATCACCCGGAAGGTCATTCCCATCCAGCTTGTTCTGGCGGGTGGCGGTGCGACGGACGATCCCGAAGGGAAAGAGATTTTGGATGAAGTCTACAAAGCCGCCGGCGATGATCCGGATATTCACGTACTTCTGTTGCCGCCCGACGCCCATCGACAGATTAACGCTCTTCAGCGCCTGGCGGATATTGTCATCCAGAAGTCCATCCGGGAGGGTTTCGGCCTGACCGTCACGGAGGGGCTCTGGAAAGGAAAACCCGTCATCGGTGGCGACGTCGGGGGTATCCGGCTGCAGGTGATCAGTCATTATACGGGTTATCTGGTCAACAGCCCGGAAGGCGCCGCCCATCGCATCCGGTATCTGCTCCATCATCGGGCGAAAATGCGGGAGATGGGTAAAACGGCAAAAGAATTTGCCCGGGAAAACTTTCTTCTCACCCGCCAAATCCGGGAATATCTGACGCTGTATCTTTATTTATTGAAAGATCGGGGCCGTTCGGTTTTTGTTTAAAAAAAGAGGACCAAGGTTCAAGGTGCAAGGTGCAAGGAAAAATAGCGTGAAGCGGGTATAGGAAATCGTGAATGGTCACATATTGAAAGCCCCGGCAGTTTTTTGCCGGGGCTTTTGCATGTCATCGCAACATCAAAGGTTAAGCTTATAAGGCCAGGGCCGGTTTGAATGTAATGAGGCGTCCAATCGGTTGGCTGTCCGGAAGAGTTCCCTTGAAATGGTTCTCTGTCCAGAGATAGTAGACCCTCATCATGTATATGCGATTTCGAAAGTTTTGTATTTAAGTGAAAGATTGAAGTCGGAACCGTCTTCGTTGTCAATGAATCTCGCTTGAATAAGATTGACATTCACTTTTACTCACAGTATAAATTCAACCTTTTATACGGGGTGTTTTAAGGTATTTGTTTTTACAAAGGTAGAAAAACTTCATGATCAAGAAGAGAAGAATAAGAAAAATCCTGATCGCTAACCGGGGGGAGATCGCTCTCCGGATCATGAGAACGGTTAAAGAGATGTCTCTTCAGGCCGCGGTGATTTATGAAAAACCCGACAGCGAATCCTATCATATCCGCTTGGCCGATGATGCGATCCTGATCGGGGACGGTCCAAGAAAAGACTATCTGGATATCGACAGAATCATTTGGGCCGCCGGACGGTGTCATGCCGATGCCGTCCATCCGGGTTACGGATTTTTATCGGAGAACCCGGAACTGCCGGAAGCCTGCCAACGGGCGGGCATCATCTTCATCGGTCCGCCGGCCCATGTCATCAGAGTCCTGGGGGATAAAGTTACGGCCAGAGCTATCATGGAAAAGGCCGGCCTTCCGTTTATTCCCGGAACAGATAATTTGCCGGCCGGTGAGATGGGTGTCAGGGCGGCGAGGGCCTTTTCTGCGCAGGTCGGCTATCCGGTCATGCTCAAAGCATCCATGGGCGGCGGCGGCCGAGGCATCAGAAAAATTGTCAGTGAAGCGGACCTGCTGGCACAATTATCGATTGCCCGTGCGGAAGCCCTTTCGGCCTTTAATAATGACAGCATCTACCTGGAAAAATGTATTGAAGCGCCCCGGCACGTCGAAATTCAAATTCTGGCGGACCAGTACGGCAATGTCATCCACCTGGGCTCGCGGGACTGTTCCATCCAGAGACGGCATCAGAAGCTGATGGAAATCGCACCGGCGGATCTGCCTCAGGATGTCCTTGAGTCCATGTATGAAAAAGCTATTCAGGGTGCCCGAGAAGCCGGGTATGTCAATGCCGGGACCGTCGAATTTCTTGTCGATCCGATAACGAATGATTTCTGGTTCATGGAGATGAATACGCGTCTGCAGGTGGAGCATACGGTGACGGAGGAATTGACGATGGTGGATATTGTCCGGCAACAGATTCGGATTGCCGAAGGCAATGTCATCGATATTCCGGCGGAACGGGTCCAACTCTTGGGAAAAGCCGTTCAGGTGAGAATCAACGCCGAGGACCCCAAAAATAATTTTATGCCCGAGGGGGGTAAAAGGGTCGAGGTTTATCAGTCCGCCGGCGGTCCCGGTGTGAGGCTCGACGGGGCCGTTTATCAAGGGTATAAGATTCCTATGGACTATGATTCCCTGATGGTCAAAATGACGATCCGCGGTTATGACTGGGAGCAGACCATCCAGCGCCTGAAGAGGGCCCTGGAAGGATTTCTCATTGTCGGTCCGAAAACGACGATTCCCTTTTATCTGGCCATTTGTGACGAGCCCGATTTTATGGCCGGTCGGTTCGATACGGGCTACCTTGAATCCCACACTCAGATTTTCGAGTATCAGGAGTCGGAGCGGGAGATTGCCAAATTGACGAAATTAATCGCGGAAATCCATGCAAAAAAGACAAACCCTTATGCCTTTTAGAATAGGGTCGACAAACATATGGGCGATAAACAAAAAAGATATGAAGAGAGAATTACCCCGAGAACGCTGCAGAGTAAAGGGGTTCGTTATATTCTTGATAAAATCAGGGCTGTTGAAGGTTATTACGTGACCAATACGGAAAGGGACCTCTCACAGTCCGATTTTAAAAACAGGATCATGCCTTATACCCAGCTGCTGGCCGCCCAGCCGAGGAATGATGCCGGCTATTTTTCCCTGGAAATATCGGGCGGTGCCTCCGTGCACGTCGATATGCTCTTCAAACAGATCAACCCTTTGGAAAAACTGGAGATCCTGAGCGCCAACATGCCGGATACGATGTTTCAGACCCTTTGCCGGGGCATCAATCTGTTCGGTTACCGTCCCTATCCGGACAATGTCATTCGTTTAACCGTCCGGCGTTTTGCCCGCTATGTACACGTCTGGCGGGTCTTTGATTTTCTGAATTATGTTCCGAATATGATAACCGTTTTTGAAGAGGTCCGGGCTGCGGGCTGTATCCTGGAGCCGGCCATATGTTTTTCCACGGGTCCGGAGCATACGGATACCTATTATGTCAAAAAAGTCGGTGAAATTCTTGATGTGACGGGAGAGGACGTCATTCTTTGCATTAAAAATCACGGCGGTTTGGGAACGCCGCAGCGGATCGGTGAACTCGTGAAGGCGATCCTCGATACATATCCCGATCTGGTGATTCATTATCATGGTCACAATACGGACGGCAATGACATCGGCCGGATTTGTGAGGCCGTCCGTAACGGGGCCCGGATTGTCGATGCCGGCGATCATGCGTTTACGGGCTTTTACGGTCCGCCGCCTTTGCTGACGGTTGTTGACACGCTGGAAGGATATGGTTATCGTGCCGCGGCCCTTGACCGCCGGGCGGTGATTGAGACATCGGGCCTGCTGCGGCCTCAACGGGATTATTATAAGGATTTTGAATCGCAATTTCCGGGGTTCGATCCGACCGTCCAGATCCATAAGCTGCCGGGCGGTGCGACCGGCTCCAGTTTTGAACAGGCCCAGAAGGGTGGGTTTCTCAACCGGATGACGAAAATCCTGCAGAGGGAATTGCCGAAAGTTCATATCGAACTGGGCAACTGGTGGAGTGTCACGCCGGGATCACAGATTTTGTGGACGACGGCCGTAAACAATGTTTTGCAGAAGAACCGCTACAAAGACGCCAGTGACGATCTTAAAAATCTGATGCTGGGCCGGTATGGCGATCTTCCTTTTTATTGGCCGGCGGAAGAGATTTACCGGGCCGTCTTCGGTTCCGATTGGAAAAAGACGGTCGAGCGCGACCGGGGCTATCAAAGAATTGAGGATATGGATCTGGATGTCGAAAAAAGAGTTTTGGAACATCGTCTGGGAAGAGAGGCGACGGACGATGAACTGGTGCTTTATCTCCAGCATCCCAACGATGCGGTAAATTATTTGAAATTCGAGACGAAATACGGGAAAACCTGGGTCCTGTCCCCTGAGATCTGGTTTAATAGAGGCGGTTTCGAACTGGGACAAAAATTTGAAATATCCGATTGTGCGGGTCAGCTTCATGTCATCGAAATCGGGCCGCAAAGAAGAACGAAGACGGGTGACGCCGTGACGCAGGTGACCATCGACCATCACCCGGAGCCGATATTAACGGAATTGGAGCCGGAGGGCGGTCAGCAGAAAAAGAAACAAAGCCTATCGGTGAAAGAAGTCGAAGCCCTGGCAAAAACGGGCGATATCCGCTCCCATATCATGGGCAACGTCAGCGACATTCCCGTTATGGAAGGGGAAGAAGTATCCGCGGGGCAAATATTGATCGTCCTGGAAGCCATGAAGATGCTCAATAATGTCGTATCGGTGATTAGCGGCAAAGTGCAGGAGCTATTCGTTTCGCCCGGTGACCGGGTTGATGTGGCCGACCCCCTGATGATTATCACAAAAGTTGATCGATAAAATTAATGTAAAATTTAAATAATGACGATTCTAATATAAACAATCCTTGAATTTTTTGTCTAATTTGATTATATGGTGTTGGTTTTTGTCTTTATTTGACTCTTCCGGACGTATGAATGTTTGTATATATTCAAGGAGACAAATGGTAAATGAGACGTGAGAGGTGTAAGGTATAAGTGGTAAATGCCCCGTCTTTTGCGAATGCAGGTATGATTCAGGGAGGCGAGATTAAAATCAATATTAACCGGGTGGTCGTATAAATTTTGGATATCCGACAGCGTATATCCGAATGCTTTTGATCTGAACCCTATGCCCTCAACGACTAAGGAAGGAAGATGTCTCAAAATTTTTATACCCTCCTGATTACTTCAAAGAAAAAAAGATCGGCAAAGAAGGTCACCATGTCAAGCAGTCAACTTTATGTTGTGTGCGGCGTTTTAATGGTGATGGTCTTATGGGGCGCTTATTTTGTCCACAAGTATGTCCATTTGAAAAATGTCAATACCGAACTTGCCGGTGCCCTTGAGCAAACAAAAGAGCAGACCAGGGAACTGGAAAAACTGGTCATGAGGTTTAATGAGTTTGCCGTCCGTGTGGAGGAGCTTAGGGAATTTGGTATAAAAATAAAGGATGTGGCTTTAAGCCTGGACGGTAAGCGAAAGAAAACGCAGATGCTGGGCATGGGCGGTCCCATCAGCGATGACAATTTTCTTCAAACCCGTTTGGATGGTGATCGGCGGTTGTTCATCCATAATATGAACAAAAATATGGAAAAATTGATGAGTGATGCCGCCTCCCAGGAAGAAAGCTTCAAAAATCTCCTTGATTATTTTAAAGAACAAAAATCCATCTTAGCGGCCAAACCGTCTTTATGGCCTGTTAAAGGCTGGATTTCATCGGGATTCGGGTACAGAAAATCGCCCTTCACCGGGAGACGGGAGTTTCACCGGGGGATTGATATTGCGACCCGAGCGGGAAAAGAAATCCATGCCCCATCCGACGGTATCGTGGCGGAGGTTTCCCGCCGGGCGGACGAGGGTTTAATGATCAGGATCAATCATGGTTACGGTATCGTAACAGCTTATGCCCATTTGTTAAAAACCAAGGTCAAAGAAGGCGATGTTCTGCAAAGAGGTGATGTGATAGGTACCGTAGGCAACAGCGGCCGCAGTACAGGTCCTCATCTTCATTATGGCATATTTGTAAATGATGTACCGGTAAATCCGAGAAAATATCTGCAATAGACTCGGCTTATCCTCACTCGTTGTGAGATCTATTAACTGAAAGGTATTGGTTCACTTCCTCCGGTGTTTAAACCGGATTTTTTTTAGGGGTCCTTTTTATGCTGGAAGCAATTTTAAAAAAAGTGGTCGGCAGCAAGAACGACCGGGAGTTGAAAAGATATTCCCTGCTTCTTGAGGAAATCAACAACCTCGAATCGGCGACACTGTCCATGAGTGATGCCGAGCTAAGATCTAAAACGGATATTTTCAAGGAAAAGATCAGCAATGGTGTCGATATAGAAGACATTGTGGCCGAAGTCTTTGCCGTTGTTCGGGAAACATCGCGTCGCACCCTGCAGATGCGGCCTTTTGATGTTCAGATTATCGGCGGTCTGGTTTTGCATGAGGGAAAAATCGCCGAAATGAAAACAGGTGAAGGAAAAACGCTTGCGGCTACCCTGCCTCTTTACTTGAATGCCCTTTCGGGGAAAGGAGCCCATCTGGTCACGGTCAACGATTATCTGGCCCGAAGGGATGCCCAATGGATGGGCCCCATCTATAATTTTTTAGGTTTGTCCGTCGGTGTTATCGTCCATGGTCTGGATGATGATGAGAGAAGAAATGCTTACAATGACGATATCACTTACGGAACGAACAATGAATTTGGCTTCGATTATTTGCGCGACAATATGAAGTTCAGTCTTGATGAATACGTGCAGAGGGATTTCAACTATGCCATTGTCGATGAAGTGGACAGTATTTTGATCGACGAGGCCAGAACGCCCTTGATCATTTCCGGCCCTTCGGACGAATCGACGGATAAATATTATCAGATCAATCAGGTCATTCCCAGGCTGAAAAAAGAAAGGGACTATACCATCGACGAAAAGAGCCGCACCGTTGTCTTGACGGAAGAGGGGGTCGCTCGTGTGGAAAATATCCTCAAGGTTCAGAATCTGTTTGAACCGAAGAATATGGAAATCCTGCACCATGTCAATCAGGCGTTGAAGGCCCATACGCTCTTCAAACGGGATGTCGATTATCTGGTCCGGGATGGTGAGGTGATTATCGTCGATGAGTTTACCGGCCGGGTCATGCCGGGAAGGCGATACAGTGATGGCCTGCATCAGGCTCTGGAGGCCAAGGAAAAGGTTAAAGTCGAACGGGAAAATCAGACCCTGGCCTCCATTACTTTTCAAAATTACTTTCGCATGTACAAAAAACTGGCCGGTATGACGGGGACGGCGGATACGGAGGCGGCGGAATTCAAAAAGATTTATGATCTGGATGTCACCGTCGTGCCGACGAACATGCCCATGATCCGGACGGACCATACGGACGTCATCTACAAGACGGAGGATGAAAAGTTCAAAGCCGTCATCAATGAAATCAAAGATCTCAACAAGGCCAAACGGCCCGTTCTTGTCGGCACCATTTCCATTGAAAAATCCGAGTTGCTGAGCCGTTATCTATCGCGAAACGGCATCAAACATCATGTGTTGAATGCCAAAAACCACGAAAAAGAGGCGGAAATCATCGCTCAAGCGGGGCAGCCCGGCATGGTGACCATATCCACCAACATGGCCGGCCGGGGTACGGACATCAAACTGGGTGAGGGGGTAGCCGAGTTGGGCGGCCTTCATATCCTGGGAACGGAGCGGCATGAAAGCCGCCGCATCGACAATCAACTCCGGGGACGTTCCGGACGTCAGGGCGATATGGGATCTTCGCGGTTTTATCTCTCCCTGGAAGATGATCTGCTCAGAATTTTCGGGGCCGAGAGGATATCTTCCATCATGGATCGGATCGGTATCGAAGAAAATCAGCCCATTGAACATAAAATGATTTCACGGGCCATAGAAAATGCCCAGAGACGCGTTGAAGGACAGAACTTTGATATTCGTAAACATTTGCTGGAATATGATGATGTCATGAACCGCCAGCGGAAGGTGATTTACGAGCAGCGCCGAAAGGTATTGGGCGGTGAGGAACTGTGGAACGATATCGATGACATGCTCGAGGAACTGGTGGAGAACCTTGTTCCGGTGTACATTGCGGAAAAAAGCCACCCCGATGAATGGGACCTTAAAGGATTGGAAGATGCAGTATTGGCTCAGTTCACCCAAAAAATGGATTTCAGTAATGCCGATCGCGATGGCATGAGTAAAGACACAATCGCCGAAGATATTATTAAAAGGGCCCAGACTCATTTACGGCAAAAAGAAAGCGATTTCGGCAAGCCTTTGATGGATTATCTGATCAGAATGATCATGCTTCAATCGATCGATGTCCAGTGGAAGGACCATTTGCTTGGGATGGACCATCTCAAGGAAGGCATCGGTTTGAGAGGCTATGGACAAAAAGACCCCGTCCGGGAATACCAGCGGGAGGGGTACGACATGTTCATGGACATGATTCAACGGGTCAAGGAAGACTCGATCAAGAAACTCTGCATGGTTCAGATTCGAACGGAAGAAGAAATCGATCAAATGCAGGTGCAGGCAAAACAACAGGATATGATTATGAGTCGGGGCGGGGAGTCTTCGACGCCGGTAACGGTCAAGAGAGAAGCGAAGAAAATCGGCCGGAATGATCCGTGTCCCTGTGGAAGCGGTAAAAAATACAAGAAATGTTGCGGTCGATGAATTGACGGGATTGGTAAGAGCGAGGGGTGACAGGCATGTCTGATGAAAATATTGATTCCTATGTCGTTCCGGGTTTTCTCGCCAACGGCATACACTGCGGCATTAAAGAGGATGGGCGCAAAGATTTGGCCCTGATTTTTTCGGAGAAGCCGGCCCGGGCGGCGGCGGTATTTACGACCAACCGTTTCAAGGCGGCGCCGGTTCTTCTGGATATGGAACGGATAAAAAGGGGGCAGGCCCAGGCGATCCTGACGAACAGCGGCAATGCCAATGCCGCGAACGGTCCTGCCGGCTATAACGACGCCCTAGCCATGTCCAGAGCTCTCTCTTCAAAACTTGATATACGGGATGATCTGGTTCTGGTGGCCTCGACGGGCGTTATCGGCCGCAGGCTGCCCGTCCAGAAAATCGAAGCGGGTATGGCGGATCTCGTCGCAGGTCTGAACGCCGACGGCATACCAACGGCGGAAGAAGCCATGATGACGACGGATAAATTCCCCAAGATGGCCTGTCGGCGCGGCGTTTGCGGGTCAAAAGAGATCACGGTCTGCGGCATTGCCAAAGGGGCGGGAATGATCGAGCCCCATATGGCCACCCTGCTGACTTATGTCTTAACCGACGCGGAGGTCGAAGGCGGGACCTTAAGTCGGGTCTTCAGGCTGGCCGTCGATAAGACCTTCAATGCCGTTTCCGTCGACGGCTGTATGAGTACGAACGATACCGCCGTTATTTTGGCGAACGGCCGGGCGGGAAATGCCGTCATCAAAGGCCGTTCCCGGGATCTTACGCGCTTCCGGAATCTACTGATGGAGGTCTTGGCCGATCTCTCGCAGGCGGTGGTCAGGGACGGCGAAGGGACGACGAAGGTTATCGAAATAGTCGTTGAAGAAGCGAAATCCATTGGAGACGCGAAGAAGGTTGCCTATGCCATTGCCAATTCGAATCTGGTGAAAACGGCTTTTTTCGGGGGCGATCCCAATTGGGGGAGAATCATTCAGGCAGCCGGAGCGACCGGGATCCCTCTGCCGGTGGATTCGGTCGGGATTTATTTTGAAGGGATTCCCGTTTTTCTCAATGGACAGGGTGTTTACGGCCAGGAGCAAACCGTGGCGGAGGTGATGAAAAAAACCTCAATCCGCCTGAATGTCAAATTGGGGATGGGCGGCAAGATGTTTCGTCTTCACGCATCGGATTTGTCGTTCGAGTATGTGGAGATTAACGCCCATTATACGACGTAAAAGAAAAGGTTCAAAGCCCAAGGAAGAAGGATCGGGGTTCAAGATTTTTATCTTGATCATTTCAAGTGTTTGTGTTATGTGCCAGCGCGATTTATCGCAGTTCACACATCTCTTGATTGAACGGGCGTTGCTCCTTGCAGGAGTTTCCGTTCAAGATGACGGGGATGGCGGAATAAAAACAAACAAGGAGATGCAAAATGGCTACTATTTCAATGAAGTTGTTGTTAGAGGCGGGGGTTCATTTCGGTCATCAGACCAATAAGTGGAACCCCAAGATGAAGCCCTATATTTTCGGGGCGAGAAACGGCATTTATATCATTGATCTTCAGCAAACCGTCGGCATGTTCCAGTCGGCCTATAACTTTGTCGTCGATATGGTCGCCGAAGGCGGCAAACTGCTTTTCGTCGGCACCAAAAAGCAGTCTCAGGAGGCGATCAAAGAGGAAGCGGAACGCTGCGAGATGCCTTACATCAATCAGCGCTGGCTTGGCGGCATGATTACCAACTTCGTGACGATCAAAAAGAGTATAGACAGATTGAATGGCCTGGACAAGATGTTTGATGACGAAAGTGTTCGGGCTTTTCCTAAAAAAGAGATTCTTAAGCTGCAAAAAGAACGCGAAAAGCTGGAAAAGGTATTGGGCGGTATCCGCAACATCGGAGGTTATCCGGGTGCTTTGTTTATTGTCGATCCCAAGCGGGAGTCCATTGCCGTTAATGAAGCCAAAAAATTGAAAATCCCCATTATTGCTATTGTTGATACAAATTGCGATCCCGATGACATTGATTATGTTATTCCGGGGAACGATGACGCCATCAGGGCGATCAGGTTATTCTCTTCGAAAGTCGCCGACGCCGTTCTGGAAGGCAAAAAACGCTTTGAAGAACGCCTCCAGGCGGAAAGTGACAAAGAAGGCGCTCCTGCCGGTATTCTTTCAGAAGAGGAAGAAGAATCCGACGTGCCGGAAAGCGTTGAGAAGGAAGGTTTGGAAGGGGAAGATGAGGATGACCTTCCCTACGAAGAAGAGAATGACTATTCAGGGAGGTAGAAACATGAATATTACACCAGCTATGGTTAAGCAATTGAGAGATAAAACGGCTGCGGGCATGATGGATTGCAAGGAAGCCTTGGCGGCATCCGACGGAGATTTTGAAAAAGCGGTTGATTATTTGAGAAAAAAAGGCATGTCCGCGGCGACCAAGCGCTCTTCCAAGGCTGCGAAGGACGGTGTTGTTGCGTCTTATATCCATATGGGAGGGAAGATCGGCGTCATGGTCGAAGTGAATTGTGAGACGGATTTTGTCGCTAAGACCGAAAACTTTCAGACCCTTGCCAAAGACATTGCCATGCAGATAGCAGCGGCCAATCCCCTTTACGTTCGTCCTGAAGATATTCCTGAAAGCGCTTTGGAGCGGGAAAAGTCTATCTACCGGGAACAGGCGCAGGCGGAGAAGAAGCCGGAAAAAATCTGGGATAAGATTATTGAGGGCAAACTCAACAAATATTATGAGGATGTCTGTCTGGTAAAACAGAAATTTATTAAAGATACGAATATGACCGTCGAGACCATGGTCAATAATATGATCGCCAAGACGGGTGAAAATATCCTGATCAGACGATTTGCCCGATTTCAGCTGGGCGAAGAAATCAAAGAGGGCTAATGAAAAAATCCGCTCCGGATGGCAGACCGGCAGGCGAAGCCGTATATAAAAGGGTTCTCTTAAAACTGAGTGGGGAAGCCCTCATGGGGGATTTGCATTACGGAATCAGTCCGGAGACGGTTGAGGGGATTGCCGTTGAAATCAGCGAGGTGGCAAAACTCGGTGTTCAAATCGGAATCGTCATCGGCGGCGGCAATATATTTCGTGGGCTGGAGGCCAGTTCCAAGGGTATGGACCGGTCGCAGGCGGACTATATGGGGATGCTGGCCACGGTGATGAACGGCATTGCCCTCCAGGATCATCTTGAAAAGCTGAGTGTTTATACCCGTGTTCAAACAGCGATAGAGATGCGCGAGGTTGCGGAACCGTATATTCGCCGACGCGCTATCCGTCATATGGAGAAGGGGCGGATCGTCATCTTTGCCGCCGGAACGGGCAACCCGTACTTTACGACGGATACGGCCGCCGCCTTGCGGGCCGTTGAGACCGGTGCTGATGTCATCATGAAGGCCACCAAAGTTGACGGCGTTTACGATAAAGATCCGGTCAAACACAGTGACGCTGTCATGTACAAGAAAATCAGCTATACCGATGTATTGACAAAAAATCTTAAAGTCATGGACGCGACGGCGATTTCTCTCTGCCGGGATAATAATCTTCCCGTGGTTGTCTTTAACCTGCAAAAAAGAGGCAACATTCAAAAGGTCATCTGCGGAGAACTAATCGGAACGGTCGTTGGGAGATAGGAAATGAAAGACTTGATTTTTGAAGAGCTTGGCACGAATATGGACAAGTCGATCCAATCGTTTGAAAAATCTTTAAGCCGGGTCAGGACAGGCAGAGCTTCCTTGTCTCTCCTCGACGGTATTAAGGTGGACTATTACGGCACGCCGACGCCATTGAGCCAGGTTGCCAGTCTCTCCGTGCCGGAAAGCCGGATGATCGTCATATCCCCCTGGGACAGCAGTGTTATCGGAGCCATCGAAAAATCCATTCAAAAATCCGATCTGGGTCTGACGCCGTCTAATGACGGCAAAGTGATCCGGATTACGATTCCGGCCTTAACGGAGGAGCGGCGCAAAGAGCTGGTCAAGGTCGTCAAAAAAATGGCCGAGGAAACCAAGATCAAACTGCGCAACGATCGCCGGGATGCCAACGATCAATTGAAGGCTTTGAAAAAAGACGGCGATATCTCGGAAGATAACCTGTTCAAGTACCAGGATGATGTCCAGAAACAAACGGATAAATATATCCAGAAGGTGGATGATATCCTGGCGGACAAGGAAAAAGAAATCATGGAAATATAATATTGAATTCGATGATCAAAAAAAACCGGAAAACAAGCTGTTTTCCGGTTTTTTTGTCCTTTTTCCGGGGATTATATTAAATTTGATTTAGAAATCCCATATGCCGCCTACAATTCTGAGCCCTGAAAAATATTAAAAACTTAAAAGGCCCCCTGTTTATATATCAGGGGGCTTAATTGTGGCTCATTGATATTATTGTATAATATCAATGAGTTGCCGTTTGGACATTCTTACCGTTTCATTTGTTTCCTAAAGTATTCAATAAATTATCCGATCAAGAATAACAGTGTTTGCATCTTTGTGAAATACTTCACAAAAAATTAGTGAACAATTTAACGGACAGACCGAAAAAAATATTACTCGGGGGGGCGATATGAAAACGGCTGCGACGGGATATATTTACCTGTTCACAGTGATAATTATACATATCTTAACGGAAACGGTTTTTGCTGCGGCAGCTACCAGCAACCTGATTGTTTCCGCCGATGTCAAATCTTCATGCCGCATCACAAGCGTCGGCGATATCAATTTCGGCGCTTACGATCCCCTCAGTGAATCACCAGCTTATGCAGCGGGTAATGTTGTTTTTCGTTGCGTAAAAGGAACCAGCTATAAAACGTATATTACCGGCAACCGGACTATGTCGGGCGTCAGCGATTCCCTTACATTCGGGCTTTATAATGAAGCCGGCTGCGAGACCGACTTTCCCAGTGATCATTCCGTATCGGCAACAGAAGCATCAAACTTCAATCCCATAACCAAGGACATCTATGGCCAGATCAATCCCGGTCAGGATGTGGGAGCGTCCTCATACACGACAACACTGGTCATTGTTGTTGAATACTGAATGACTGTTAAATGAAAGGGGGTGATTATCTTCAACTGCCATAAATTACGGATTATATAAACAGGGATGTAAAAAATCACAAAATAATCAAGGAGGATGAAAGTATGAAAAAGTTGTTTATTTTATTTGTTATTTTAGGAGCGGTCGCCTTTGTCGGCATGGCCATGGCGGCTACGGATACTGAAAATCTCAATGTCACCGCGAGTGTGGCGGCTTCATGCCAAATCACGGCTGTCACAGACATTGCCTTCGGCGCTTATGATCCTACAAGTTCAACGCCGACCGATGCAGCGGGTAACATGACTTTGCGATGTGTTAAGGCTACAAGCTATAAAACCTATGTATCAGGTACCCGCTCCATGACGGGAGGCTCAGACACACTCAATTTTGCGCTCTATAGCGATTCAGACCGGACAACAACGTTTCCTTCCGATAACTCGGGTTCCAGCGTGGAGGCATCGAGCAATGCGGCCGTCACACAGGATATATATGGTCGAATTCCAGCGGAGCAAGACGTCGGTGTTGAGAGCTACAGTGCCACTCTGACAGCTACTGTAGAATATTAAGCATGGCACAACAGGGGAAAAGGGCAAAACAGGGGGGGCTGCCCTTTTCTCCTGTATCAATGAGGATCTTTTAGGGGGGGGAAGTATGTATAAAAAGAGATGTGTCTTAAATAAGAACAGATTACAGACGGTGGGCGTATTTTTTTCCGCAGTGTTTTGTCTGTGTTCACAAGCAACGGCGGCCAGTTTCGATATTAAGCCCATCAGGATTTTTCTGGATGAAAAGGTCAGGCTGGAGAAACTGATCATCAAAAATGTAAGTGACACAAAATTTCCCATCCAAATTAAGGCCTATGAATGGAGCCAGAATCAGAAGGGCGAAGATGTCTATTCAGAAACGCGGGATATTATAACGTTCCCCAAGATTCTTTCCATTGATAAAGGGCAAGAAAAGATTATCCGCATCGGTACAAATGTTCGCCCGGCTAAAATAGAAAAAACCTACCGAATCTATGTAGAAGAAATGCCCGTTCCGGACAAGGATAATTCAGGCACTAAAATCCGTCTTTTCATGAAAGTGGGGATCCCTGTATTTATCAATCCTGTAAAAATCGACAATCGTCCGGAAATTGAAGATATGGAGGTCGTCAACGGAAAATTGAAAGTTACGGTAATCAATAAAGGTAACACCCATTTCGTGGTAACCGGCGTGGCCGTGAGGGGTGCAAATGACGAAGGAAAAGAACTTTTTGCCCGGGATATCGGCGGATGGTATCTTTTGAGTGGTACACAGAAGATCTATGAAACCGACATCCCACCGGAAGCATGCGGTGCCATTAGCAATCTCCGTGTCGTATTGAAGACCAGTAAAGCGACGGTAGAAAAGAATATCATTATGGCCAAAGACATGTGCCGACTGGTGGATGACATAGCCCGTGGACAGAATCATCTCCATCTTTGTCGCCAGGTCGAAATGAGTTATGGGTATTGATGCGTATGGATGAGATTCATAAGAAGGGATGGTCGTCACCGATAAAACTGGGGCAGATATTGCTCCATGGGGGGTGGCTTACCTATGAGGAACTCTCAGAGGGATTGGTGTATCAAAAAGGTTCAAAAAGTCTCATTGGCGAGATTCTGGTTAAAAAGAGTTACATCCGAAACAGGGATCTGGTTTTCGGCCTCAATCTTCAGTCCATGCTGATCACGGCAACATTGACAACGGCCTTGTCGCTGGGGTTCGTTACAGACGGCCATAAAGCATTGGCCGGTGAAAAGGCATACCATTTAAGCGTTGGGGCTACGGTGCCCCTGGTGAGTGAGATTTCCAGTCTGTTCCAGATACCGATCATTATTCTCAGTCATTCGGATATTGAAAAAGGATATATAGATATTCAGGCTGCAACACGGGTGACCATCAAAAATAACAATAAAGCCGGTTATGTTCTCTTGTTTGAGGGACTGTGCAGGCCTTTCAAGGAAGTGTTGATTTATGGATTGGCTTATGATGTTCAGATTAATTCCGGGGCGTCCTTTGTTCACCAGCCTTACAGTCAAAAAATTGTTACGGCTCAACTGAGCTACCGTTTTTTTATATCCGAAGGCGCCGATGCCGGAGAATACCCGTGGCCTTTATCCCTAACTGTGCAGCCGGCACTTTAGAAAAGAAAAAAGTCTATGGGGAAAGGATCATCCCTTGTCTGATCGTTATCATTGCGATTGGATTGATCTGGTCACGGCCGGCGAATGCAGCGGATAACAGGTTTGAAACAGCCATTGTCGCCATTAAGATAAATGAGGTTGAAAAAGGGGAATTCTTTGTAAAGTTGACCTCTGATCACGATTTCCTCATTAAAGTCGACGACTTCAAAGCAATGGGTTTCGCCGAACCGCGAGGGCAGTTAACGGAGTTGGAAGGTAATATCTATGTTTCCCTCAAATCAATGCGTGGTGTGATATATCATTACGATGGAAGCAACGTATATCTTAATCTGACAGTTGATCCTGCATTCCTGCCCCAAACCCGCGTCGATTTCGATAAGCCACACCGGTCTGATGTTTATTATCCTAAAGACAACAGTTTCTTCATTAACTATGGTTTCGACTATCAAACAGGACCTGATTTGGAACGCGAATCTTTTTCAACAACACAGCAAGTGGGTATAAGGTTTTCGGACGTCCTTTTCTTATCCGATTCCATTTACTCGGATATTGAAACCAATCGTAGGTTTAACCGACTAATGTCAAGTTTTACTTATGATGATCGTAAATCATTTAATCGCATCGTCCTCGGCGATTTTTATGCGACCTCCGGTTCTCTCGGCAGCACCCTTCAGTTAGGTGGATTAAGTTATTCAAAAAATTATGATATTAATCCGTATTACATGAAGCATGCCGGGTTTGACTATTCGGGGTATGCACAACTGCCGTCCGAAGTCAGTGTTTATCTGGATGGGATACGTGTCGGGGCTGAAAAAATCTCTCCGGGCGGATTTGATTTGAAAAATATCATTTCATCCGGCGGCTTTCATAATGTTGAAATCAGGATGAAAGATGCCTTCGGAAGGGAAAGGGTGATCGAATATCCCTTTTATTTTACGAACAGTTTATTGAAAAAAGGATTTCATGAATACAGTTATAACATCGGTTTTTTAAGGAAAGCTTACGCTGTGAAAGATAACCAATACAGCCATCTCATGTTTACGGCTTATCACCGATATGGTCTGTCCCACAGGACGACATTAGGCTTCCAGGCAGAGGGTATGCGCCGTCTGCTTAATGCCGGTCCACAGATAACCTGCCGGCTGGGGCATTTTGGTATTATTGACGGCAGTCTTATCGGCAGTGTTGGCGATTGGGACCATGCAGGGCTTGCCGGTTCTCTTGCCCATACATATCTTGGTAAAAAATACAACGCCCGGCTGTTTGTCAGCCGATACACAAAAAAGTACGAAAACTTAAACACTTGGAATTCTATGGCGTCCTTAATGGAAAAAAATGAGTTGGAGATCGGCGCCGGTATCGGTTACGGAAACAAGGCTTTGGGGTCCATTTCGGTTGAACTGAATCATACGAAAAAATATGCGGGCGAAGACCGGCATTCTTTGGGGATTTCCTATTCCCGGAGTTTGGGCAAAAATTTATCTTTATCGGCCTCATATCGTTTTGTTTCACACCTCACGCACGACCACCAGTTTTTTGCCGCTCTGACCTATTATCCCGGGAAAAATGTTACCACATCGTTGAGTTACCAAAAGGATCAAGCGGGTCATGCCGAGGTATTGCAGGTGCAGAAAAACCCGCCTTTAGGAGAAGGTCTGTCTTATCGGGCCTCTGTGCAAAGGCTTAGCAATGACATGGCAAATGCGACATGCTTCAATCCCTATATCCAATATAGCGGACCCTACGGTATCTATTCTGCCGAGTATTGGGGATTATATGACAAGGATAACGACAATACAGAGAGTTATCAGTTTTCGGTTGGGGGCAGTGTCGTCTATGTGGGCGGTCAATTCGGTTTTTCAAGGCCTGTTAATGACAGCTTCGCCATTATTGAGGTAGGAGAAACGCCGGGCGTCCTGGCCTATTTTAATAATCACAAAGTCGGTAGAACGGACGATGAGGGGAAAATCGTCATACCGAATCTCGGTGCTTTTGTGGATAATTATATCGCTATTAACGACAAGGATATACCGGTCAATTATAAACTGACCCGGGTCAATCGTTATGTTTCCCCGCCGTGGCGAAGCGGCACGCTCATCAAGTTTGACGCCGTCAAAATCCAGGCCTTCACGGGTTTCCTAAAGATAAGGATCGCGGATGCCGAAGAGCCTTTAGAGTATTATGAGATGACCATAAAAGTGCCGGCCAAAGAGATAACGTGTCAGACGGGTAGTGGCGGCGAATTCTATTTTGAAAATATACCGCCGGGTTTTTATCCCGTCGAGTTTGTTTATGAGGACAAGCCCCGTTATTTGATGATGAAAGTTCCTCAGAGCGATGCGATCATCGTTGATCTGGGAGATATCAGCGTTGAAATTGAAGATGAAAAAAAATAGCGGAAGCATTTATACAACATCAGGCCTTGCCGTTTTCTTTGTCTTTATTCTGGTTTTCTCGCCTGTCGTGGGTTGGTGTGATTGTAATGTTTCTTCGACAGGTGTGAACTTCGGTACCTATAATCCGCTCGACACGTTTGACCTGGACTCATCGGGGTCAATCATGGTCAGTTGTACGTCAAATGTCAGCGTTATGGTGTCTATTAGCGTAAGCCCCACATCGGGAGGCTTCAATCCGCGAAAAATTCGGCAAAGCGGCGGCAGCGACACGTTGAACTACAACCTCTATACGACGAGCAACCGAGCGGCTATCTGGGGAGATGGAACCCAGGGGACGGAGGTAGTGTGGCATGGTGTAAAAAAGAAATCTCCCTGGTCCGCAACGGTCTATGGTAGAATCTCCGCCGCGCAGGATGTCTATGTCGGCCAGTATGGAGAGAGTCTGGTTGTTCAGATTGATTATTGAAGTTTACAAATAAATTTCATATCCCAATCTTCCTTATTGAAGACATATACACACGATTTCTTGACCATTGCAAATCAACGAAAACACATAATCATTTAAATGGCAGGTTGCCTTTATTGTGACCTTGGATGGGGAATTTACTTCTCCAAACGCACCTTGAAAGTTACAGGTTATTGTGTTAATCAATTTATTAAAACAAGGGTATAGGATCAGACAAGGCACCGTAATAATGAATAGAGCGTAATCAGGACCCCAAGAAAATTTTCATCTACTCCCTATCCCCATGGTATTATACTTTTTTTTTCAATAAAGATTTTTGTAATATATATGACAAATATTGACTTGCAAAAACTTCCGCAACATATTGCCATCATCATGGACGGCAATGGCAGGTGGGCGCAGAAACATGCCCTGGGA
Organism: Deltaproteobacteria bacterium; assembly: GCA_016928025.1. GTDB lineage: Bacteria > Desulfobacterota > Syntrophia > Syntrophales > JAFGHS01 > JAFGHS01. Next base: position 22,368 of record JAFGLN010000103.1, read on the forward strand.
AGAGTTTCGGGGCATAAAAAAGGTGCCGAGGCCGTTCGTGATACGGTCCGTGCCTGCCGTGAATTGGGTATTAAATGTCTTACCCTTTATGCCTTTTCCGTTGAAAACTGGCTGCGTCCGAACAGTGAGGTCGAAGGCTTGATGCGACTTCTGGAGGAATTCCTGCATTCGGAAATTCAGGAACTGATGGATAATGATATTCGTTTGATGACCATAGGTAATATTGATGCTTTAAGAGAGCCTGTAAAAAAGGTTCTTAAAGAATCCGTCGGAAAAACGGCGAAAAACAGCTCAATGATCCTGACTTTAGCACTCAGCTACGGGAGCAGGGATGAGATGATCCATGCGGTCCGGAAAATATTAAATGATAAGGACACCGGAAAAATAACAACGGAAGAAATTACCAAGGAGCTTTTTTCAAGCTACCTCGATACATCTTTGCTGCCCGATCCGGACCTCTTGATTCGTACAAGCGGTGAATATCGGGTGAGTAATTTCCTGCTGTGGCAAATGGCTTATACGGAATTTTATTTTACCGATGTCCTGTGGCCTGATTTCCGGCGGGATGATCTTCTGAAAGCCATTGCCGAATATCAGAGACGGGAAAGAAGATTCGGATTGACGTCCGATCAGATACAAAAGACATGATCGAAAGGACAAATCTTGGCCGCTGAGATCAGCCCGCATATAAAAAGGTGGATTACGGGCATCATTGCCGTTCCGCTGCTTTTATTGATCATTCTGTACGGATCGGCAACGATATTTGCCGTTGTTATCGGTGCCTTCATCCTGGGCGGCGTTTTGGAGTATAATGCCATGGTCTTTGACAAGTCGTTCGCCTGGGAAAAATGGGAAGTTCTGGTGATTGCCGCCCTGATTTTCCTTGCCGGATACATCGGCGATTCATTCCTGATTTTAGCGGTATTGACTTTTGCTTTCCTGATCGTGTTTGCGCTTTACCTCTTGAGGGTTCGGGAACATGGTCTGGATATAACACCTGCAGGCAAGGTGGTTTTTGGTTTTTTGTATATTCCGCTCTTGATGACGCACTTCATCCTGATCCGCCGTTTTGACGACGGGATTTTATGGGTGTTTTTTGTCCTGGTACTGGCTTTCGCGGGGGATACCGCAGCCTTTTATGTGGGGAGGACCTGGGGGAAGACAAAACTGCTCCCTGTTGTCAGCCCGGCCAAAACCACGGAAGGCATTCTGGGATTGATCGGAGGGAGCATCGGCGCCTGCGTGATCTATCAGCAGATCCTGTTGCCGGAGTTTTCCGTTGTTCATGCCGTTATATTAGGATTTATCGGCAGCATTCTGGGGCAGTTGGGGGACCTTTGTGAGTCTCTCATTAAGCGGGCATCGGGTGTGAAAGATTCCGGCTCTGTTTTGCCCGGTCATGGAGGCATCTTGGACCGGCTGGACAGTCTATTATTCGTGGCACCCTTTGTCTATTACTATTATGTATGGATTATCAAATGAAAACAATAGCCGTTCTTGGTTCGACCGGTTCCATCGGCGTCAACACGTTAGATGTTATTAAAGACCATCCGTCTCTCTTTAAGATTTGTGCTCTTGCCGCAGGGCGCAATATCGAACTGCTCGCTCAGCAGATCGAACGGTTCAAACCGAAGTGCGTTTCCGTCATTGATAAAAAAGCGGCCGGGGCATTAAGAGAGATGCTTGGTCCGGCGAAGGATACGAAGATTCTTTTTGGGACCGAAGGTTATCAGGAAATCGCTTCGATGCAAGAAGTCCGGATGGTCGTTTCCGCTATCGTGGGTGCCGCGGGTTTGTTGCCGACGATTACGGCGATTGAGGCCGGGAAGGATATTGCCTTGGCCAACAAGGAAACGATGGTGATGGCAGGAAGCCTCGTTTGCAAGAAAGCCGAGGCCAAGGGCGTGAAAATCCTGCCGGTCGACAGCGAACACAGCGCCATATTTCAGTGTCTGGCGGGCCAAGACCGGAAGGCGGTCAGGCGAATTATCCTGACGGCTTCGGGAGGGCCTTTTCGGAATTTTTCCCTGGAGGAAATGATCCGGGTGACGCCTGAGGAGACCCTGAAGCACCCGACCTGGCGTATGGGCGAAAAGATTACCATCGATTCGGCGTCCATGATGAACAAAGGTTTGGAGGTTATCGAGGCCCAATGGCTTTTTGATGTGAATATCGATCAAATTGACGTGCATATTCACCCGCAAAGCATTATACACTCCATGGTGGAATATGTTGACGGGTCCGTGATCGCCCAGCTCGGAAATCCGGATATGCGAATTCCCATAGCCTATGCCCTTTCTTATCCGGAAAGGCTCCATCGGCCCGGGGGAGCTGTGGATTTTTTCCGGGCGGGACCTCTTGAATTTTTTGAACCTGATGATCGTAAATTTCCCAATTTGAGGCTCGCCTATGAGGCGGGCAGAGAAGGCGGGACCCTGCCGGCGGCATTGAATGGGGCCAACGAGATGGCGGTGGCCGCCTTTATCGAAAGGCGGATACGCTTCACGGATATACCGGAAATCATCAGGGAGGTTCTTAACCGTCATGTGACGAAAGAGGTCCCTTCCCTGGATGATATCCTTGAAGCGGACCGGTGGGCCCGAGAAGAAGCAAAACAATATATGAAGGAGATTAACCATTGACGGGATTAACAACCATTATCGTATCTGTTGTTATTTTACTGGGCATCCTCATTTTTGTCCATGAACTGGGACATTTTCTGGTGGCCAAGTATTCAGGCGTCGGCGTTTTAAAGTTTTCCTTGGGATTCGGTCCGAAATTAATCGGTAAAAAAATGGGGGAAACGGAGTATATTCTGTCGGCTATTCCATTAGGCGGTTATGTAAAGCTCCTGGGTGAGAGCGAAGTCGAGGAACTGACTGATGAAGATGAGAAGAGGTCTTTTTTGAAGCAACCCGTCTGGAAACGCATTGCCATTGTCGTGGCCGGGCCTTTGTTTAATTTTGTTTTGGCCGTTGTTGTTTTCGCGTTCGTTTATATGTGGGGTATTCCCGCCATGACGACAAAAGTAGGCGGCGTCCAAGAAGGGTCCGCCGCCTTCGAGGCCGGTCTCGAGATTGATGATGTGATTGTCGCCGTCGGCGATAAAAAAGTGTCCAAATGGCCGGATATGGCCAAAATTATCAGCAGCAGCAACGGCGAGACGTTAAAGATTACCTTGGAGAAAAATGGCCGGCTGACAGATGTTATGATTACGCCGAGATTAATGAAAAGTAAAAATATCTTCGGCGAGGAAATCGAGTCTTATAAAATCGGCATCAGCCCGTCTGAAGATCTGTTTATCGAGAGGATGAATCCCATCGCCGCATGCTGGTCATCGCTCGTTCAAACCTGGGTCATCACAAAACTGACAATATTGAGTATTATCAAGATCATAGAAGGGGCCATTTCACCCCGCACCCTGGGCGGTCCGATCCTGATTGCTCAGATTGCCGGCGATCAGGCCAAGGCGGGATTGATCCCTTTTCTGATGTTTATGGGGCTGTTAAGCATCAACCTGGGCATCCTGAATCTTCTGCCCATCCCCGTTTTGGATGGCGGACATCTCGCATTCTACCTTATTGAACTCATTACGGGACGGGAAATCAGTATCAAATGGCGAGAGCGGGCCCAGCAGATCGGGTTTGTCATTCTGATCGCCCTGATGATTTTTGTGATTATCATGGATATCGACAGGATGAATAATCCCCGGGTCATCGAAGAGCCCTCGAAAACCATTCAGAAATAGAGATGTTTACTTTAGCGATTGATACGTCAACAACAACGGCCGGTTGTGTTCTCCTGGAGGAGGAAGATATCCGCGCTGAAATAATTATCAATCTGGGTTTGAACCATTCCGCCACGCTTCTGCCTTCCATTAATCATCTTATCGGTCTGGCCGGCATGAAAATGATGGACATTGATCTTTATGCATGCACCGTGGGGCCGGGTTCCTTTACGGGATTGCGTATCGGAGCAAGTACGGTCAAAGGTTTTGCCATGGCGACCGGCAAGCCTGCCGTGGGCGTATCCGCTCTGGATGCCCTGGCCTTTAACATCACAAATTCATCGATGCTGATCTGTCCCATGCTGGATGCCAAAAAAAAGCAGGTTTACACCGCCCTTTATCGGGCAAATCATCAGAACCATATCGAGAGGGTTTCAGCGGAAAAAGCGATTGAAGTCGAAAAAATGCTGTCGGAGATTCATGAGGATTGCATTTTTTTTGGTGATGGGGCTTCTGTTTACCGGGATGCCATCAAAGAAGCCCTGCCGGACCATGCTTATTTCACCTTGCCTGTCCATCAACACATCAGAGCGGCTTGCGTCGGTCTTTTGGGGATTCGGCAATTTAAGACGGGCAACGTGCTGGACCTTTTCAATTTTACCCCACGATACCTCCGCGCTTCGGAAGCTGAGGTGAAGATACAGAAAGAGTAAGGTCCCAAAGCAGGCAGGTGACGAGTATTGACATATATTCCCAATTAATATAAGGAAATAGCAGGGAGGAATGAGTACTATGGAAGACGCCGAAGAAAGCTTGATTCGAAAGTTTATTCATCAGGACGATGAACTGAAACAATATGTTGAGGACCACAGAAAAATCGAAGAAGACCTCGAAAATTTCAATAAACGTATTTATTTGACCGCAGAAGAAGAAATTCAAAAGAAAAATCTGCAAAAAAAGAAGCTGATCGGAAAAGAGAAGATTTATAAAATTCTGGAAAAATATCGCAAGATATGAGACAGTGTCCCGCATTAATTCTGGAATGTTGGGAAGTTGTACGTTTAATCCTGACTACTAAAACAATTGATCGAACCTATGGACCACAACAGTTTTATTGCACGTGAAGGCTGGCCTTTCATTATTTTGTTCGGCGGACTGACCGTTATATCTGCCCTGTTTGGCATCGGTTGGCTGACAGGGCTATTATTCATTACAGCGATATTTTGTACTTGGTTCTTCCGTAATCCGGAAAGATCTATACCGATTGATATGAATGCGGTTTTGTCCCCGGCTGACGGCAAAGTCATTAAAATTGAAGAAGATTTTGTATCCGATGAGATGGCTGAAGGATCTTTTAAAAAGGTCAGCATTTTCATGAATATTTTTAATGTCCACGTGAACAGGATTCCCTGTTCGGGTAAAATTGCCGCCATTGGCTATAAAAAAGGGAAATTTTTATCGGCCAATTTAGATAAAGCATCTGAATTGAATGAGAAAAACTCCGTACTCATCAAGATGGATGACGGCAGGGAGTTGTTGGTCGTTCAGATAGCGGGATTAATTGCGAGGCGGATTGTTTGCTGGCTGACGGAAGGCATGCTTGTCAAGAAGGGCGAACGTTTCGGCCTCATCCGGTTCGGTTCCCGACTCGAGGTTTTTTTCCCCCGTGATTCCCGTATTTCCGTCGCTGTCGGAGATAAGGTTAAGGCCGGGGAATCCATTATAGGATACCTGGAATGACAAAACCTTCACGATTCAGAAAAGCGGATATGAAAAAGGGCGTTTACCTCCTGCCCAATCTTTTTACGACGGCCAGTCTTTTTTGCGGTTTTTATTCCATCATCGCCTCGGTTAAGGGAAATTTTTTCATCGCCGCTATCGCCATCATTATCGCTATCGCTTTAGACGGCCTGGATGGCAGAATCGCCAGAATAACGAATACGATAAGTAAATTCGGTGCGGAATATGATTCATTGTCCGATCTGGTGTCTTTCGGCGTTGCACCGACTGTTTTGATGTATATGTGGTCATTGTTCCAACACGGGAAATGGGGTTGGTTGACAGCCTTTTTATTTGTTGTTTGCGGTGCCATGCGTCTGGCGAGGTTCAATGTCCAAAGCGATTTGATTGACAGCAGGGTTTTTAACGGCTTGCCCATACCGGCTGCTGCCGCGGCTGTGGCGACGGCTGTTTTGTTATATCATTATCTGGGGGGCGAAGGAACGTTTTCCAATCCGGTCGTCATCTTCAGTGTCATCGGCCTGTCGCTGCTGATGGTCAGCTCGGTTAAATATTACAGTTTTAAGGACCTGAATTTCTTTGCCCGGCAGCCGTTCATGTCGTTTTTTTTGATCGTCCTGATATTCATTATCGTGGTTGCGGAACCCCAAATCATGATGTTTACATTTGCCTTCGGTTATGGACTATCAGGGCCTGTATGGCAATTGGCAAGAGCAGGGAAGAAATATTATGAAGATACCAGGCAGAGGCGCACAATTAATGTAAAAAAGATCTAGAAAAGGTTGTGATTGAGGATGGTATTTCGGTTTGGACAACCATCTTTTCGAGACGATATATGAGAATTATCGGGGGCGAGGCCAAAGGCAGACGTTTGGGATTACCGAAGGATTGTCGGATCAGGCCTACTTCCGACAGGATCAAAGAAGCGCTTTTCAATTTGCTCTATCCGGTTTCGGGAAAGTCCTTTCTTGATCTATATGCAGGAAGCGGTAGCGTGGGGCTGGAGGCCCTGAGCCAGGACGCCGCCAAAGTGGTTTTTGTTGAAAAAAACCCTGTTCTGATTCATCTCATCAAAAAATATCTTCGTGAATGCGGTTTTAAAGACCGGTACGCTGTCCTTGCGGTTGATGTTCGACAAGGAATCAAATTACTGGAAAGCAGACCGGAAAGATTCGATATTGTGTTTGCCGATCCGCCCTATGAAAAAGATCTGATTGACAGAACAATAGAATGGATCGGCACAAGCCGTCTGGTCGCGGAGGATGGTGTTGCTGTGATACAGCATTCGACGAGGGAAGGAATTCATGATTCGGGTGTCTTTGAATTATTTGATCAAAGAAGATATGGAGATACAATTCTCTCTTTTTTGAAATTAAGATAAGGGGAAATGGGAGGAATATGAAAAAAGTAGCTGTATATCCGGGTTCTTTTGATCCCATTACGAACGGGCATATGGATATTATCCAGAGAGCGCTGAAAATGTTCGACAAATTGATTATCTTGGTGGCCTATAATCCAGAGAAGAAGTCTCTTTTCACCGTTGAAGAGCGAATGAACTTGATCAGAGAAGTTCTTAATCACAACAAAAAGGTTCGGGTTGATTGTTCTTCAGGTCTTCTGGTCGATTATGTAAAAAAAGAAAAGGCCAACGTCGTTGTTCGAGGTCTGAGGGCTCTGTCTGATTTTGAATATGAATTCCAAATGGCATTGATGAACCGACGATTAAACAAGGAAATGGAAACGGTTTTTCTCATGACCGGTTACCGATGGTTCTATACCAGTTCCAAGCTCATCAAGGAAGTTGCCGCCCTGGGCGGTAATGTTAAGGGATTGGTGCCTGATTTGGCCTATCAGCAATTGCAGGAAAAATACGGATTGAACAAAAAATAAATTCATGTCGAAATCAGCATCAAAGAAGTCAGATGAAGATGAATCATTGAGCGGTATGCTGACATTGATGCGTTTGTGTATTTCTTAATCGGCCTACATTGCATAATTCCACAAAGGTACAAGTGCATTGGTTTATGGGGTGACCATCTTTTGGGGGATCACTGATTGCCCAGTATTCGGGACGACAAGCCGGTCAGTCGGGCAGATCAAGTCAATTGCAAGAGGATTCATATCTTTGGGGCCGAAAAAAATATATCAGATAAGGATGGATGGATATGGGAGGTCTTTTTGGTGTAGCAACAAAAGTAAATTGTTCCAAGACGCTATTTTACGGGACGGATTATCACTCGCATTTGGGAACGGAAAGCGCCGGGATGGCCGTTTTCAGTCATAAAGGATTTTATAATACCATTCACAGCATCAGCCAGGCACAATTTAAGTCCCGATTTGTCGATGATTACAAAGAAATGACCGGCAATATGGGGATCGGCGCCATCGACGATGATAGCCTGCAGCCGCTTATTATCCGCTCCAAGTTCGGGACTTTCGCCATTGCCGCCACAGGTCTGATCAACAATAAAAACATTCTTGCCAAGAAGTTATTGCAGGAAGGATTTTCTTTTAATGAAATGACAGGAGGCGGCATCAATACCGTCGAATTGGTGGCCCGGTTGATCAATAAAGGGGAGTCAATAGTTGATGGGATTGAGATTGCCCAGGACTTGATTGAAGGTTCCATTTGCATCCTGATCATGACGCCGGAGGGTGTCTATGCCGCCCGGGATAAGTATGGACGTTTTCCCCTTTCCATCGGCGTCAATGACGGACCGGATTCCGGAGGACTCGTTGTTGCGACGGAATTAAGTTCGTTTCCCAATATCGGATATGACCTGCTGAAGTCTCTGGGACCGGGAGAAATAGTCATGCTCTCGCCTTCAGGGCTCAAGAACCAGAAGCCCGAAAACAAAGTAAAACATGTATGCGCTTTTCTATGGATTTACACAGGCTATCCCGCCTCCGCCTACGAAGGTATCTGTGTCGAAAGTGCCCGGGAAAGATGCGGCAAGGCCATTGCCAGAAATGATCAGGTTGAAGCCGACTTTGTAGCGGGTGTTCCTGATTCCGGCGTCGGTCATGCCATCGGATACGCCATCCAGGCCGGCATTCCGTATCGTAGGCCCCTTGTCAAATACACACCTGGCTACGGCAGGAGCTATACGCCTCCTTCACAGGATATCAGGGATCTGGTGGCCACGATGAAGCTGAGCGCCGTCAAGGACATCATCCAGGGCAGCCGTATGGTCATCTGTGACGATTCCATTGTCCGGGGGACGCAGTTGAAAAATTTTACCATCAAAAAACTCTGGGATAACGGCGCCAAGGAAATTCACATCCGGCCGGCCTGTCCGCCTCTGATGTTTCCGTGCAGATACGGCGCTTCAACACGATCCATTACGGAACTTGCGTGCCGCCGGGCGATCCGGGCCATCGAAGGCGAAGATATTGAGGATGTCAGCGCTTATCTGAATCCGGATTCCGAAGCATACAGAAAAATGATCGATTGGATCCGTCAGGATTTGAACGTGACCTCTCTCAAGTATTTGAATATTGATGATATGATCGAGGCGATTGGTTTACCGGAAGATCAGTTGTGTTTATATTGCTGGCGGGGCTGCGATTAAGTGTGAGGAGAAAGGTTCAAGGTGAAAGGTTCAAGGAATATGGATCGAAAGAAAACAAAAAAAGTTGGATGGTCAATAACCCTTGAATGTGCCGTTCGTTTATTGTCACAATTTGAAAAACCTGTTCCCGAATTCGTGGTTTTCCTGAGAACGTATTCAGAATAGGGGGGTAGGTAAAGGGCGCTGATGGACAGAAAAAAAACGAAAGCGGTTTTTTTCGGTCCGCTCCAGGTGGGCGGCGGCGCCCCCGTTTGTGTGCAATCCATGACCTGTACCGATACCAGAAATGTCAAAAAGACGGTGGCCCAGATCAGAAGGCTTGAAGCTGCCGGTTGTGAATTGATCAGGGTCGCCGTTCCCGATCAGGAAGCCGCCCAGGCCATCGAAGCAATTAAAAAAAAGATCAAGATCCCTTTAGTTGCCGATATTCACTTCAATTACCGTCTGGCCTTGGCGGCCATGGAAAGCGGCGCAGAGGGCATTCGGATCAATCCCGGCAATATGGCGCGGGAAAAAATCCGGGCCGTCGTCAAGGCGGCTAAGGAAAGGGGCGTCGTCATGCGTATCGGCATTAATTCGGGTTCCGTTGAGAAGGATATCCTGGCAAAACATGGGGGTCCGACGGCGGATGCCTTGGTCGAGAGCACCCTGCGAAATATCGCCCTTGTCTCGGATTTGGGATTTGATGCGATCAAACTGTCTTTGAAATCATCCGATGTTGCCACCACGATCGAGGCCTATCACGCCATTGCCGCCAAAACGGACTATCCTCTGCATTTAGGCGTAACGGAAGCGGGAACGTTGGTCAACGCCGCCATCAAATCGTCGATTGGTATCGGGACGCTCCTGTATGAAGGGATCGGCGATACGATTCGTGTTTCCGTTACCGGGGATCCCGTCAGCGAGGTTGGTTTGGCCTTTGGTATCCTCCGGGCCCTGGATATAAGAAGAATCGGTCCGGATATTATTTCCTGCCCGACCTGCGGCCGCTGTGAGATCGATCTTATCAAGTTGGCCGCAGACGTTGAAAAGAGGCTGACGGGCGTTAAAAGTTATATCAAAATCGCCCTCATGGGATGCGTTGTGAACGGCCCGGGAGAAGCTGCGGAGGCGGATATCGGGATCGCCGGGGGTAAGGGTTTCGGCCTGCTCTTTAAAAAAGGACAGGTGGTCGGAAAAGTAAAAGAAAGCGAGTTCGTCAATGTCCTGATTGATGAAATTGAATCGATGATACCGGAGAGGATAAAAAAAGTTAACAAGGGGGTTTAATGCGCTATTCAGATATGTTCCTGCCGACCACGAGAGAAGTTCCTTCCGATGCGGAGGTTGTCAGCCATCAATTGATGATCAGGGCGGGCATGATTAGAAAATTAACCAGCGGGATCTATGCTTATTTGCCGTTGGGCTACCGGGTGATCAAAAAAGTGGAAAACATTGTCCGGGAAGAGATGAATCGGGCGGGAGCCCAGGAGGTTTTTCTGCCCATGGTCCATCCCGCCGAGCTATGGCAGGAATCGGGCCGCTGGGATCACTATGGAAAGGAATTGCTGCGTTTCCGGGACCGCCATGACCGTGAGTATTGTCTGGGGCCGACCCATGAAGAGGTCATCACTGACCTGATCCGCTATGAACTCAAAACCTATCGCCAACTGCCCAAAAATCTCTACCAGATCCAGACCAAATTCCGTGATGAAATCAGGCCGAGGTTCGGCGTGATGCGGTGCCGTGAATTCGGCATGAAAGACGCCTACAGCTTTGACGCGGATGAAGCAGGCGCCGAGGTCAGCTATGGTAAGATGTTCGATGCCTACCAGAGGATCTTTGCCCGTTGCGGATTGAAATTCAGGGCGGTGGAAGCGGATTCGGGAAGCATCGGCGGCAGTTTCTCCCATGAATTCATGGTTATGGCCGACTCCGGTGAGGACGGCATTGTTTTTTGCAGCGCCTGCGACTATGCGGCGAATTTGGAAAAAGCGGAAGTTCCCGTGCCGGAAAAAGAAGAGATCAGGACAGAGGATTTTTTGCCCCTCTGTGAAGTGCATACCCCCGATGTCAAAACCATTGAGGAAGTCTGTGCCTTTCTCTGCGTCAAACCGCCGGATGTCGTCAAAACCCTCATTTTTAATGCCGACGGCAAACCGATTGCGGTTCTCGTGGGCGGCGCCGACGACGTCAATGAAATCAAGGTTAAGAATTACCTGAATTGTGATGAGCTGGAACTGGCGGACGATGACATGATTTATGCGGTCACCGGAGCTCCCCGGGGCTTTGCTGGCGCGGTGGGGATCAAGGCCAGGGTCATCGCCGATTATTCCCTTCAAAATATGACGAATGTCGTTATGGGGGCCAACCGGGAAGATTATCATGTCAAAAACGTCAATATCGGTCGCGATTTTAAAGTCGATGCTTTTGCCGATTTAAGGATGGTCAGGGACGGTGATGGATGCCCCCGGTGCCGGAAAAGTCTGAAATTTGCCCGGGGCATCGAAGTCGGTCATGTTTTCAAACTGGGTACGAAATACAGCAAAGCCATGAAAGCGGTTTACCTCGATCAAAACGGCCGTGAACAGACCATGATCATGGGGTGCTACGGTATCGGCATCGGCAGAACCGTTGCTGCCGCCATTGAGCAGAATAATGATCAGGACGGCATCATCTGGCCCGTGCCGATTGCGCCTTTTGAGGTCATCATTACACCGGTCAATATGAATGAGGCGGCCCTTGCGGAGACGGCGGAAAAAATGTATAAATTACTTATGGACCGGCAGGTTGACGTTTTGTTGGATGACCGGGACGAAAGAGCGGGTGTGAAATTCAAAGACGCCGATCTCATTGGTATCCCCCTGAGAGTAACTATCGGACCGAAAAAACTTGCCGAAGGAAAGGTCGAATTGACCATCCGGAATACGAAAGAAGTCAAAGTCGCATCAGTGGATGATATTGTGAACGATATTGTCACTTATGTCGAACAGGAAAAAAGGTAAAGGTCCAAGGAACAGGGTGCCGGATAAAACTGAATCTGTAGTGTGAAAACCAAAACCTTGAACCTTTAACCTCATCCCTGAAACCTGGCATTTTATGATACGCATTACGGACATCCTGGATAAAGCACAAAGTTATCTCTCCGCCGAAGAAGTGGAGATGATCCAGAAAGCCTATGTCTTTTCTGCGTCTGTGCACCAGGGACAAGTCCGGCTCTCCGGTGAGCCCTATCTGACGCACCCGATGGAAGTGGCCGGCATCCTCGTGGACCTGAAGCTGGATGCCGCGACAATCCTGACGGGCATCCTCCATGATACCGTTGAAGATACGGTGGCGACCATCGAACAAATAGAAGAGGCCTTCGGAAAGGAAGTGGCCTTTCTGGTTGATGGACTGACAAAAATCGGCAAGATCACCTTCGGCAGTCAGGTGGAAAAACAGGCGGAGAATTTCCGAAAAATGATGCTGGCCATGTCGTCGGATATCAGGATTCTTCTGGTCAGATTGGCGGACCGGGTTCACAATATGCGGACATTGGAGTTTCAAACAGCGGAAAAACAACAATACATCGCCAAAGAAACCCTCGATCTTTACGCTCCCCTGGCCAATCGTCTGGGTATCAATTGGATGAAGGTGGAACTGGAGGATCTGGCCTTTCGCTATCTGGATTATGAAACCTATAACGAGTTGGCCAAAAGGGTGGCCAAAAAAAAGCAACAGCGAGAGAAGTATACCAACGAAGTCAAGACGATCATCAAACGGGAGATGGACGGATTTGGTCTGCAAGGTGAGGTTGAGGGGCGGGCGAAGCACTTTTACAGCATCTATCGGAAAATGGAGGAGCAGAATCTGGATTTTGATGATGTCTATGATCTGACGGCCTTTCGGCTGATCCTGGATTCGGATAAAGAGAAGGAGTGCTACGAAGCACTCAGTATGGTTCATGCCCTCTGGAAACCCGTACCGGGACGCTTCAAGGACTACATCGCCATGCCCAAGGCCAATCATTACCGTTCCCTGCACACAACGGTGATCGGTCCCTATGGCGAGCGGGTGGAGATTCAGATCCGTACCAGGGCCATGCATGAATGGGCCGAAGGCGGGATTGCCGCGCACTGGCGGTATAAGGAAAAAAGGGCGGAGTTGGGGGAGGATGACGAGCAGATCAGGAAACTCCGGGAACTGCTGGAAACACAGCAGGAACTGAAAAATCCCCGGGAGTTTATGTCCAATCTGAAGCTGGCCCTTTTCCCCGATGAAGTCTACGTGTTTACGCCGAGAGGCGATGTGCAGTCATTTCCCCGGGGTGCGACCCCCATCGATTTTGCCTACGGCATCCATACGGACATTGGCAATCAATGTATCGGTGCGAAGGTCAACCGGGCGATCGTACCGCTTAAATATCAACTCCGGAATGGCGATACCGTCGAGATTATAACCCAGGCAGGACATCACCCCAGTAAGGACTGGTTGAAATATGTCGTGACCTCTAAGGCCATCGCGAAGATCAAAAGCTGGGTTAAAGTTGAAGAAAGGACAAAGAGTGTTGCCCTCGGACGGGAGCTTCTGGAAAAAGAATTTCGCAAGAACCACTTGAAGTTCAATCAACTCATTAAATCGGAGGAAATGAAAAAACTCTATGAGGAATACTCCGTCGCCGCCCTTGATGACTTATTGGCCCTCATCGGTTACGGCAGGGTATCGGCAAAACGGATTGTCCATCAATTTCTTCCGGAAACGGACAGGGCGGCCGGTGAGGATACAACGACAAAAATTCGGACGAGAACCTCCGAACAGGCGCCCGTCGGCATTTCACTGACGGGGATTGAAGACGTTATGGTTCGATTTGCCAAGTGCTGCAATCCCATTCCCGGCGATGAGATCGTCGGTTATATTTCAAGGGGCCGGGGTATTTCCATCCACACAACACTGTGTCCCAAGGCCCGGGATATGGATCCGGAAAGACTGGTGGACGTCCAGTGGAGCATCAAGGAAAAACACACTTATCCCGTGGATATGCGTGTTGTCTGCCGGGACAAAAAGGGTATCCTCGCGGAAGTCAGCTCCGTCATATCTTCCATGGATACCAACATCAGCCGGGCGGAAATTACGACCAAGCCCGATATCGAAGCGGTCCTCGATTTCCGGATTGATGTCAATGACCTGAACCAATTCAACCAGATTGTGTCGGGCATTAAAAAGCTGAAGGACGTCATTTATGTTGAACGCGTGCGCAAGCAGTAATCTTGTCATGACCTATTGACAGGAACGATTCTTATGCTGTATTAAGCGCTGATTTTCAGAAACGATTTAGAAATGACAGGAAATAACGATATGAAAAAGAAATCATGGACGATTGTCGTCCTTTTGTTGTTTGTCGTAGTGGTTTTTCCCGCTTCCGAGTTACAGGCCCAAGCCGGCAAGGGTAAATATCTCATTATGATCGATCCGGCCCATGGGGGTGAGGATACCGGCGTCAATCTGACCGATAAGTATCATGAGAAGGATTTGGTGTTGGCTATTGCCCAGGCTGTTCGGAAAGAGTTTGCCCAGTCCGGGAAATATGAGATCAAACTGACTCGATCCGTGGACCGACTGATATCGATTACCGATCGGATAAAGATCGTCAAAGCCGCGCAGCCGGACTTGTTTATCAGTTTTCATGTCAACGCTGGTTTTGGGAAAAACGCGTCCGGTTACGAGCTTTATTTCCCCGGTTTCGCCGAAGCATCTTCCGGAAACGGCGGTTCGTCGGCGATTATAAAAGATATGACCAGAAACAAATATCTCAATGACAGTGTAAAATGGGCACAGATCATCCAGCGAAATCTTCAAAAGGTGTTCCCGCGGAAGGGCCGGGGACTTCGGGAGGCCGACACCCTCATCCTGAAAGATTTGACCATTCCCTCCGTCGTTTTGGAAATTGCCTTTGCGACAAACCCGCATGATCATGAAAAACTGATGGAGGGCAAAACCCGGCAGGCCGTTACGGAAGCCATTAGCCGAAGCATCAAGGAGTATTTTTAACAAATTGAGAGCCGACCGTCGTAAATGGAATGAGTTAAGGCCCGTTCGAATTCAAAATGATTTTTTGATCTATCCGGAAGGGTCCGTATTGATGGAGATGGGGAATACCAAAGTCATTTGCACGGCCACCATCGAAGATAAGGTGCCTCCTTTTTTGAGAAATTCGGGAAAAGGCTGGGTGACGGCCGAGTATGCCATGCTCCCCCGTTCGACACAGTCACGGGTGGAAAGGGAGTCGACCCGAGGCAAAATCGGCGGCCGGACGCATGAAATCCAGAGACTGATCGGACGGTCATTGCGGGCCGTCACGGATTTGGACGCATTCGGCGAAAGAACCGTTACTATGGACTGTGACGTGATTCAGGCGGACGGCGGAACAAGAACCGCCGCCATTACCGGCGGATTTATCGCTCTGGTTTCTCTGTTTCGGAAACTCATCGATCAAGGTCAATTGAATCAACTGCCCGTCAATGATTATGTGGCAGCCGTGAGTGTGGGCATCGTCAAGGGCGATCTCCTGCTCGATCTTGATTACGAGGAGGATTCCCGGGCCGAAGTGGACATGAATTTTGTCATGACGGGCCGGGGGCTCTTTATTGAGGTCCAGGGGACGGCGGAAAAGACACCGTTTGATCGAAGTGGCCTTAATCAAATGATGGATTTGGCTATCCAGGGTATCGGAACGCTTCAGGAAAAGCAGAGAGATATATTGGGAGCACTAAGTTGACGAAGATTGTGATCGCATCCCGAAACCGGGGGAAGATTAAGGAAATAAAGTCTATCCTGGAAGACCTTGCGATAGAATGGCAATCCCTTAATGATTATCAGGATATGCCTGAGATTGTCGAAGACGGCCGGAGCTTTTTTGATAATGCCCTGAAAAAAGCGAGAGCCGTTTCCGAATTTACCGGTGAAATGGCCCTGGCCGATGATTCGGGACTGGAAGTGGATGTCCTGGACGGAGAACCGGGTATCTATTCGGCCAGGTATGCGGGGGAGACGGCGACGGACGAAGACAATAACCGCAAGCTGCTGGCGAGGCTGGCCAATGTTCCTCCAGACAAAAGAACAGCGGCTTTCCGCTGCGTCCTGATGCTTTACCACACCGACGGACATCATGAGCATTTTGAAGGCCGGTGGTGCGGACGGATCCATCATGAACCGGTCGGAACGAATGGTTTCGGCTATGATCCGATTGTTTTTTTGCCCGATCATGGTATAACGGTGGCACAGCTGCCGGATGATGAAAAAAATAAAATCAGTCACCGGGCGCAGGCCTTGGGTAAACTCAAGATAAGCCTGCAAAATATAAATCATTAGCAGCCGCCATGCCTTGTGGAAAAGCTTTAAGATATGGAGATTCTCCCCTTTATCGGGGCGTAGCGCAGCCTGGTAGCGCGCCTGCTTTGGGAGCAGGATGTCGCAGGTTCAAATCCTGCCGCCCCGACCATTATTC
>JAFGLN010000104.1 GCA_016928025.1 Deltaproteobacteria bacterium
ACACCTCCTTTGTCTTTGACCAGACGGTGGGTACGCTTCAGAACCGTTTCCAGCACCGTGGCCATATCGTCGTCGCGGTTTGCCTCACCGGTGTCGCAAAAAGCATTATAAACCCAGGGTTGGTCGTTTTTGTTGAACAGACCACTGGTGGAAAGCAATCCCAGTACGCCCGCATTGGCTGAGGCGACACAGAGATTGTTGTTGCTGAAGGGTCCCATCCCCGCCTGGATGATAGGATATTTAATCCCGATCAAATCACACAATCTTGACTTAATCATTAAAACTGCCTCCTTTCATTAATATGGATTTTATCGTTACAGTCAAGAGTTCCCATTCCTTTAGAGAATCCCGTGTTTAGAAAATCTCCGGTAATAATTCAAAATCTCCATTCTAAATAAAATATAAAGCGGTCCATTGTCAATTCAATATTATCATGGGTAAAATGTAATCGACTTGATTACAGAAAATTCAATGAGTTCGATGGTCTCTTTCCTCGGGAAGAAAACAGGCACTGGATTATTTGCTGATCCGGATGCTGTATTTCTTGAATTTCCGATAAAGGGTCGCTCGGGAAACATTGAGCTTTTCGGCGATTTTCATTTTATGGAAATTCAGTTCGAGCATTTTGATAATCATTTTTTTTTCATTCTCTTCCGGGGATTCCAAATCACTTATCTGAAGGAGCTTTGGCCTGGTCTTGATGATTTCTGGCGGTATCAAATCACCGGAGAGTTCATTGGCACGGGCAAAGTTCATCATTCTTTCAACGACATTTTGCAGTTCCCTGATGTTGCCGGGCCAGGAATACCGGAGAAAAGCCTCGATGATATGATCGTCCACATGTTTGATGTGCCTTCCCAAACTATCTTCGTATTTTTTGATAAACCACCGGGTTAGAAGAGGAATATCGTCCGGTCTTTCGCGCAGGGGAATCATCTCGATGTTGAATACATTGATCCGGTAAAAGAGATCCTCCCGGAAGTTTCCTTTTTCAATTTCTTCTCTCAAATTTTTATTTGTGGCCGTGATGATCCGCACATCGATTTTCCGTGTTTGTTTACCGCCGATACGGGTAATGGTCTTATCTTCGATAACCCGCAGAAGCACGATTTGCAGTTCAAGAGGTATTTCGGCAATCTCGTCGAGAAAAATCGTTCCGCCGTCGGCCAGTTCGAATTTTCCGGGGCTGCCGCCACGTCGTGAACCGGTGAAAGCCCCCTCCTCATGGCCAAAGAGTTCACTGGCAATCAGATCCCGCGGAATTGCACCGCAGTTTATCGCAACATAGGGTCCTTCTCTCCGGCTGCTCGCATTGTGGATCGATTGAGCGAAGATGTCCTTTCCTGTTCCACTTTTCCCGAGCAGAAGAACGTTCGAATCGTTTCGGGCAACCATTTTGGCCTGTTCTATTGTGACCAGAAATTTTGGATTTTGGCCGCAGATATCCTCAAAGCGATAGGCGGCACGGGCACCCAGCATTTTTGTCACCATGGTTCTCGCCCTTTTGATCTCATTGAGAACAACAATCTTCCCAATGTGTTCGTTTTCGGCGGAAATAATCGGTGTCAACGTCAGTGTATAATCATGCCACGCTTTGTGAAAAAATATACGGACCTCCTTATCTGTTATGGCATCATTATTTGCAATCAATTTAAGCAGTAACGCATTTTCTTTTGCCAAGACGGCGCTCAAGGATTTTCCCTCTGCCGGAACGGACGGCGAAGAGAACAATTTTTGGGCCGGATCATTGCAGAGGGAAATGATGCCGAAATTGTCAACAGTCAGCATCGCCTCCGGTATCGATGTAATAACAGCTTGTTGATATCTGTAGGCCGTTTGACTTTCAGCGAAGGCCTTTCGGGTCCGCAGTTCATTCTCAACGGCATAGGCGGCCGCAACGGCCATACCCAGCGTATGCGGATTGACCCGGAAATTCCTGGCCGTCAGGGTAATCCCACCGAGCAACTCTCCGTCCGATGAGAAAATGGGCGCACCGGAACCGGTTTCTCCATGGTAATCTTTGATATAATGTTGACTGCCGAAGATCTGGATGGGCCTTTTAACTTCGATGATCGTGCCTGAAACATTGTGGCCGGCTGATTGTTCGTTCCACAGGGCACCGACAACACCGCCCGCATTCTTCATCGTTTCGGCGATATCATGGTCGCCCATTATCTCCAGTAAATAGCCCTCGCGATCAAATAGGACAACGTTAAAGCCGGAACCTTTCAGAAACTGGTAGAGATTCTTTAAGAAAGGGCTGCTGACGTCGATAAATTCCCGATTTCTTTCCAGCAGTTTTGCAAGTTCTTTCCCTTTTTTGATGTTTTTTTTCGGCAGTCTCAAAGGATCAATGCCATAGTTACGGCAGCGGATCCATGCTGTCAACACTTCAGGTGGAATAACCGTTTCATCGATATCATCTCTCCCGGTAACAAATTTTTCCCATTCTTTTAGTGTTCTGCGGTATTTGTCTTTATAATAATCGAGTTCCCGCCGTTTGGCTTCATTGAAGAGTTGAAGTTCCCTGGATTTTTTTATCGACATCGTTTCCTATTTCCTTCTCAAAAAAATCTCATATGTGTATCATTCTCATTCATAGAGAGACAAATATGATACACCATACTCAGATAATCGCAAGAGAGAAAAATAAAATCATGAAACAATCCATCAGCATATAAAATGATTGCTTATGATTGAGATTGGTATAATAATTGCGGTGAAAACTATATAACGGTACCATTCAGAAAGGAAAAACCTTGTTTTAGAATGCGGTGCATATTCCGATACGGGTGTTGAAGTGTATATCGGTTGCGGTCTCTGCGTGGTGAGTTGCCCAAATGAGGCCCGCCAAATGAAACGGGTCCGGCCGCTTGATTACATTCCGGACCCCACCTCCATGTTGGCCATGAATGTTCAAAAAGGATTAGTTCACAAAATTGAGCGGTTTTCTCTCCATGACGGTCCGGGCATCAGGACGCTGATCGTCATGAAAGGTTGCCCTTTGAGGTGTCACTGGTGCTCTTCCCCCTATACCCAGAATCCCAACCCAGAGATTCTTTATATCAGGAGCAGATGCAAAGGTTGTGGACAATGTCTGGAGACCTGTCCGCAAAAGGCCATAACCAGGAGCGGGGCTCCCTCACAGGTCCAAACAAAACGGGTATTATGCATCGGTTGCGGTGATTGCGTCGAGGTCTGTGTCAACCAGGCACGTGAGCTGTCGGGCCGCTATTACACTCCGGAGGAGCTGTTCCGGGAAATAGAGAAAGATGAGGCTTTTTACCGCCGAAGCGGAGGTGGAGTTACCGTGGGCGGAGGAGAACCGACCCTGCAGGCCGAATTCGTCGGGGATTTTCTGTCCCTGTGCCGATCGCATTTTATCCATGCGGCCATGGAAACGTGCGCCTTTACCTCCTGGGAAAAACTGGCGTCCCTGTTGGATTCGCTCGATCTCGTCTATATGGATCTCAAACATATGGACGAAGAACGCCACTCTGAATGGACAGGCGTCTCCAATCGAAGAATTCTGGAGAATATTCGGAAGGCCGCCCGGCGAAATCAGGTGGTCCTGCGCATTCCCGTGGTCCCGGGATTCAACAACACGGTGGAGAATATTTCCGCGAGTGCAAGATTTGCCAAGAAACTCGGAAATAATTTATTACGTCTGGAGCTTTTGCCCTATCACCCCTTCGGAATCCATAAATACGAGGAATTGGAAAGGTCCTATACTCTTGACGCCGTCCAGCCGCCAGCGGATGAACATATGGCGAATCTGCGTGCAATGGTCCGATCTTTTGGTATCGACTGCCAGATAGGCGGCTGATTTTTTATTCTATGAAATCGATAATCAAAAATGGGAGGTTCTATGGAAGCGGTTAAAGACTGCGGCAAGATTCACAGTCCCACCTCAACGAATGTTTCGACATCACCGATGCGCAAGCGGGTGAAGAGATTACGGGAAAACCATTTGAAGCTCAAGTACGATGGCGCTTCCATCGACCGGTTGCGGATCGAGACGCGCGTGATGAGCCAGACCGAGGATGAACCCATGGTCATGCGCCGGGCAAAAGTGTTTGCCGCCGTGGCTCGACAAATGCCTACTGTGATTTTACCCGATGAACTGATTGTGGGCCATGCCGGCATAAAGCCTCTTTACGAGGATGTCATTCCCGACGATATACCGGTTCTTCTGGCCGGCAAAAAAATAACCCCGGTTAAAGAACAGGTCGCCTACGCATTCGAAGATTTTGATCCCGAGGACCAAAGGGCATTGAAAGAAGAAATCGCGCCCTACTGGCGGGGGAACGGCGACTGGGCGCGGACCCAGCTGGGCAGCAATTTGAAGGTTCTTCCCGGTTATTTAAAAGAACTTTTCCTTGTCGATGACACAGCATTCCCCCCGAAGCGCTCGATGATCTATACGTCCTTTATCAAAGGCGGCCACTACGGGCATAATTCCGCCAACTACAAAAAGGTTTTGGAAGTGGGTCTCAGCGGCATAGCCCGGGAAGCGCAGGAAAAGCTCGCTTCTCTGCCTTCAGGAAATACAAAGGAAAAACAATTTTTAGAAAGTGCGCTGACGGCGTTGGAGGCCGCCATGGAGGCGGGGGGGAGGTTCGCGGCCCAAGCACGAAAACTGGCCGAATCGGAAAAAGATGAAGCGAGGCGTACCGAGCTCCTTAAGATCGCGCAGGTTTGTGAACACGTTCCGGCCCAACCGGCGAGGAATTTGCACGAGGCCCTGCAATCCATCTTTTTGCTTCAGGTTCTTCTGTATTGGGAATCACCCAGGAGCATGTCCCAGACCCCGGGAAGAATCGATCAATACCTCTACAAATATTACCGCAACGATATTGATTCAGGTGTTCTTACAGCCGAAGAGGCACAGGAATTATTTGACTGCTATTTTATCAAATTGAGTCACGTCAGCTACGGCAGTCACATCTCAGTCGGCGGATACGGACCGGATGGGCGCGACGGCACCAATGAGGTATCCCATATGCTGATCGAGAGCATGAAACATGTCCGGCTCGTTGAACCGTTTTTCAGCATACTGGTCCACGCGCGCACCCCCGAAAGTCTTCTGATTCGGGCAGCGGAACTGTCATCATTCTGTTCCAGCCATCCCGTTTACCTCAATGCAGATACGTTGACAACCATGATGCTGGCGCGCGGCACCCAGGGCGGCCCCTGTGTCACCCTGCCGCTGGCCCGTCAGGCAACCCCCGCCGGCTGTTATGAGCCGGTTATTCCGGGGCAGGATTCGGGATACATGTTCGGTGGATTTTTCAACATGGCGGCCGTTATGGAACTGACGCTTACCAATGGATACAGCCGCTATTACAAAAAGAAAATCGGCATGGAAACCGGCGATCCTTCCACCTTCACCACTTTTGAAGAACTCAAGGACGCTTACCATAAACAGCTGGCGCACATGATGAAGCATTTCAATGATGCATCGAACCTCTTTGAACGCGTTTTTGCCGATCTGCTCCCGACGCCCTTTGAATCGAGCGTGATTGAAGGGTGCATTGAGAAAGCCAGGTCCCGTGAAGAAGGAGGCGCCCTATTCAATTTTAAACAGATTGTCGGCGCCGGCTCCACGGATGCGGGAGACTCTCTGACGGCCGTACGCAAGCTCGTGTATGAAGACAAAACCGTTTCCATGAAGGAACTATGCGAAGCGCTGGAGAACAATTTCGAAGGACATGAGCTATTGCTAAAGCAACTTTGCAAGGCGCCCAAGTTTGGCAACGATGATGACTATGCCGACGAACAGGTTGCCTGGGTCAGTCATATCTTTGCCGAAGAGGTGGCCAAACAGCCCAATACCCGGGGCGGATTTTCCATTCCCCTCGGCGCTCCCTTGCAGTATTACCTGTTTGGAGGCCGGGTTGTCGGCGCCTTACCGTCGGGACGCTCTGAGTGGCAGGCGCTTTCAGACGCCTGGTCGCCCTCCGCCGGATGCGACACCAAGGGGCCCACAGCGGTTCTGGCCAGCATGGGAAAAATCGACAATGCCGAACTGACAGCCGGGGTGACGCTGAATTTACGGTTCGATCCCGGTTTCTTCAAACTGAAAGACGGAATCAGACGGTTCACACATTTTATCCGGTCCTTCGCGGATCAGGGGATTTTCCATGTTCAGTTCAATATGGTTGACGGCGAAACCTTACGGGATGCCCAGAAGAATCCCGATCAATACCGCGACCTCGTGGTCAAAGTGGCGGGATACAGCGCCTATTACACGCGTCTTCTCAAACCTTTACAGGACGGCATTATCGCCAGGACGGAGCATAAACTATAAATTATACAAATTACGTGGAGGCAAAAATGAAAGATACCGTTGACGAGGTTCTTTTGGACAAGGTTATCGACACAAAGCCGACAGCCCGTATGATGAGGTTGCGGGAATATTATGTTGAAAATTCAAAACGGACGGACCCTGTTTACCGAATCGAATACGATCTGGCGATTGCCCGGTCCATGAAAGCGACGGAAGGGGAGCCCATGGTTCTGCGCCGCGCCAAGGCATTCGCGGCAGCCGTGGAGGCCATGCCCGTTGAGATCTTTCCGGATGAACCCTTCGTCGGCTGGTTCGCCGGAAGCCCCACGGCCATTTCCGTTGGTGCCGAGCAGCTCGGGGCGCGGCTGGAAATAGAGATCGACCACTACAAATACATGAGCGATGAAGATCGAAAAGCCGTCCACGAGGAGATCATTCCGTACTGGAAAGGTGAAGGTGATTGGCGACGTCACTGGTTTTACCGGAATTACGAAATGCTCCCACCGGAAACGCGCAACCTTCTGTATGGCGACCCCGATCCGGATTTGAAGAAGATCGATATCATCACCCGGTCGAGACCGTCATCACAGCCCCGGGTCGAGGTCACGGAGATTCCGGGCGAAACGGACGGTCTGGGACGGGGAATCATCAGCGACGGCATGACCCGCCATCATGTCGGCCACAGTTCCTTCGGCTACGAAAAGATATTGAAGAAAGGCTTTCTCGGCGTCAAGAAGGATGCGGAAGACCGCCTGGCCCGGATCGACTGGACGGATACGAAAGATCTGCGCAAGGTCCCCTTTCTCAAAGGCGTGGTAATCGCCATGGATGCGGCGGCCAGGGTGAGCAAGAAGTTTGCGGCCGGTGCCCGAGCGGCGGCCCGCCGGGAAAAGGAACCCTGGAGAAAGGCGGAGCTGAAAAAAATGGCGGCCATTTGCGATCGCGTTCCCGCCCATCCGGCCAGGACCTTCCATGAGGCCCTGCAGTCGGCCTGGTTCACCCAAATTTTGAACTGGTGTGAGACGCCGACCACCTATGCCATCTGTCCGGGGAAAGTCGATCAATACCTGTATCCCTATTATAAAAAAGATATCCGGGAAGGCCGTCTGACCCGTGAGGAAGCCCAGGAGTTGGTGGACTGCTGGCTCATGCGGTTTACGCAGGGAATCGCCCCTTTCATCCCGCAGGCCGGACTCGCGTCGCATATGGATGTGGGCGGCCTGAAAACCGACGGGAGCGATGCGACCAACGACCTGTCCTTCATCTTTGTGGAAGGCATGATGCACACCCGGATGCTGGAACCGAATTTCGGCATCCTCGTCCACAGCAAGACACCGGACGACTTTCTGATCAAGGCCTGTCAACTCTGTGTTCTGGGGACAGGCCATCCCATGTTTCTCAACAATGACGTCTTTGTCGAAAACTTCCTGGCCAGGGGCACTCTCGGCGGGCCTTCCGTTCCACTGGCCATGGCCCGGACGAGCGGCGCCATCGGCTGCAACGAACCCCATGTGGCCAACTACGATTCGGAATTTACCGTCGGATCATTCCTGCTCCTGCCGCATATGCTGGAGTTGGCCCTGGCCGACGGCTGGAGTCGGGACCACGGGAAGTACATGGGCGTAAGGACCGGTGATCCGAGAAAATTCAAAACATTTGCCGAATTACAGGAGGCTTACCTGAAACAGCTCGCCTATTTTGCCGGCCACTGCGAAATCGCCCTCAAGAATTCGGAGCTCGCGCTGGCGGCGGGCTATCCCACCGTCTACACCTCCGCTTTGATTGAAGACTGCATTGAAAACGGCCGGACGCGAGAGGAAGGGGGCGCCCGGTTTAATTTCGGCCCCATTATCGCGACGGCCGGGGCCACGGATGTGGGCGATTCGCTGGCCGCCATCAAAAAGCTGGTGTACGACGAAAAAAGGATCACCATGTCCGAACTTCTCGATGCCCTGGAAAAGAACTTCGAAGGATATGAATCACTTCGCGAAGAACTGCTGAAGGTGCCGAAGTTCGGGAACGACGACGATTACGTCGATGAGATCGTCGCCTGGATCATGAAGACTTATTGTGATGAAGTGATCAGGCATAAAAACACGCGGGGGGGACACCTGATCCCGTATCAGAACCCCCTGGTCTGGTATGTGAGAACGGGAAGGCTTGTCGGGGCATTGCCCTCCGGACGCAAAGCCGGAGAGCCTTTATCGGACGGCATCTCCCCGACCCGCGGCGTGGATGTCAACGGTCCCACGGCCGTGTTCAACTCCGTCAGTAAGATTGACAACGTCTCGATCTTCTTCGGAGAGACCCTGAACATGAGGCTTAACCGGGACATATTTGGAAACGATGTCGGGGTCCACAGGCTGGCCAATATGATTCGGACCTTTGTCGATCTGAAGATCCATCACTGTCAGTTCAATCTGCTTTCTTCGGAAACCATGCGCGAAGCGCAGCGCAGTCCGGAGGCCTATCAGGAACTCACCGTGCGGGTGGCCGGGTATGTGGCTTACTTCACCAGACTCGGCAAAGACGTGCAGGACAGTATTATTGCCCGAAATGAACACGGGGCGTAAAAGCGACTTGATGTTTAATGTCATCAACCGGAAGTTCATAAGCACCGTGCAGAGGGCGCGTAGAGGATTGTCCTCTTGGCCGCACATGAGACAAACGTTTGTGACTTCTTTTTGCGAATAAAAATCGGACCTTGATAGGGACTGGTTATTGAACTCAATTCAGGAAAGAGCCCTATGATGAGCTTTGATGTTCCTGCCCGTTCGACGGCTAATCCGGCCGAGAAAGAACAACCTTGCTGATGTGATTCCACAACAGGTCAATGAACTCATTTTTCAAATATGGCGTCATATTCCAGTGACGCATCGAGTAGAGCGCCAGTTCATACATGATCATGTTTGCCGTAAAAGACGTATCCTCAATCTTAAAAACCTTTTTTGGGACGCCTTCTTTCAGGATGCCTTCAATCTGACTGATCACATGACTTTCCCTGGCCATAATGCATTTTAGATTTTCTTTGGGTAAAACCCTTGACTCTCGGTAAAGAAGCAGGATTTCCTGACGAAAGTTTCCGCCGAAACCAATGAGTTCCGTGATCATGGTTTTTAATTGCTGCACAGGGTCTTCGATTTTGTTTATCTCGAACCGCTCGAAAATCTCTTCCTCCGGCTTATGGAACATGTCAAAAATGAGGTAGAGGATTTCTTCTTTGCTCTTGATAAAATAATATAAATTGCCGACATCGATCCCCGTTGCTTTGGCAATATCACGCATGGACGTCTGCGCATATCCCTTCTTGATGAAGAGCTTGGCGGCTTTTTTGATGATATTTGATTTTCTCTTTTGAAACACCGCGCTGGTTCCGGTGTTCTTGGATGCGCCACAAGAAGATTTACATTTACATGCGGCTGCCTGCCGCCCCTTTTTTGTCATTTCAAGGTATTCTCCCGATCGACATTGATGGCGCATTTATATCATGATTGCTCATATTTTCAATTCAATAAATAAATCTTGACAAGGAAATTACGATCATATTATCTACAACGCATGTTGTAATTTGCAGTGCTTGTTGTGCACAATGCGATATGACCGTATTCTTTACTGATCCCTCCCCATTATCCGCAGAACGCCACGAGGAAAGTAATTTCACAACCCTCTGGAACGAGCAGGTCGTCAAAAAGCCCGACAGAGGGACTCTGGTCGCCCGCGGTATGATCGGCCCGGCGCGCTGGCTGAAAACAGCGACCCGTTTGGAACATCAGCGAAACACCCTGGCCAAATCACCGTCCATTTATCTGGATACGCCGGACGATTATGCGTCGGAAGGCGCGAAAGAATTGGTCACTTATGAAAGAGACGCTATCAAGGCCGTGGCTATGGGTGATGAAAAGAACGCCATGATGGCGGGCGGCGAGTGCGCTCAGAGGATTAGCGACATGCCCAAGGTGGAAGACCTGTTCAACGAGGTCATTCAGCAGCGACGGATATTTTGAGAAAATTGCCCTCATTGGTCGTTGATTAGCAATCTTTTATTCAAGGGATGGGCAAGGGCCGGTCCCTTGAATAATGCCACTCCTCTGCACTGTCGGCTGTTCCTGAATTCAACAAAGCCATCTGAAACGGGGTCGATAATGGTAAACAATCTTCTTAACGCAGAGTCTCAAGGCATATGTTTACAGTCGGGCGGTATTCGACGTTTTACCAGATCTTTCAATTTTAGAATCCCGGCGGCAAAATCAACCCACGAAATGAATTTCAGAATGTCGAGGCTTTGCTCCTTTCCGCCGACCGTTCAGCCTTCTGCTGGTATTCATTGATGACCGCCTTGGGCACGTCTTTTAAACCGACACGTGCGCCTTGCCGGGACAACGTCTCTTGCAGCAGTTTGATGTCCAGTTTCCCGGGGCTGACTTTTTTCCTGGCCGCCAGTGCTGCCGCCGTACCTGCCGCCTGACCCGTGCAGATGCTGGGCGTACAGTATCGTGTGGCACACCAGGTAATAAAATCGGTCGAGATCGTCGCACCGGCCGACATCAGATTGTCCGTCTTTTTCGAAATCAGGCAGCGATAAGGAATATCGTAAAGCGAGATGCTGCCGATCCACTCATGTTCGTCATCCGGTCCAAAAACGTCGGGGCACATGTTGCTGACGGCAATGGAGTCGTCAAACACTTTCGCCGCCCGAATATCCGCCTCCGTCAGTGTGTATTCGCCCAGAAGACGGTGCGCATCCCTCAAAAGCACCATGGTCGGTGTCTTTTCAATGTATGACTTTTCAAAACCCCCCACGTTCTTTTTCAGCAAATTATACATGGACCAAGCCTGTTTACGCAGATCAATCGACCCCTGGGTAATGTCTTCGGTCATCCACGGGTGGTGCCCTTTGGGCAGCGCGTACTGAGGACCCAAAATCCAAATGGAACCGCGGCCCCAAACCTCACTCAGGAGAAAGGCCGCCCGGTTTCCATACAGAGTCCCGTCCGCCTTCGATTTTTTGATCAGCTCTTTGCCGCCCCAAAGACCGCCCCACTCTTCCGGGTGTTCCCGGCGGAAGGCCTTCAGTTTGGCATAATCCACCCCGCCGAAAAAAAACGTGTACCCCAGACCGGCGTGGCGCCCTTTCTTCGGACCTTTGGAAAAGCCGTCGGATATAGAGGGTGATCCTGATTTCCATATGATGTCGCCGCTTCCGGTGGTGTCGATGAAAACCTTTCCCAAGATGGCCTGTCTGCCCTCTTTGCTTTCGATGATGACAGCTTTAATATGGTTCTTCTCCATGACGGCCCCCGCGGCGAAAACATGGTACAGGGGTTTGATGCCCGCAGCCAGGATCATCTCATCCAAAAGGAGCTTGTAGGCTTCGACATCAAAAAATATGCCGCCCATCCCTTTTCCGGTGCGGCTTTCCTTCGAGATGTCGCGGATGAGCCCGCCGTTTCTCTTCAAACCATACGTGATATCGTCAATGATTCCACCCTGGATCGCCGGATCGATAAACGAAAATGACGCATTTAAGCATTGGGTTTGCATGCCTCCCAAGCTTCCAAACATTTCAAGAAGAATGGTTTGGGCTCCATTGCGGGCGGCGGAAACGGCGGCGGCTATGCCGGCGGGTCCCCCGCCGATAACGACCACGTCCGCTTCCTGAATGACGTCGATCTTTCTCTGTGGTTCAATAATCTGCTTCATAGAAATGCCTCCTTAAATAACATAGCGCTATATTAATTTATTTTTTATGTATATTCGGGCGAATAACTGGGTTCGCGCGGCTCTGTTCATCTTCAGCAATCAGAATTTCCAACTTCAGATAATCCGCTAACTCGAGCCGCACGCCCCGGTCACTGATTTGCTTCAAGAATTTTTTACCTTCCGGTCCTATGTGCTGCAAATCGATTAATCCGACAGAAATCTTCAGCTTGGCATCGAGATATTTCTCAACGATTTCCCGAAAAAGACGCAGATCCTTGTCGTTTAGTTCCCCATCGACTTTGATATGAATATATCCGGACTCAATAGACTTTTCCCTGATCCTGAACATGGCTCTTCCAGCTCACACTTTTTTCAGTTCTGATAAAAAGCAAGTCCTGTACCTGCAGCGACAGATGCCCGGAATACCTGACATGATCGGGATTGATCCACGGATTTTTTACCGGCTTCTCATTTTTCAAAGCGAAGGAACTCAAAACTTTTTTGATATATCAACAAATCCATTGACTACATTTGCTGATTTATATATAAGAGTCGACATCAATAGGTGTCACGAGAAAAGGACTTACAGATGCAGACCATCGAAGCCATGGGCCTAAAAAAGCAGGATGAACTGTTCCTTCTGCTATCCGCCTTGTTCGATGGGGAGTTTTCAATTGATTGGATCCAGGCGCTTTCAAAGAGCAAAATCACCCAAATCCTGAAAGCTTTTGAACAGTTTATCCATGACGGCATCATCAAAAAGCATGATGTCGGATTATACTCCCTGAAAGACCATAAAAAAAAGCTGTTGCTGCGACAGGCCATTCCGGTCGAATTGCGGGAAAAATTGCACCGGGATATTGCCGAGCTTTTGTTGAATGACGATTCCACGGCGGACGGCCTGCTGCGAGCGGCCCAACAATTGCTTCACATTACCAATGATCTGAAGGGGTGCCGGGTGTTGTCCCAGGCCGGCGACACTTACCGTCACAACGGACGGGGCGGAAAAGCGCTTGTTTATTATAACAAGGCCATCCAAGACCTCAAAAAACTGGACGGTTACGACGCGGATATGAACTTTATTGATACCGTGATCGGCTATTCAAAAGATCAACGGGCGATTCGCAATCTGAAGTTGTTGATCTCCTATTTGAAAGAGGCCTTGGCTCGAACCAGAAAATGGAACCACCAGCAGAAAGAAGCCCAGGTATTACTTTATCTGGCCTGCAATATCTATATCGGGCAGAACGTCGAAGCCGCCAAAGAATATCTGGACCAGGGATTCGAACTGGCCCGCGGGCTCAATGATCCGCAACTGGAACGAACCATGCTTACCGGAATGGTCATCAGTCATTTTTATTCCGGTCGCTACAAATCAGCCGTTAAAGTCTACGAGACTTCCGAACCGATGTTTGCCGAAAAGCATCCGATGCATAAACTGTCCCTTCGCATGGCAATGTTAATGGGACTATCCTATGCCTTTATCGGTCGCATATCCGAAGGCATGGGACTTTTGGACGGACTTCACAGTCACGCCCTGAAAATTAAGGATTACGAAACCGCAACCGGCGTTGCAGTCAATATGGGTCGAGTGGCCATGCTGAGTCATAAATTCGATGAAGCGATCGAACTTCTACTGGCCAACTTGGCCATTCCCAAAAGAGGGAGCGCATACGGCATGAGCATAGGATTGAGTTACCTGGCCTACTGCTATTACCGCAAAGGTGAACTGGATAAGTCTCGGGACTATTTGATTGAGGCCCTAAAAACAAGCAGCGAGAATTACTACGACATTAAAATCACCCCCTCATATATTGAAATCCTTCTGGCCATGGAGCGTGGTGAATTTCCTCTTTTGCCCGACATCGCACCCAAAGAGGAAATGCAGCATTTATTAGCCGGCAATAACGTCCTGGTCAACGGCGTCATTCATCGGAGTCTGGCCGTCCTCAACTGGCAGGATCAAACACCCGACGCCCGGCTGAAGCGATTGACGGATTCGCTGGCCTTGCTCGAAGAATCCGGATTCAGCACGGAAATCGCCAAAACAAAGCTGGCGCTTGGACGCCACTATCTCGAAACGGGAAAAACGAAAAAAGCCAGAGATTTCGTGACTGACGCGTCCAAAGTGCTCATGCCGATCGATCATAAACTTGTGCCCAGCGATTTGCAGTATCTGGTCGAAAACTCGAATGTTGGAAATACCCTGTTGGAAGAAATATTGACGCTCAGCCAGGACGTTGTGGGCATTCGCGATATTCAAGAGGGCGTCCAGTATATTTTTTCAGCCATCAGTCGCATTACCGGCGCGGAGCGGGCAGCCATCTTTCTGCAAACCGACGGCGCCGATCCTGTTCCTATCAAATTGTGGGCGGCCAAGAATCTAACGGCCAATGATATTGAACTGCCCGAATTCTCCAGTTCCCTGAAAATGATCCATCAAGCGGCCAAAACGGGGAAACCCTGCAGTCAAAAAATATTTCAAGGAGAGAATGCCGCGGCAATCGATCAGAATCGTTTAAAATCAAGCATTTGCGTTCCCTTGATGCTCAAGGGAAAAACGATGGGAATCCTGTATCTTGACAATCGTTTTTTTGAACGGACTTTTGAAGAAAAAGATATTCATATCTTATCTTATTTTGCTTCTCTGGCCGCCATCG
Organism: Deltaproteobacteria bacterium; assembly: GCA_016928025.1. Taxonomy (GTDB): domain Bacteria; phylum Desulfobacterota; class Syntrophia; order Syntrophales; family JAFGHS01; genus JAFGHS01. Next base: position 14,650 of record JAFGLN010000104.1, read on the forward strand.
GCATCGACAATGCCCGGGCGTATGAAGAGATCCGGCGCTTAAACAAAAGACTTTTTGAAGAAAAGCAATATCTGGAAGAACAGCAATCCAGTCAGAATCACCCCGACGATATGGTCATCGCCAGTCCGGCGATCAAACAGGTTTTCTCCATGGTCCAACGGGTGGCCGCGACGGAATCGACCGTCATGATTTTGGGAGAAACCGGTGTGGGTAAAGAAATCGTCGCACGGGCCATCCAGCGGTACAGCAATCGCCACGACAAACCTTATATTCGTGTTCATTGCAGCGCTTTCCCTGAAAGCCTGATTACCAGCGAGTTATTCGGTCACGAACGAGGGGCCTTCACCGGTGCGGTCGAAAGAAGGATCGGGCGATTCGAACTGGCTGACGGCGGCACTATTTTCCTTGACGAAATCGGCGAAATCTCCCGAGAAGTGCAGGTGCTCCTGCTGAGGGTTCTCCAGACAGGTGAATTTGAGCGTGTCGGCGGGCGGGAAACTCTGCACTCCAACTTCCGCCTGATCGTCGCCACCAACCGTAATCTTGCGGCAGAGGTGGAGGCCGGCCGGTTTCGTGAAGATCTCTATTATCGGTTGAACGTCTTCCCCATTACCGTTCCGCCACTAAGAAACCGGCGGGAAGACATTCCTCCCCTGGCCGCTTATTTCCTGCGCATGCATTCAAAAAAATTAGGTAAATCCTTTAAGGGCATCTCCGAAAAGGAAATGTCGAAGCTGTTGGCCTATCATTGGCCCGGCAATGTCCGCGAGTTGGAAAATGTTATTGAGCGCGGCGTCATTCTCAGCAGTGGCCCTCTTTTCCATACCCCTGAATTTACAAAAGATTCAGCAGACGAAAATCCTGCCTCGCCGGCATACTCTCTTCAGGAGATGGAACGGCGCTATATCATTGAAACCCTTGAAAAAACGAACGGGAAGATTTATGGTCCGGGCGGAGCTGCCGAATTATTGGGGATTAATTACAGCACTCTGTATTCCAGGATGAAAAAACTCGGCATCCGGAAGGCACACCGATAAAGGACCCCGACAATCCCATCGCCGGATTCCTGTCGGATGATACGATTTGATTCAGTTGTCAGCCTGAATCCGTATCAAAGGCATCATGATTTGTTGACATATCAACAAATATTTCAATATCAACAAAGTTGTCCGGCTTTTAAAAATATTTTTCGAAAGTTCTCCCTTTTTTCAGGTCATTGCCTATAGCTTCCATGGCACTCTTTTTGCTGAATCAAAATGTCATGCCTATATCATAAAAAGGAGGATATCAATGGATTACGTTTATGAGCCACAGAAGAAAGTGCCCGTATTTGAGGAGGCGGATGTGATTGTCGTCGGCGGCGGGCCTGCCGGAATCGGCGCTGCGCTGGCAGCGGCCCGCAACGGTGCGAAAACCATTGTCATTGAAAAATTCGGCGCGTTGGGCGGAATGCAGACACAGGCCATGAGCAGTACCTTCTCCCTGCTCGACCCGGCCATCCAGGGCGGTGTGATTACGGACATCATCGACCGGCTCGGGGCGGAAGGCGGCATTCTGCGGGACCGTTCCCCGCGTACGCGTACCGCCGCTTTCACCTCGACGAATTTCGATTGCGAAGTCTATAAATTCATGCTGGATGACATGATGGCCGAGGCGGGCGTTAAGCTTTTATACCATACGACCGGCGTCGGGGCCGTCAGGGAAGAGAACGCCCTCAAGGGCATCTTTATCGAGTGCATCCAGGGCCGATTCGTCATTTTGGGCAAGGTCATCATTGATTCGACGGGCAATGCCGACATCGCCTGGAAATCCGGCGTGCCCTGCATGGACGACGGTCATGGAAGAGGACCTAAGAAAGGCCGGCATATGGGCCTGGGCTGTCGTTTCTATATCAGCGGGGTCGATGTGGAAAAATTTCAAAAATTCAAGAAAGAGAACCCCGACGACTGGACAGGCCTTTACGGGGGCAGAAGTCTGGTGACGAAAGCCAAGGCCGAAGGAAAATATTACGGCTACCGCGAGTCTCTTATCGTCAATACGAGCAAGCCGGGCGTTGCCATGATTGAAGGTTTCAATTCACCGCTGGCGGAGGGTCACCACGGCTGGATGATCGAAGACGTCACGGCGGGTGAGATTGATTTGAGAAAACAAGTTTTCTCCGCTTATAGGCTCCTGAAAAACAATGTGCCGGGGTTTGAGAACTCATCGGTGGAAAAAACAGGTACGATCCCCATTCTCCGGGACACCCACCGGATTCTCGGCGAATACGTCCTCGCTGAAAAGGACATTTACGAAGGCAGGACCTTTGACGATTCCGTTGTCATCAGCAACATGGGCCCTGACATTTACGGACCGGATGAAGAGCATGTCTACGAAGTCGTCCGTCCCCACGACATTCCCTATCGATGCCTGGTTGCCAAAGACACGGACAATCTTCTGGCTGCTGGGGCGACTCTTTCGGCCGATTTCTACGCCTTCGCCGCGGACCGCTACGGTGCACCGAGCATGTGTACCGGTCAGGCGGCCGGCACGGCTGCCGCTCTGGCCGCCCGCCTGAATGTGACGACGAGAAAGCTGGATGTCAAGCTCCTGCAGGATACCCTCCGGAAAAACGGCGCGCCGGTCACGGTCAAGGATCTGCCCGCAGACATTCTGGAAACTTATGAACAACGCTATCAGAAAAACAGGAAGATTACGGATTTGTAGCAATATCCTGCAGCAATGGTGATGACTTTTTACGCGATATCCCTTCTGCTTTCAATGGCGCTGACAGGTCTGCAAAATCGGTTTGTGGAATAACACCTGACCGATCCGGTATCCAAAGGGGCTCATGAGACGATCGTCAGCCCCTTTTCTTTATCTGCTAATTGATACCGGTTAGCTCATGGTTCTTGGATAATCAAAAAGCTGAATCGCTTCTACGCATATTTGATCTGCTTCGATGAATTTACCATAGGAGCAATGGTTTTCATTTCCTCATGACCCATGATAACAATGTGCCCTCAACTTCGAATTCCGGCATGTCATATTGCTCACAATATTAGCGAAAAATATTGAACTTTTGTTACAAAAGCGAAGAGGATATTCCTGCCGACATCAAACAAGAATTGATCGGTTCCGTGGATGCAATATTATGAAATTATTTAAAATTTGTATTATTGAAAAAATAATTTCTTATAAATTCATTCTTGACTTTTGCAATTGATTTGATATTTGATGATTAGGAATTTCCTAAATATATGGAATGAGGCGCATGGATGGTTTCCTGTATTTCTGTTTTCCCGACGGATGTCTCTGCCGTCATCCTTGTTTCATGTTTTCAATACTCAAGTCCCAAGATGCAACAATATTTCTGATCAGCTATCTCCATATTGGATACGGGGATCGCTTGCAGTATTTTTTGCGGTTGTGTGTCAATAATTTCAAATTATTAACCTAAAAGGAGGGACAGGGCATGAAGACGACAAAATCTTGGATCATTGTTTCATTTGTTTTCTTGTTTTTAATTGGGATCATAGGGATGAGTTGGGCGGCATCCGCCGCTGAACCAACAAGAGACAGTCGGACATACTTCGGTTATGATGTGGAGGGCCTGGAACCCGTCACGATCGTATGGAGCTCCGACGCGCCCCTCAACTCTTATGGCGACGCGGCGGCGATTGGTGCTAAATTATTGATCGAAGCGGAAAGCAAGGGCAAGATTAAAATCGATCTCCATCGTCATTCGTCTTTGTATGGCGGTCGAGACATTCCCAGAGTCCTGCCCATCGGCACGATTGACATTGGAGGCATCAACAAAGGCTCTTTGATGTCGCGTGAAATCGGTTATGCCCCCTGGGTCATCGGCTATGTCTGGAAAAGTCCCGAACATTTAATGGCTGTTCCCTGCAGTCCTGAATGGTTCGAGATGGAAGACAAATTGGCAAAAGACAAGTGGAATTTGAAACCGCTGGCCCTGTCGGCTATCGGCAACTGGGATTACTTCTCGAAAAAACCGTTCAACTCCATGAAAGACTTTCGTGGGAAAAAAGTCTGGAGTTACGGCCAATTATCCAACGCCTACATCGCCGCCTGGGGCGCCACACCGGTTGGGAAATCCACCAGTGAAATGTATATGTCCTATTATAAGGGCGGCCTCGACATTATCAGCTTTACGCTCATCGGTTATCTGCACTATAAATTCATCGATTGCGGCAAATATTACATCAATATGCCGGTCTATCCGCCGGGCGCTATCGGCATCCATTATGTTATGTCCTATATGAACCGGGACAAATGGAAATCCCTGCCGACAGCTTATAAAAAGATTATCCTGGATACCTTCGATCTCGCGTGCTGGTTTGGTATCTGGGAAATACTGTGCCAGGAAAAGCTGGGGTACTATCGCCTGGTCAATGAGAAAAATATGGTCGATTGCGGCATTTCCACCAAACATCCGGAAGAATATGAAAAAATCAAAACCGCCGCTGTCGAAGCCGGTAGAAAATTTGTGATTAAAGCAGGCGCCACGCAGGAGCAGTGGGATGAAGCGCAGAGCATATTAAAGAAATACGCCGATCCTAAGTACACGTCCCAGTACGGTTGGTGGTTCAAGCTTGCCTGGGCCGAGGCCGATCGCCGCCTGGAAGAAATCAAGAAATCATTGAAAGCCGGGAAAAGCTGGGATGATGCCTATCTTCCATTCGAATTCAAGAGATGCAATGACTGGAACACCGAGCAGTTTAAGAAGGCATGGCTGGATGTTCCCCGCGTGAAGTGGGAATGGAATGAGGCAACCAGACTCCAGAATTAAATTGCCGAATAAATATAACCAAGAAAAAGAAAAAAACACCGGCGTTGTCGGGCGGAAGTGGCAAGAATATCAAAACTGCTCTGTAGGGAAATTGAAGCGGGGCACAGGTAACCATCCGACAGAAAAAAGACTGGCTGAGAGCTATGCAGTGAGCAGGATGATTATACGGCAGGTCCTCAGCCAGCTTTTTACCGACGGTGAACACATCATTAAACCTTATTGAACTACCACCGAGCAAGCTCGGTGGTAGTTCACTGCCAGACATTTTGAATTCGATTCGAGAGTCCAATAAAACACAAGATCTATGATAACGAACGGCGGCGGATGAGCTGCAAGCCCCGCAGGGCTGAGGGGACGCGAAAGCGTTCACTCAGCCTGAGGAGCGGTCAGCTTATCAGGGGGATATGTCACGTCATCGATAGCCGACAGAATTGCCGGGCTTTGAGGTGATTCAAAATCTAATTTACTATAAAGCCGATATTGAGAGGTCAAGGTCAAGGACGTGCGCCTGACCTGAAGTCATTATGGCATTCCATCGTCAGGGTTTTAAGCCCTGGGATATTGAGGCGGATATCTCTAGGGCGTTGACGAAACGATCGTTAGCCCCTTTTCTTTTATGAACGGTTTTAAAGTTTTTAGCCGCTTTTGGACAACAGCGAGCTGAATCTCCGTGTCCCCGATAACGGACCGTATGCCGATGCCAATCGCTTAAGATAATTGTTAACAATTTACAAAAATTTTTTATTCCCCCATTTTTTAAAACGACTTAATTTACCCCGGGACAACGACAAAAAAATTACCTTGTTATACCTATAAGTATTTAAATATATTGAAATAATTATGTATAGATGGATACAAAAAATCCATATCTTGACGATTTTATTTTTCATTTTTGTCATCAATCAATATTTAATTGTAAACAATTTTTTTTTATGCTATGCAGAAGTGCCAGGTCGAAAACTGCTCAGACGCCTGCGCGCCATATCCATTTAAAATCATTGGGATCGGAATTTCGAAGAGATAAAAACGAATCGTTGGCCGTTCCCACGGTGTGAGGTGGGAATGGAATGAAGCGACAAGGCTGCAACAAAGCGGAAAAACAATCATACCGCGACGGAGAGCCACGATAAATCATCACTATTCATGGAGAGTGTTGGACATGACCAAAGATAAAAACAAAATACCGACATTCCCGGCCGAAGTGGCAAGGATATCGAAATTGCTCCGCAAAGAGATTTATGCGGGGCTCAGGCAAACCAATGAGCATCTGACGGAAGAAAGGCTGGCTGAAACTTATACCGTAAGCAGGACGATTATCAGGCAGGTCCTCAACCAGCTTTCAACAGACGGTTTGGTTGTTATTGAACCTTATAAAGGCGCATCTGTCGCTGTCGTAACGATCGATCAAATTTTTGAAACCTTCACCGTCGTTGCCATGCTCGAAGGATATGCCGCCAAGCTGGCCACAGAAAACATCACGGATGATGACATTAAAAGATTAAACATGCTCCTCGAAAAGCAAAAGAAAATTAGAAAAGGAGAAACTCAAAACTGGCAATCCCTGAATTTTGAATTTCATCGGATCATAAATCAAAACTCCGGCAATGAACAAATCATCAAACTGCTCCGTCAGAAAACCCAATTTACCAACTACTGGTTTTTGTCCATGCCCAGAGCAGACTTTAAAATCGCCATTAAAGCCCATGAAAAAATTATTGCGGCCCTAAGGGAACGCAATGGCAATAAAGCGAGAAAATATATGGAGAACCATATCATGGCCCGGGTAAAATATCTTGTGGAGGATATTAAGAAAAGAATCCCCGTTGGTATGTTTCGTACCGTTTAATTCAGAAGAAAGGAAAAGCGATGAGCGCATTTGAAGAATTGCAAAAACATTACCTTGAGCGCGACCTGGCTGCCCAACAATGGAAAAAAAGCGGTGGGAAGGTCGCCGGCTACTTATGCAACAATGTTCCGGAGGAGTTCCTATTGGCCGCCGGTCTTTTCCCGCTGCGTCTCAGCGGGGATCCGCAGGGAGACACGGAGAAAATCGGAAACTATTCGGAGCAGGGAAACGTTTTCTCCCGGGAAGGGTTTGTGGCATCCATCCTTCATATGATTTTGCAGGGAAAATACGATTACCTGGATTATCTGATCATCCCCCACGCGAGGGACTCCGTCCACCGTCTGTATACCACTCTGAGCTACCGGCAGGAGACGGAACCGGATCTCAAGCTCCCGGAGCTCTATTATCTGGACAACCTGCATACGAAATTTTACTCGGCGGGCATTTACAATTGCGAGCGCTGGCTGGAATTGAAGAAGCAGCTGGAGAAATGGACCGGCCAGAAGATCACGGACGAAAAGCTCTCGCAGGCCATCGCTGTCACGAACGAAAACAAGTCGCTGCTGACAAAGGTGGCTGACCTCAGAGTGGCGGACCGGCCCCGCATTTCCGGCTTTGACGCCCTCCAGATTATCGGGTCATCCATGTTTATGCACAAAAAGGAGCACAACAAGCTGCTCCGGGAATATCTGTCCGGTGAAGGCGACTTCCCGGAGAGAGACGGCATCCGGCTGTTTGTTGAGGGGAGCCCCCTGGACAACCTGCAGCTTTATGAGATTATTGAGTCCTGCGGGGCGACGGTCGTTGCCGAGGACAATTGCTGGGGCAACAGAAGCTTCGATGGTCCGATCGACGAGACCGGCGACCCGGTGGAAGCGGTGATCGACCGGTACAATAATAAAGCGCCCTGCGCGCGGATGTATCCCATCGGCGAACGGATCGAGTATTGTCTGCAAAACGCGCGGGCAGCAAAAGTCCAGGGCGCGATTTTCCATGTCAACCGCTTCGATGAGATGCAGGCCTGGGAGGTCCCCGACGAGATGAAGGTCCTGAAGGAGAACGGCATTCCATCTTTGTACCTGAAGGACCAGCCGTACCGGATTGATGATACAGAGGCATTAAGGGCGAGAATCTCGGAATTCGTTAAGGGCATCTCACGATGATGAATCAGGTGCAGTTTATAGAGGAGGCAGAAAGATGAGCGATCAAAGCAGCGATAAACAGATGCAAACACCAAACGCCGTGCGGGCTTACCAGCGGGAATGGATTGAGAGGACACGGCAGCGGGTAAAACAGGGCGAACCTTTTGCCATCTGCAACGGCGACGACTTCGAGGAAATATTGAATGTCATGGACATACCGGTCATTGTGATCAACTACTGGCATGCCCTGATCACCACAAAAAAAATGGATAGATATTACCAGAACATCTTGACGGAGCGGGATTACCCGGCGACCATATTTTCCATGGGCCTGGCCACCACGATGGACAACAAACCGGAGATGGCACCCTGGGGGGGATTGCCCAAACCCTCCATCATCATCGGCGGAGCCCGGCAGGACACGGAGATGCGGATTTTGGAGTTGTGGGCCCGGGAGTTCGGCAGTGTTTTCTGGCCGATAGAGTATGCCATCTGGCACGGCATCGAGAAGGTACCACCACCGAACTGGTTCGAGCGGATCAGGGACCACTGGGACGAGCTCGTCGATCCCCACAAGTTGGATTATCGCGTCCAGGAACAGGAAAAGCTGATCCGGTATCTGGAAGTGTCCACCGGCAGAAAATGCAGCCTGCCCAAATTGCGGCAGGCCATCGAACTGGTCAACGAACAGATGGACTATTGGCGAATGGCGCGCGACCTGATCGCCAAAACCTCACCCTCCCCGGTCAGCCTGCGGGATCAACTGTCCATGTATCAGGTCATGTGGCATCGGGGGACGCCACATGGGCGCGATTTTCTCAAGGCATATTACGAGGAAGTCAAGGACCGCGTGGAAAAAGGCATCACCGCCTGTCCCGATGAGAAAATCAGGCTGATGTGGGTCAACGCCCTGGGCACGCCCCCCCTCTGGGGCAAGTGGGCCGAGGAGACCTATGGGGCCGTGTGCGTCACCCATAATTATATGGGTATTGCCGTTGACAGCTACGCCCGGACCATCCTGAACGACGACCCCATGCGGACCCTGGCCGCCAAATATATGATGCTTTTCTGGACGACGCCGGAATGGATCGCGGCGCAGGCGAAACACAGCAACTGCCGGGCGGTCGTTACGGTGGCCGGGCGTCAGACCAAGGCGGCTTATGAAAAAGCCGGGATCCCCATGGTGTCCATTCCCTCCGAGCGGGACGATGAGGCGACAAGGGCGGCAATTTCAAAGTTCATCGAATCGAATTTGCTTTAAGTTCCCTATTCGGACACGGAAAAATGATTAAACGGTGCGACTTGGGAGCTCTACGCCTCTCAAGAACCTTTTCTCGACTGTGCAGTAGATCGCTCCACGACCGGGCCGACAGCTCACGTCTGAAAACGCCCAGACAGTCGTCCTGTCGGCCGTTGTTTTGTGCAGGGCGGGGACCGATTGAGAAATCTGTTCCCATGTATTCGATTTGCGGCTTCGTCACGCCGTATTCAGAATACTTGTCTGAAGGATAAAGAGACCCTCGAAAAAGAAAAATTTCTCTTTTGCTTTCAAATGAAAGATCATCAATATTGATATTGAATCAAACATAGGAGGTACGGCATGGCCGGAATATTAGAAGGAATACGAGTCATTGAATTTGCGGCATTGGGCGGAGGGCCTTTGGCGGGCCTGCTTTTGGGAGACTTCGGGGCCGATGTCATCAAGATTGAAAACCCCGCGGGGGGCGACCCGAGCCGGAATATGTTTCACCTGAATGAGCGCAAGATTTCCACAGAAAATCACAGCATCCTCTTTGAATTCAGCAATCGCCATAAAAGAGGCATCACCCTGAATCTTGCTCATGAAAGGGGGCGGGAAATCGTCCACCGGTTGATTGAAAAATCGGATGTTTTCTTCAGCAATTACTTTCCCAGAACCCTGAAAAAGCTGGGGCTCGACTATGAAACGTTGGCCGGGATCAATCCCCAACTGATTTATGCGACGTCGCCCGCCTTTGGGAAAAAGGGACCGGACAGCGACAAGCAGGCCTACGATCCGATGGCCATGGCCAGGTCGGGGATGATGCTGGCCATCAGCCCCACCGATGAACCGGGTTCCATGATCCCCGGGGCAGTCGCCGATATGATGGGGGGCACCTTCCTGGGGTTTGCCATCATGGCCGGAATACTGGCAAGGGAGCGTAGCGGCGTCGGGCAGGAGATTGATTCGTCCCTGTTTGGTCCGATGCTTTGGGGACAGTACTTGAACATATCAGGATATTATTCCGGCAACAGATTAATGCCCAAGGTGCCCAGAAACAACACCTGGAACCCCCTGTCAAACAGCTACCAATGCAAGGACGGGCGCTGGCTGTATCTGCTGGCGCGCGACTGGCCGGAGCTGTGCCGTGTTTTTCAGTTTGAGGCTCTGGAACAGGATCCCCGGTTTGCAGACCCCATGGCCAGAACGAAAAATCGCCGGGAATTGATCAAGATTCTGGAAGAGGCGTTTACCGCCAGGACCCGGGACGAGTGGATCGAGCACATCAAGGCCAGCAACGCCCCCAACGTGCTGTATGAAAATGTCAATACCATTCCCGATTTGGCTAATGACACGCAGATATTGGCCAACGATCTTATTTTGGAAGAACATCACCGCGGTCTGGGACCCATCAAGATGTTGAAATTCCCTTTCAACTTCAGCAAGACGCCGGTGGCGACGGCCAGGAAGGAGGCGCCCTGTCTCGGCGAACACACGGATGAGGTGCTGGCCGAATACGGGTACAGTCCCGAAGAGATCGCGCAATTCAGAAAAGACAAGGTGATTTGATGGAGGGAAAATCAACGATGACGGCTTTTGAGACGATTCAGAAACACTACCGGCAGCGGGATGCCGCCGCTTTGGACTGGAAGAAAAACGGCGGAAAGGTCGTCGGCTATTTCTGCGACAATGTTCCGGAAGAGTTGATCATGGCGGCCGGTTTTCTCCCGCTGCGCATCAGCGGCGACCCCTGGGAGGGTACGGAAGTTGCCGAAGGATACCGGATGCCTTACCCGGTCGTCACATTTGTGGAAACGATGATGAACAAGCTGCTGACCGGCAAATACGATTTTCTTGATTATCTGGTCATTCCCCATGCGCGGGACCAGATATGGCGGCTCTGGACGCAGTTCCATTTTGTGGCGGAACTGGACCCGCAGATCCGGATGATATGGCTCGGGGTGAGACCCTGGGTCAAAACCGCCTTCCTCCAGTATTTTGAAGAACAGTACGGTGTGGCGGGGTTTCAATGCGGCCCCTGCCCGCAGCTTTGGGCCAGATACCTCGAGAAACAGGGCATACCGGTCTGCGAGCTTCCCGGCAACAATGTCGATGCCCGGCAGTGGGACGACGTTAAAATACGCCAATTGATGACAGATTTTATCGAACAGCGGGTCTTGCCCAATAAACAAAAAGCAAAGGCTTCACGAAAAAAATAACCCCCACAGGGCAGGCATCTTCGGGATTATTCGAAAGGCAGGCTTCCCGCCTGCCTTGGAAAGAAAGGCGGATAAAGCATGTATTCCATCGATCGTTTAGAACATCTCTGTTCCTATAAGGCCAAAATTACGGATTTCATTCCTTTTGGCGAGACACCCCTCGGAAGAAGGATTGACGCCTATTTTGAGGGAGACATCACCGGCCAAAAGCTGTCCGGGAAGATGCGCGGCATTGACTATATTCTGATTCGCTCCGATGGTATCGCCGAGCTGAATGTCCGGGCCGTCCTGGTTACGGACGACAAGGTGAACATCAGCGTTCAGATCTCCGGATACGGCCACGGCGAAGAACTCAAAGACACGCAAATCAGAATATCCACCGGGCACGAAAAATACCGCTGGCTCATGTCCAAAATTATCATCGGCAAGGGGAAAATGGCCGACGGCATCCTGGAATTGGACTACTACTATGAGCCGTGATCGGGTGAAGATAAAAAAAATGACCGAGCCTCAAAACCAAAACCTGGCCTTGAACGGTGTTAAAATCATCGACCTGACCCGCGCTTTGGCCGGACCCATTTGCTCCTCCCTGCTGGCCGACATGGGTGCGGAAGTCATCAGAGTGGAAAATCCGGACAACGGCAAAGAAAAGCCCCAAGTGGATATCGCCGTTCGGCTTCACCACCGGAATAAGAAAAGTGTTACCCTCAATATGCGGTCGGAAAAGGGAAAAGACATGTTGCGCCGTCTCATTGAATGGGCGGACGTGTTGATAGAGAATTTCAAACCTGGTGTCATGCAGGAAATGGGATTCGATTACCCGGCCGTGAAAAAAATCAACCCTTGTATCGTGATGGTGTCCATTTCCGGGTATGGCCAAACCGGGCCTTATGCGGGCCGGGCCGGTCTTGATGGCGTGGGACAGGCCATGGGAGGACTGATGAGCATGACCGGCCCGGATAACACCCCGCCCACAACGGCCGGCGCCGCCATCGCCGATATTGCGAGCGGCACATTTGCGGCTTTCGGCGCGGTGCTGGCTCTTTATCACCGCAAATCCACCGGATTGGGTCAGCATGTCGAGACGACGTTGATGGACAGCGTGGCGTATCTGATGAGTCTTCAAATAGCAAAATACGCCATGGGGCAACCCAACAAAAGAGACGCTGCCAATCAAATACCCGGCGCCGGAACTTTCCGCACGAAGGATGCCCATTACATCATGATCATGGGCGGGTTGCCCCAACATTTTTCTCTTCTCGCTCATTTGATCGGTAAAGATGAACTGGCAACCGCTCCGGGCTACAGAACACGCCTCGAGCGGGATGAGCATCTTGAGGAAATAACGGATGCCATCAAGACATGGATCGGCAGCCAAACCATCACCGCCGTTGAAGCAGCCATGGAGAAGCTGGGCATTCCTTTCGGCAGAGTCCAGACGATCGAAGAATTGATGGTCGACCCCCATTTGATTGCCAGGAACCGGATCACGGAAGTGGAAGTCGACGGGCAAAAAAAGCGGTGCTTGCTCCGTATCCCATCCTGTCCGATACGCCCGGCACGATTCGAAAGCCTTGCCCGACATTGGGCGAACATAACGACGACGTTTACGGAAAAATTTTAGGGTTTTCGAAGGATGAAGTGGCGGACCTCAGAAGCACCGGTGTCATTTAACCCGAAGTTTCCGGGCCGCATACGAAGAGTAAACGAAACAATCATGAACCATCAGAAAGGAGAGCTTATCATGGGAAATGGAACCTATCCGCAGTACACAAAGCGTTATCCATTGCTGGTCAAGAACATTATGAAGCGGCCGCTTTATTACCACCCGGACGATATCGCCATGGTCTACCGTAATGACGAAGGCCGGTATCTGCGTTTAACGTGGCGGCAGTGGCACGAACGAACCTGCCAGTTGGCCCACGCCATGAAGACGCTCGGTGTCGAGCCGGGCGACCGGATCGCAACAATGGCCCTCAATCATCATTGGCATATGGAGAACATCTACGCGACCATCTGCTCCGGCGCCATCTCGCACCCGATCAACATTCGGCTCTCGCTGGAGCACATGATCTATACGATCAACCATGGGGGCGACAAGGTGATTTTTTTCGACAACGACATCAAACCGCTGGTTGAATTCATTTATGACCGCATCAAGGACACCGTTAAGGCCTTTGTCTACATGTCCGATAAACCGGGCCTGCCGGAGACCAAAATCGCCCCCCTTTACGAATACGAGGAGCTGATCAAGGGCCAGCCGAAGATCTACGACTGGCCGGATTTTGACGAAGACACGAATGCCGTACTTTATTACACAACGGGTACAACAGGCCTGCCGAAGGGTGCCCTGTATACACACCGCCAGGTCTATCTGCATTGCCTGCACAGCGTCGCAATCCAAGGTCTGACGTCCCGCCTGCCGGACGATCCGCCCAGACCCAATCAACTCGTTCCGCTGATGATCGTTCCCCTCTTCCATATTCACGCCTGGGGGTCCCCTTTCAGCTACGTCTATTCCGAGGCCCGGATTGTCTTTCCCGGCAAGTTCACGCCGGAAAACTTTTGCGAACTGGTACAGACGGAGAAAGTCAATACAACCGGCATGGTTCCGACCATGCTGGCCATGATCATCGAATACCCGGACATTGATAAATGGGATTTGAGTTCACTGACCAACATCGGTATCGGCGGTGGCGCGCTGCCGTTGGGGCTCAAAAGCAAGGCGGAAAAGCTTTTCCCGCACATGCGGGCCGGTTCCGGTTATGGCATGACCGAGACATTTGCCGGCGTCATCGGGTCCTTAGTGACGCGGGAGATGGTGGATTGGCCGAAAGAGAAAATCGATCAGACCCTGGTCAAGACCGGCCTGGCCGCGGTGCCGGCCATTGAAGCCCGGGTGATCGATGAGAAGGGCAACGATATCCCACACAACAATGAGACGATCGGTGAAATCGTGCTTCGGGGGCACTGGATTATGGAACAGTATTATAAGGATCCGGAGAAGACGGCCCAGGTGTGGCGGGACGGCTGGTTCCACACGGGCGATGTGGCGAAGATCGACGAGGAAGGCTACATGATCATCGCTGACCGGATTACCGATGTCATTCGCAGCGGATCGGAGATGGTACCGACGGTCCTGCTGGAGAACCTGACAGGGAATGCCGAGTTTGTTCTCGAAGCGACGTACGTCGGCGTACCGGATGAGAAGTGGGGCGAGATTCCCATGGCCCTGGTCAAAAAGCTGCCCGGGGCGACGGAGACAGAAGAAGACGTCCTGACGTTTCTCCAGACCACGGGGGTGGATACCGGAAAGATCACCAAGTGGATGCTGCCCGTGTATGTCGCCTTCGTGGACGATGTCCCCAAAACCAGCGTGGGCAAGTACGACAAGATTGCCATCCGTAAAAAAATTGATGAGTTCATGGCCAAAGCTAAAAGGGTGCGTCTGACATAGGAGATCCAGAAATCAATACCCGATGTTTCAACATTTCCAAAAGCTGAAAGAAGAGAAGACAAAACACGGAGAAATAATCATGCATGCCAAGAGCCAAAAGGCTGTATTAGAGAAGTCAAGTTTTGAAGACGCGCCGGAACCGATCCCGGCTCAAGACATCAAGGAAACGGTTACGGCGGAGGTGATGGTTCTGGGTACCGGCGTAGCCGGCTTGTCGGCGGCGCTTTCGGTTGCCGAGGCGGGTGCCAAGACCATCCTGCTGGAAAAGTCGCCCGGCTTTAACTACCAGGGCAGCTGGAATGCCGCCATCGCCAGCAGATTGCAGAAACAGGAAGGGATTGAAATCGACAAGGACGCGCTCATCAAAACGGTCATGGAATGGGGTTCTTACCGGACCGATCAGCAGGTCGTCAAGCTCTGGGCGGACCATTGCGACGAGGTCATGGACTGGCTCATCGCAATGGCGGAAAAAGAAGAAAATGTCAATGTCGTTCTGGACCCGATTGACAGAGAGCGAGACTGGTATTTTCCGACCTATCCCCTGACCCATTACTTCATGTCCGGCGTCAAGGGGGATACCTCACTCTAGAAGAATCTGGCGGAAATGCTGTTTCGCAGCGGCAAGGCGCGGGGGGTGGACTTTCGTTTCGAGACGCCGGCCGTTCGCCTGCTGAGAGAGGACAAGGGAAAAGTCACGGGCGTCATTGCCCGAAACGCTCAAGGAAACCATATCCGGTTCAACGCCGACCGGGCCGTGAGCCTCTGTACCGGGGACTACGGCGGTGATCGGCAGATGGTTGAGACCTATTGCGACTGGCGGGCCGGGCATCTTTATGAGTCGTCCATGGCTTATCGCGATGCGACCATGGCGGCAACCGGCGCCGTCATCTATTCCGCCGGTGTCAAAAAAGGACAAAGCGTGGCCGTTTTCGGCGTCGGCGGCGTGGGGCTATCGGCACTGGCCGCGGCCAAGGTCGTGGGTGCCGATCCCATCATCGCCGTTGACCTAGACGACGATAAATTGGAATTCGCCCGCCGGTTCGGCGCAACGATAACGATCAACGCCACGAATGAGGACCCCGTCAAAGTGATCCTTAAAGCGACGCGTCATCCCGAGCACCTCGATTTCTTCAAGCGGCCCGTGGCTGGGGTCGATTTCGCATTCGACTGCATCGGCCGAAAAACGACCATGGAGCAGATTCTGAAGGCGGCCCGCTCCGGTTCACTGGGGGCCTTCAGCGGCGGTACGGCGGTGCTCGTCGGTGTGCCGATGAGCGGCATCGAATTAAATACCCTGGATCTCCTGATCAATGAGAAAAGGTATATCGCGAGCAATGGGGGGTCCTGCCATCCGGATCGGGACTTCCCAATTTTCCTTGAGTGGTATAAAACCGGGCAGCTTAATCTGAATGCGCTGGTTACACAGCGCTTTACTCTTGATCAGATCAACGAGGCGGTAATGCTTCTGGAAGCCGGAGGGATTAAGGGCCGGGCGATTTTGGAATTCCCATGAGATCGATCTTCCGGGTACGAAAGTCTTTTTGCCGGAAACCTGTGCGGGGCGGGTGACGGTTTCATTCCCATTTTGAAAGACCTGGATTAAGCCCCGGGGCGTGAAGGGCATCAGCTTTTAGCATACCCTTGAAAAGGGGCAACGTTATGCCCGGACTTTCATATTATCGGTCAAAGAGCCAGCAGCTGACAAAATGACCGGGTTCCTGCTCCTTCATTTGGGGCATCTTGGCGGAGCAGCCCTCAAAGGCCGCTTCGCACCGGGGATGA
>JAFGLN010000105.1 GCA_016928025.1 Deltaproteobacteria bacterium
GATGCACCTCCTTAATCTTTGAAATAATGGAATTGATAAGCCCCGGCCAGGGAACGGCAGGGGACCCAGCGACCGCCGGCGAAGCGGCGGAGCAATGCCGGACCATCGACGGGAAACGCCACGACGGGCAACCCGCGGCGGACGGCCTGATGAACTGTGAACCAGGAACCGGCGGACGAGCCGGAGACGAAAGCGACCACCCCGGCGGAAGCCCGGACGATGGAGCAATTCCGGATGAGGAGCGCAGCGACATAATCCGGGCGGGAGGACGAGGCGGAGCCCTCGACGACCTCGCCGCCCAGACTCACAAAACGATCCAGCCAGGAAGCACACGCCGAAGGGACGAGAGACAAACCCCCCGGCACGAACACCGAAGAGCCCTGACAGGCGACGGAACCACGGCGCACCAGGGAACGAAGGCAATAAAGATCAGTTCCGACGGCGCCGCCGGAGCAGATCCGATGGCCGCGGGCAAGAAGAAGCGCCACGACGGAATCCACCTGCGACGCCCAGGAAGCCGGAAGATGGCGGGAGCCGATGACGGACCAGATAGACATAAAACACCTCCTTATTTTCTTTTGAAAGGTAAGCGCAGGGCGAATGAGCGTGGCGGAGACAGGCTTTAGCGATCGGAGCGGGGAATCATCAGCACAGGGAGGAGAGCCCCAGAGCGGCGTGAGCGAGCCGTTGTCGGAGCAGCGAGTGAGCGCGGAGGCAGTCAAGGGCGCAGGCAAGGAAAAGGAAAATTTTTTTCCGGCATAGCCTTTGACCGCCGTAATTCTCCAAAAGGGATCGCCGCCTGAACTATTCCACCCTTTCAAATGGGCACTGCCTGATTTCTCCCCCTTTTCTAAAGGGGGCCGGGGGGATTTTTCAAAGCCCATGACAGAAAAAATACGCTTTTCCGGTGGGGCTGAGCCCGCCGAAGCCCCATGCCGGAGCTCGTATTACCCTTGACGGCCGGAGCCAAAGCCTGCGCTACAATGGAAAGAGTAAGCGAGAGGAGGTGCCTTATAAGGGCGCGGTGGGCGGGCTGCCTTTCAAAAACAAATAAGCGGGATTTTCAATCCCGTTTCAAATGAAAAGCGGAAGGCCTGATAAGATGTTTCCAGTAAGGCAGGGATTGTCGGTTGAGAGCCGCGCGAAGAATAGCAAGGGCGGTGCCGGGCCATGGGGCAGAGGAAATGGCCGGCGGCGCCCTTGCCTGAGTGCGGCACTATGATCATGCAGGCGGCATGACAGGGCACGGAGCAGAGGAATGCCTTGGCGCGGCCCTTGCCTTCCACTTTGTCCTCTCATGAGTTACCTTCAGGTATGGATTAGGCATATACGAGTTAAGTTGTTTTAAATCAATAATCATTGACAGAAATGCTAAATCATGGTTATTGAAAAGATGGCGATGGAGTTCGCCAATTAACCGCCCAGAGGGATGATAACTCCTGCGTTGAATATGCCCCGAGCAGGAGTTCGAGATAAGATAAAAATAGCTCCTGCAGGCTCAACCTGGAGGAGTTTTTTTATGGAACAAAAGGCAAAAAGCATATCGCTTCCGCAAATTAAAGCCCTGCTGCAACAGATCCGGGCTGTCTGCGATCGTTTCAACCTCATTTCGCTCAATCGCCGTCTGGAGGCGACGGAAGCCCTGGTTGCGGAGAACCCGCCTATCGACATCGCCGTTTTAGGCCAGTTCAAGGCCGGCAAAAGCTCTTTTCTCAACAGTCTCATTGGGCAGGCCGTCCTACCCGTCGGGGCTATCCCTGTCACGACAGCCATTACGCGCCTGCAATACGGTGCGACGGAACGGGCAATAATTCGGCATTTCAACGGCTCGATCACGGAAGCGCCGCTGTCCGGCATCGCCGGCCATACCTCGGAGGCCCAAAATCCCGGCAATCAAAAAAACGTCGAGGTCGTGGATATCGAACTGCCCACCCTGGAGGCCTACGCGGGCCTCAGGCTCGTCGATACGCCGGGCCTCGGCAGCGTTTATCAATACCATAAATCGACATCGGAAAACTGGCTTCCCGAGGTCGGCGCCGCACTCCTGGCCATCAGCGCCGACCGGCCCCTGTCGGCTCCCGACCTCGAACTCATCCGCGAACTGGCCACCCATACGCCGAATATCATCATCCTGTTGACCAAGGCCGATCTGCTCTCGGAAGAACAGCGACAGGAGGTTATACGGTTCTTCAGCGCCACACTTCAACGGGAACTGCATCGCGATCTGCCGGTCTATTTATATTCGACGAAGGCCGGAACGGCGGCATTTAAACAGATTGTGGAAAATGAAATCATCCGCAAACTGGCGGTCAACCGGGACGCCGAGTTCATGAGGATTCTCCGCTACAAGACGGAATCCCTGGTTCATGGTTGTCTGGGATATCTGGAAGTGGCCTTGAACGCCGCTCTTCAGGCTGATCAGGACCGCGAAAGCCTGCGTGCCCAGATCCTCGACGAAAAAGTCAACGAATCTCTTGTTCTTGAAGAACTGGGGATGATTGCCCGCGAAAACCAGCGGCAGACGCGCGACATCATCCAGACCTATCTCGATCAGTTTCGCGGGTCCATCACAAAAAAAGTAATAAAGAAACTCGAAAAAGACATGCCGGGCTGGAAAGGCAACCTCTGGAAGCTTTCGAGGCAATACGAGACATGGACATCGGAGACCATGACGGAGGAAATGCGATGGCTTTCCAAAGCGGAGCACGGGCATTTCTACGGCACCCTGAAAAAGGCCCATGCCGGCATTTCCCGGTCTCTGGAGGCCTTCCGGAAGTTCCTTGATGAAAATATCCAAAAGGTGTTAAGTGTGAAGATGGCCGATGTGGAGTGGAAGATTGATGTCGTTGAACCGGAGCGGCCCGATATCACCTTCAGCAAATCCTTTGACGTCCATCTCGACCTCATCTGGTTCTTGATCCCCATGTTCCTCTTTTGTAAGATTTTTGAACGCCATTTCCTGCAAGGCCTGCCCCGGGAAGTGGAGAAGAATATCTCCCGTCTGGCGGCGCAATGGGAGAAACGCATCAACGACGCCATCGATCTGATGAAAAAACAGGCGGCGCAATACATCCAGGAAGAACTGGCCACCATCGACGGACTCCTGTCGAAGACCCAGGGACAGACCGACGACATTCGCCGATTGATATCCCTTTTGAAAGAACAATCAAATCAATAGTCATAGGAATAGCAAACCCATAAAGGAGGTATGCAGTATGAGAAGTAAGATTAAAGATGTCAGGGCCATGGAAATCCTCGACTCCCGCGGAAATCCGACCGTGAAGGCCTTTGTGACTTTGAGCAACGGGATTATTGCCTCGGCATCCTGTCCATCGGGGGCGTCCACGGGCGAGCATGAAGCCGTCGAATTGCGGGACGGCGGCGCTTCCCGTTACGGCGCAAAAAGGGTCCTTAAGGCCGTCGCCCATGTCAATGAAAAGATCGCCCCGATCCTCATCGATATGGACCCGGCGCGGCAGGCGGAAATCGATCGGCTCATGATCCATCTCGACGGGACACCAAACAAACAAAGACTCGGAGCCAATGCCATCGTCAGTGTATCGATGGCTGTGGCGAGAGCGGCGGCCGTCGATGCCGGCCTGCCTCTGTACGCCTATATGGGCGGATTCGCCGCCGTGCGCATTCCCATGCCCATGATCATGCCCGTCGGCGCGCCGAACTTCACGGAGGCCATGCTCTATGCAACCCATACCTTTCATGCCCTGAAAGACATCCTGAGCGAAAAAAAATATACGACCAGCGTCGGCGATGAAGGCGGCTTCGCGCCCAACCTGAAAAGCAACGACGAGGCCTGCGAGTTGATCATTCAAGCGATAGAAACCGCAGGACTCAAGCCGGGCAAGGACGTCGCCATTGCCCTCGATCCCGCCGCCAGTTCATTTTACGGGGACGGCGGTTACGAATTTAAGAAGTCCGGCCAGGGCAAAAAAAGCGCTGCCGACATGATCGCTTTATACCGAGACTGGATCGGGAAATATCCCATCGTGTCGATTGAGGACGGCCTTGCGGAAAACGACTGGGAGGGATTTTGCAGCCAGACAGCCGAACAGGGCAATAAAATCCAGATCGTCGGTGACGACATCTTCGTCACAAACACCCGGTATATTGCACGGGGGATCAAGGAAAAAGCGGCCAATGCCGTGCTCATTAAACTCAACCAGATCGGCACGGTCACGGAAACGATGGAGGCCATTAATCTCTGCCGCAAGGCGGGCTGGGGTTTTGTGGTGTCTCACCGGTCCGGCGAGACGGATGATTCGTTCATCGCCGATTTCGCCGTGGCCATGGGCGGCGGTCAGATCAAGACGGGCTCCGTCTGTCGCGGCGAGCGCGTCGCCAAATACAACCGGCTCCTCGAAATCGAAGCCGAACTGGGCAAAGCGGCGATCTTTGAGAATCCATTCAAAGGCGCTTCATAGCATCGAATTCGGCAACGGAATATAATCGGTATATCATCAATATGGGTGGATGTTATCAATTCGATAATTGTGACTGAAAATAATCTGCGGAAAAAAGTTGCGGATTACGTCATGGAACGGCAGTGCCGCATGGGAGGATTCTGCTTTTATCGACTGGAGGAGCCCAACGGCCTGGACACCTACAGCGCCCTTTCCGTATTAAATCTCTTGGAGGCGCCCTTTACGGACGAGAAAACGGTCTCCTATCTGCAAAACATGCAGCATGACGACGGTTCCTATGACAGCGTTTTTTCGGCCTTCTATTCATTAAAGAGCCTCCAGCACCTCCATGGAAAGCCCCGGTATGATCCCTGGCCTTATATCATGCAGCATATCCGGAGCGATCATGTAGATGCGGATATACTGCCGGCAGAAATCACTTCCGTTTTTCGGAGAATGGTGTTTCTGGTCGATCTGTATAACACCTTCAAAGAGAACGCCGATGAAGTCATTGAAGATCACTTCACGGCGGTCATCCTCAATTTTTACAATGACGATAAGGGATTCGGTCCTCACCAATCGACGCTCAGTGAAACGGCAAAGGCATTGGTCATGCTGGCGCAACTTCATTTCCCGGTGCAATCCCTGCAAACAGAAGAATTCGTGCGAGAATGCGAAACGCCAATGGTCGGATTCACCGACATGCCCCGCGTATCGCTATATTATCTGGAATACGTTCATGCCGGGGTGCAGGCTTCCTCCGTCATGGGACGCCCGCCGCGATACCTGGATCAATGCATCGCTTTCATCAAGAACTGTCAAACCAGGACCGGCGGCTTTTCCAGAGTTACCCATGGCGGCATCGCCACACTGGAGGATACTTTTTATGCCATCTCGGCGCTTAAGATCTTGTCTGCATGGTGAAACAGCTCGACAGAACTTGATAATCTTTATAAAAGACGGATACAAACCAAAGGAGAAAAGCTAATGAATCAGGAATCTGAACAGAAATGTGTTTTTTGCGACATTGTTGCGAAGAAGGCGCCGGCCTACATCATCGACGAAGATGATCTTTCTATGTGTATTCTGGATATTCACCCCTACACGGAGGGGCATTGCCTCGTCATCTCGAAACGCCATGTCCCCTGGTGGCATGGGCTGACGGAGGAGGAAAATACCAGCCTTTTTAAAATGGCCCAGAAGATGGCCAACCGGATGATGAAAAAATTCAATCCCGATTTCGTGTTCCTCTATGCGCGAGGGCGACGCATCCCCCACACCCACCTTTTTCTTATTCCGACATTCAGCGGCGACGTCCTGGATCGCTTCTTCAGCGCCCTGGAAAACTTTCAGGAGTCTCCCCAGATGCTGGCCAAGCTCAAAGAGCCGGCAAACATGGAAAAGGCGTCGAGGCTGTTGCAGCAGCCTTGAAAAAATTAGTTTACTTTGTTTTGAATCATTCCTGGAAAATCATCCAGGTGCATTTCTACGGCAGGGCGTCTATCGTCCTTTTCTTCAACGTCAATATCCCGTGAGCTTGTTTAAATAGACGTGATAGACAACCGTCAGGTGGCTGGCGCGGCCCTTGATCCCCTTTTCTCTACTATACATAATGAATTCTTCTGAAAGATATATTGAGATCATTCAGCGGATTATGATTTGGCGGTGAACTCTACTTTATCCATGAAAACATTTGACTATTATCATTTGCAGTAGGAATATGACAAATCTTCACGTCTGACAAGAGGCGAATCCGCCGTTTTTTTGCCAATAAAAGGAGATGTCACATGTATCACGGTAAGATTTCCAAGGAAATAGCTGCGGGGCTGATCGAACTTCGGAAACGGATCGCGGCGGCTAAGATACCCTCCTCGATGCTGGATGAATCGATCAACGTGGCCACCTGGAACATCCGTGAATTCGGCAAGAAGAAAAGGAGCGATGCCGCCATTCACTACATCGCGGAGATCCTCGGCCAGTTCGACATCGTCGGCATCGTGGAGCTTCGGGATAATCTCAATGACCTGATGCGCGTCCTGAATATCCTCGGCCCATACTGGCGAACGGTCTATTCCGACATGATCCGCGACGCCGGCGGCAACTGGGAGCGCATCGCCTACATCTACGACAAGCGCGCCGTCGTCTTCAACGGCCTGGCGGCCGAAGCAAGCCCTCCCCGCACGAAGAGGGGATCTGAATATTTAAGCGACATCTCATGGTGGCGGAGCCCCTATTATGCCTCCTTTCGGTCAGGCAACTTCGACTTCGTTCTGCTGACCGTCCATATCCGCTGGGGGGACAGCGAGAAAGACAGGGAGAAAGAGATTGCCCTCGTGGCGGAGTGGGTGGATAAAAAGCGAAACGAAAAGTACGCGGAGGACAAGGACATCATCGTCATGGGCGATTTCAATATCCCCAGCCGGAAAAGCCCCCTGTTCGATGCAGTGCTGAAAAAAGACCTCGTGATACCCAACGCGCTCCTAAAGATCGATCTCGGATCAAATCTCGAAAAGGACAAGCGATACGACCAGATCCTTCATTGCCCGATCTACCCTGAGAATTTTACGAACAACGGCGGCGTGGTCGATTTTTATACCGGCGACGTTGCCCCATTGTTCCCGGGCATGTCAAAAAACGACTTCACATACCAAATGTCGGATCACCTGCCTCTGTGGATACAGATCAACACGAACATCGAAAGCCAGAGGCTGGATCAGATTATTCAGGGGTGACAAAAGAGATCAACGCATTGGCACGTTCCGGCGCATTAATTTCGGGTTGAAACATGCTGCATCATGACGGCTGATATTTCGGATATATAAGATATTTTTAACTTCCTGTAACAAACAAATCGTCTATATCAACAATCATGCTAGATTTCAATCCGTAAGAAACAAAATCGCACCCCATCTCTTTGTGGTCAAGATTGCCTTTGAACACAAGACCGCGTTTCTTATACTGCCTCCAATAGAAAGCACGTTATTATCAACTTACTATCCTATCCTTGGAGTGAAGATATTTCTGGAGGTCTGATACAACAGCTTCAATTTCATAGGTTGATTCTATTGGAGTCATTAGAGAAGATTCTTAAATCCCTAACCACTAAGGATTGATGCGACCTGCCGAGGCAAATAGCACGGCCCGTCGATACCCAGGTCGCTTTCAATCCTTTGTTCAAGTA
>JAFGLN010000106.1 GCA_016928025.1 Deltaproteobacteria bacterium
GGTGGCTAATTGCTTGGCAAAATATCGCCGTTTGTTGTTAGAATACAAAGTGATAGAATCTTTTAATTGTGTGCGAAAGTTGAATTATGATTTCTTTCATCAGCGCGATGGTCATGGGAATCATGGCCTGGTTTTCCTACCAGTATCTGATGAATGCGATGCAGATGGGTCATGTCACACCGGCGCTCCGGGTGCCGAAATGGACTTTTTATGTCATCATCCCTGTTGGATTCGCTATGGCCAGTCTTCAGTATATTCGTACAATCATCAAGAATCTAAGCGAGGAAGGTCCCTGGCAGTCTCCCGACCAGCAAAGCGAATATGAAGCTGAGGAAATAGCAGGTCCCTGGCAATCTCACGATCAGAAAAATGAATCCGTCATCGAAAAGACAAGGGGTGAAATGTCATGACGCTGTTTGGATTCAGTCTCGTTTCGATGCTGTTGATCGGTTTCCCCTTTATGGTGATCCTGCTGGGATCGTTGATGTTGTATGTCTATATTTATATGCCCGATCTGGCACCTAAACTGGTTACCACCATGGTGCAGCAGGTGATTACCGGTGTCACCCCGCCGGCTCTGGTCTGTGTACCCATGTTTATTCTGTCGGCCAGCATTATTACATCCGGCAAATCAGCGGAACGCCTCATCCAAATGATAAAAGCCTTTGTCGGTCATCTGCCCGGGGGATTGCCCATCACCACTAACGCCAGTTGCACATTGTTCGGCGCCGTTTCCGGCTCAACCCAGGCTACCGTGGCAGCCGTTGGCGGGACCATGCGTCCCATGCTTCTGAAAGCCGGATATCCCAGTTCCTTCACCCTAGGACTCATTATCAACTCCAGCGACATCGCCTTTCTGATCCCCCCCAGTATCGGATTTATCGTTTACGGTGTCGCCACCAGTACCTCCATCGGTATGCTGTTTCTGGCAGGCATTTTCCCCGGCCTGCTGATCCTTTTTATGTTTTCGATTTACTGCTTCATTTATTCCAAGATAAAAAGAGTCGGATTGCTGCCTCGGGTCGGCTGGACTGAACGATTGGCTGTAGTCAAAGACGGATTGCCGGTGATGGGATTTCCGGTAATTATTGTGGGAGGCATTTACAGTGGATACTTAAGCCCCACCGAGGCTGCGGCGGCCTCCGTGCTTTACGCACTCATATTGGAAACTGTTGTTTATAAAAGCCTCACTCTCGAGCGAATCGTGGACGCATTCCTGCAAACGGGTGTGATTACCGGTGTTGTATTCATCTTGGTGGGAGCCGGCCAGGCTTTTTCCTGGATGATCGGCTTTATGCAGGTCCCTCAGCAATTGCTGCCGGCTCTCTTCGGGACGGCCCCATCCATGCTGCGGGTGATGATCGTTGTCGTGGCCGTCTATTTTATTGCCTGCATGTTTGTCGACCCCATCGTTGCCATCTTCATCCTGAGCCCCATTTTTCAGCCTTATGTCGTTAGCACGGGTGTCAATCCCATCCTGCTGGGGACGCTGGTAACACTTCAGGCGGCCATCGGTTCGGCCACGCCACCGTTTGGCTGCGATATCTTTACCGCCCAGCTTATATTCCGCCGACCTTATATCGAGGTTATCGGCCACGCACTGCCGTTTATCTGTATACTTATACTCGCAACGATCATTCTGATCGTTTTCCCGCAGATCGCGTTATTTCTGCCTAATATGGCACTGGCCGGATAACACTATCGAATCAAACGGTGTCTTCTTCATCAAGCAAAGCGTAAGAACCATCGGCCTGGTGTACTTCTCGTCCCACCAGCGCCGGATTAAAGACACAAAGAAGCTTCAGGTCCCGGTCATGGGCCCGCAACAGATGCCGGTCATGCCTGTCCAGGGCATAAAGAGTCCCCGGCGCAATGGGAATGATGGTCCCGTCATCCAGCAGCTCCACCTCCCCTTCACCGTCTACACAATAGACTGCTTCCAGATGGTTTTTATACCAAATGTGAGTTTCCGAGTTGGCGAAAATGATCGTCTCGTGAAAGGAAAAGCCCATGCCGTCACTTTTCAACAGTAACCGCCTGCTGACCCAGTTTCCGTTCTCGGCGTAAACTTCCCGCTCCGTGCCGCGTATGTCGTCAATCTTTTTAATTATCATTGCGAAGAGTTCCTTTTATCGTATCTTCCTTCCTTTCCAGGCAGGCAGCGATGGACTCATCGATAATGGCCACGCCCTGACGCAGGAGTTCCTCTTCGATCACCAACGGCGGTAAAAACTTGATGACATCGTTCTTTGCACCCGCCAATTCGATCACCAGACCCCGGTCGAACGCCTCCGATGACACAGCCCGGCTGAATCCCTGCTGGGGGAAATTGAGTCCATAGATCAAGCCCCTTCCCCGCATCTTCACATTGAGGTCGCTGTATTTGTCGACCAGCTTCGTCAACTCTTCCTTTAGAATCGATTCACGGTAGCGAATACCCTCGGAAAAATCTTCATTGTCCCAAAAACTAAGGAGCTCTGTCGACGCGACAAAAGCCAGATTGTTTCCCCTGAAGGTTCCCGTATGCTCCCCCGGTTTCCACTGATCAAGCTCCGGTTTCATCAATACCAGCGCCAGTGGGAGCCCTCCACCGATCGATTTGGACAAAACCACGACATCGGGATTGATGCCCGCCTCTTCAAAACTGAAGAAGGTTCCCGTTCTGCCGTTACCAACCTGGATATCATCAATAATCAGTAAAACGTCATAATCTCGACAGACCTGTTCAACATCTTTTAACCACTGGAAGCTCGCGACATTAACGCCCCCCTCAGCCTGAATCGTTTCCAGAATAATAGCCGCCGGAAGATCCACACCGCTGCTTGAGTCCTCAAGAAACTTCCTCAGGTAAAAGGCGGTATCAATACCGGGGCCGAAATATCCGTCGTAAGGCATGAAAGTAACATTCGCCCGATTGATGAAGGCCTCATCCCGGTAGAAGGCATTTCCCGTAACGGCCATGGCTCCCATGGTCAGGCCATGAAATCCGTTGGTAAAAGAAATAAGATTGGAACGCCCTTTCACCATACGCACAATTTTGAGCGCTGTCTCAACAGCATTGGTGCCCGTAGGCCCGCAAAACTGAACTTTGTACTCCAAGTGGCGGGGCTGTAAAATGGTGTAATAAAGCTTTTCGAGAAATTTCTTCTTTGCCGTCGTGGCTTTGTCGAGACCATGGAGGATACCGTCTTTTTTGATATAATCGACAAGCGCCTCATTG
Source organism: Deltaproteobacteria bacterium (assembly GCA_016928025.1). Lineage (GTDB taxonomy): Bacteria > Desulfobacterota > Syntrophia > Syntrophales > JAFGHS01 > JAFGHS01. The sequence goes on from JAFGLN010000106.1 coordinate 3,221, forward strand.
ACGGCTGGATTATTATGACCGTAATTGATCGTACCGGCACCGGCAAAAAAATCTATATATTCTTTTCCCTGTTCGTCAAAAAGTTTAGACCCCTTTGCCGTGGCAAAGATCGTAGGAAAATGACGAACATAACTTCGCACCTGTGATTCGATCTGTTCAAAAATTCTCATTTGTTCTCCTTATCTGGTTACTTTTTTTTATGATCGTTCCTGATGGAACGGACCGATCCGAAGAAGGATTTCCTCTTCATGGGAACCGTTACCGAAGAGATCCTTCGTCATATAGGAATGTCTCTGACACAAAGTCCTTCTTTCATCCGCAAAGGCTTGAAAAAACCGAAGGGACGAACGATTTGACGGTGTCACCGTTGTTTCCACAAATGACGCCCAAGACGCCTTTTCCGACAGAATCCGATTCAGCATGTCGCCCGCCAGCCCCCTGCCTCGCATATTCTCAGCGACAACCACCTGCCAGACAAAAAGCGTATCCGGTTTTTGGGGGTGACGGTAAGCGGAAATAAAGCCTGCCAGTTTCGATTTGTATTCCGCTATAATGCATGTCTCATCGAAATGATCACACAAAAGCAGATAACAATAGAGCGAATTTAAATCAAGGGGGGGAGATTGCTTGACCAGTTCATAAATCGCTTTCCCATCTTCCAGTTTCGGCGTTCGAAATGAAAAGTCCTTCGTATGAAGTTCAATTTTTTTCATGCACGGCATCCTCTGCAAATCGGTCAAGCATCTGGACCGACCGCGTTGGCCGTTTCAGTATATTAATGACGAAACGGATTCTTCAATTGATTTATCTGGGGCTGATCATGACAGGCAGGAACTGTGCAACAATTCTTTGCGCTATGATAGAGGTTGAATTATAAAAATCGGCCGATGCTATTTTACGCGCGGTCGAAACACTACCAATCGCACAACCAACCCTGTGTTTTGTTCAGACCGATTTTCGTTTGATTAACTTACGTTGTATTCAAATAATTTATATACTAATCATGTCATGGTGTCAAGAATATAATGAAATAATTCATATAATTATGCACTTACCGCCATTCAGGAGGCATGTTAGGGGGCAAACCATAAACCAAAACCGGTATAAAAGACAACCCTTATCTTCGATCGAAAAGCTATCTTCGGTCCCCGTTAATACTGCGGGTTTTCATGATAGACTAAACGGAACTTTGCTATGAGGATCTTTCGATTTCAATGCTATCTCTTAAAGTCTTCATTAACGGTATGATAATGGTCATAATGGCCGTCCGGTCATTCTCCACAGCCGCCACAGTTCCCTGAGCAGCAGTCACAATTCGGTTCGAGGCCCGTTTCAACAATTTCAATATCGAAAATGAGGGTTTGTCCCGCCAAAGGGTGATTCAAATCGACTTTAACGGCATCATCGAGAATATCAGTAATAACTCCAGGAATCGCGTTTCCCCATTGGTCCAGCATGTTAACGCGCATGCCGATCTCGACCTCCATATCCGGGGGAATATTTGCTTTAGGAAAATCAGCTACTTGATTTTCCTCGCGATAGCCGTAACCATCCTGTGGCAAGATCGTTACGGTTTTCTTTTCCTCCGGCACCATACCGACAACAGCATTGTCGAGTCCAGCAATGACCTGTCCCGTCCCCACCGTAAATTTCAGGGGTGCATCTTTTTTTGAAAAATCGAACACATCACCATACTCCAGTTTTCCCGTGTAATGGATACTGATGGTATCTCCGGGCGCTATCGGTTTCGTCATGACATGTATCTCCTATAAAAATAAACTTACTTAAATTAATAAAGGGCCACCACACTCCATAGAGCATGAGTATGGTGGCCCTTTACCGATGTACACAGCCTATAAGGCACGCATTTCATTGTCAAGTCATATTATTCTCACGGATTACCCTACAAATTTCCGCATTAATCCGTTATCTCTTTTTTCAGAGCCGGCAGATAACCGGCGGCCAGCTTTCGGTATGCAGCAACTTGTTTCTTCTGCCAGGTTTTATTCTTTTTCAATTCGGCGGCCATCAGTTCGGCCACCACCGGCGCCATTTCCATGGATGCCCTGGCATTAAGCAAAAGCGCCCGTGTCCGGCGGGATAGAACGTCTTCGATTGTTCGGGCCATTTCGTTGCGCACAGCCCAGACCACTTCGGCCTTGAGATAGGGCAGGTCTTTATAAAGCCGTTCACCCAGGGCCGGCGCTTCGTCAATCATTCGCCGGATGCGTAGAACATCGGAACCATAATAACCGAGGGGTTCTTGGGGATTGATATTTTTAAGCCATCCGTGGATCCGCATATTTTCCGTAACACAGGGGCGTCTTTCCAGACCTGCGACCACCGCCGCCTGGTCAATGGTATCCTGCGCCATTTTCCGATACGTCGTCCACTTGCCTCCGGTGATGGTTACCAGACCCGATGGGGAGATGAAAAGATTGTGGTCACGGGATAATTCCGCCGTACTCTTATCGTCCCCCATTTTAATCAGGGGCCGGATACCGGCAAAGACACTCAAAACATCTTTCCTTTCCGGATCCTGCGACAGATAACGGCAGGCATGAGTCAGAATAAAATCAATCTCTTCTTCCATGGCACGCGGTTCAAGGGACACCTCGTCAATCTGGGTATCCGTCGTACCGAGAATCACTTTGTTATGCCAGGGTACGGCAAACAAAACGCGACCGTCATCGGTATGGGGAACCATAATGGCCGCCCGTCCCGGCAGAAACTTTTTATCCACAATCAAATGGACGCCCTGGCTCGGTGTGACGATTTTCGCCGCCTGCGGATCATCCATCCTTAAGATGCCGTCCACGAATGCACCCGTCGCATTAACGACCACTCGTGCGGCAATATGATGGATTTCCCCGGTTTCCACGTCTTTCGCCGATACACCGGCCACGGCACCTTCTTTTTTCAGCAGGCCGATCACTTCCGTGTAATTGAGGGGAATGCCCCCATAGTCGGCAACTGTCTGGGCCATATTAACGGCCAGCCTGGAATCATCGAACTGACCATCATAGTAAATCACGCCACCCCGCAGGCCTTTGGGCTCCAGGGTCGGGATGCGTTTGAGGACCTCCCTGACCGACAGATTCCGCGACGGCCTCAGACCCAGACGGCCCGCGAGCATGTCATAGACCTTCATGCCGATACCGTAAAACGGCCCTTCCCACCAGTCATAATTCGGGACAATGAAGGCCTGGTTCGAAATGAGATGGGGGGCGTTCTGAATCATGATACCCCTTTCATGGAGTGCTTCCAGGACCAGAGAAAGGTTGCCTTGTTTGAGGTAACGAACGCCACCGTGAACCAGTTTGGTGCTGCGGCTCGATGTCCCTTTGGAAAAGTCATCCTGCTCCAAAAGTACGGTTTTATATCCCCTCGTCACGGCATCAATGGCAACCCCCAGCCCGGTGGCGCCGCCGCCGATGACCACAACATCCCACAGTTGTTTATCATCGGAAAGGGCATCAATCATCATTTGCCGATCCATATAAAATTCCATCGTCTACTCTCCTTAGAGACAAAGTTATTGAACGATCAACGTTTTGAAACCATTATTTTTCTATCCAATCTCTTGAACGTTCCAGGGCACGGCGCCAACCGTTCGTCAGTTCGGCAACTCGGGAAGACTCCATGGCAGGCTCAAACCGTTTTCCTTCTTGAAGGCGTCCGGCGATGTCATCCAGGTTATCCCAATAGCCGATCGCCAAACCGGCCAGATAGGCAGCGCCCAGGGCCGTCGTTTCGGCAATGGGCGGACGGATGACGGGAACACCAATGATGTCGGCCTGAAACTGCATCAACAGATTATTTGCCGTGGCGCCGCCGTCAACGCGCAACTCATCAATGGCAATTCCGGAATCGGTTGTCATGGCGAGCAGCACATCCCGGGATTGAAAAGCAATGCTTTCCAGGGCGGCTCTGGCAATATGTGCCGCCCCGGAGCCGCGCGTCAGGCCGACCAGGGTCCCGCGGGCATAGGGGTCCCAATGCGGGGCACCCAGACCGACGAAAGCCGGCACAAAATAAACCCCCGCACTGTCGGTAACTTGACCAGCCAGCACCTCCACTTCGTCAGACGACTTGATGATTCCCAGGCTGTCGCGAAGCCACTGGACAACAGCCCCGGCGATAAAAATGCTTCCTTCCAGGGCATACACCATTTTATTGCCGATCTTCCAAGCCACGGTCGTCAGAAGATTATTTTGGGATGCAATCGGCTTGTCACCCGTATTCATGACCATAAAACAGCCCGTGCCGTAGGTATTTTTCACCAGACCCGGCTGTGTGCACAACTGGCCGAACAGGGCGGCCTGCTGATCACCGGCGATGCCGCCGATGGGAATACCACCGAATAGAAGCGCCCCCAATGTTTCACCATAGATTTCACTGGAAGAACGGACCTCGGGCAACACAGAGCGGGGAATATCGAGGATACTTAACAGTTCATCATCCCATTGGCCCGTATGGATGTTGAACATCATTGTTCTGGAGGCGTTGGAAACATCCGTGATATGTCTCTTCCCGCCCGTGAGGTTCCAGATCAACCATGAATCGATGGTTCCGAAAGCCAGATCACCGGCCTCCGCTTTTTGCCGGAGCCCTTCACCATGTTCCAGCATCCATTTGATCTTGGAACCGGAAAAATAAGCATCAATCACCAGACCCGTTTTGCCGCGAATAAGCTCCGCAAACCCTCTTTTCTGGAGTTCGTCACAAATGGCGGCCGTTCGGCGATCCTGCCAGACAATGGCATTATAAACAGGCTTACCCGTATGGCGATCCCATAACAAAGTTGTTTCCCGCTGATTGGTAATGCCGATAGCCGCAATATCGGTGCGTGTGAGGCCGGCCTTCGTCACAGCCTCTGAGGCGCACACGGCCTGGCTTTGCCAAATTTCAACAGGATCGTGTTCCACCCAGCCCGGTTTTGGGTAGTGCTGAACGAATTCTCGTTGCGCCGTGGATATAATGCCGCCGCTTTGATCAAAAATGATTGCCCGGGAACTCGTTGTACCCTGATCGAGAGCAAGAATGTAAGGCATGACTACCTCCTATTCGGGAATCCTTTCTAAGATAAGGCATTGATAATGAAATTGTGTTCCCTCAACCAGCCTTTTTTGACCTCATAGTCAGGAATGACGGATTCAACCTCTTCCCAAAATTGCGTCTGATGATGATTATAAATGAGATGACATAATTCGTGAACAATCACGTAATCGACAATGGATTGGGGGGCCATAATGATCTTCCAGTTAAACCGGACAGATCCGGATCGGGAACAGCTTCCCCACTGTGTTTTTTGCTCCTTAATCCGAATAGACTGAGGGAAAACACCCAATTGTCCGGCAAAAAAAGGGATTCTTTCTCTGATTCTAATTTCCGCACGCTTGCGATACCAGTCGTTGAGAGCCCTTTTTACAGCCTCTCTGCGCGGTTCATCTCTTAAATCCGGTCTGATACTGACTTGCAGACATCCGCCCAAACGTTTACAAACAGGTTCCACCAGACCTGCCCTTTCGATCACTTCCAGGCAATACTGTCTTCCTAAATAGGGAAAATGTTCGCCACTGACATATTTCTTTCCGATATGGTTCAGGCTGTCCGCACGGATTCGCTCCTGCCGTTCATAGATCCAGCGGGCCTTTTTTTCAATGATCTGCCGGATTTCATCTTCGGCAAGACGCTTGGGAGCCATTATGGTTACTGTATCGGCATCCACGTGTATCGCCACGGTCTTTTTGCGCTTCCCGCGTTTGACGTCATAATGAATGTCCCGGTTACCATATCGGATGCGTCGCATAATCCATTTTTTATGACGCAATTTGCGCCCGGCAGTAATCACGGAAGTTATTGACAGCCGTAAAAAATTCCCGCATCAAAATGATCCAGAAATAACGGCCTCTTTCCGTTAAATAAAAATAGGGGGCCTCATAACGCAATCCGCCCGCCAGATAGAAAGCCAGACAATCCAGCCAGAGATATCGATAGAAAAACCCATTGTATTTTTGGCGCAGGGCGGCAACATCTAATTTCATACCGAACAGATGCATCAAAAAATCATAACGCATTCTGTCCCGGATATTAAAGGTGCGGGAGGCCTGGAGAGGGATTTCGCCTCGATTCAACTGGGCAATGTATTCCGGAATATAAAAGGTGTTCGCATAGCAGGACCCTTTCAAAAAGCCGATGGATCCGCTGCCCAGGCCGGCATACTCGTCATATTCGACAATATATTCATCGATCATAACGTCTTTTTTTGAAAAACACCAGGCCGACGAAAAACGATATTGCGGTGTAAGACGTTCGCAAATGCGCCGGTAAAACCGCTTTTCTTTATCGTAGTCGACCCGCCCCAGTTTTCGACTGACGATCTCCCGTGTTGAATCGGAAACCATGAGAGGGTAATAGGTGATCTGATCCACTCCGGACGACAGCAGAATATCCAAGTCCCTGTCGAGAATCTCATCGCTCTGGGAAGGAAAATTAAAGATCATATCAGCATTCAGGGTATCAAAAGTTCCGAGGATTTCTTTTAAACGGCCGGCAATCGTTTCTCCGCTTCCGTATTTTTCATATCGGTCCATATCTTTGAGGAGCCCGTCGTCAAAACTCTGGATCCCGACGGAAAGGCGGTTGACACCCGCATTCTTCAAGATGTTGATATTATGGTCCGTCAGGTGATTGGGATTGGTCTCCACCGATATCTCCCGAATTTTAAAGCCGCGACAGGCCAGGGAGAGAGTTTGCTCCAACTCGTCTATCAACACTGTCGGTGTGCCGCCCCCCACATAGATGCCGTTGAATTCATAACCCATGGTTTGATACAGATGGATTTCCTTACGAAGGGCTTTAAAATACTCCCGGCAGACGGATTCTTCAAAAACCACACGGTTGAAAGAGCAATAAGGACATAATTTTTCGCAAAAAGGGACATGAAGGTACAAAAGTCGCTGTTTTTCTGCGTCTCCAGAGGGAATATGCGGTTTACGTCCCTCGTCGAATCTCATGGATTCGACAAATTCCTGCTTGGCTTTTCGAGTAATGATCTTATCTACTATATTCATTTATATAAAAATTTTCTCTTTTATTTTCCGATTTTGAAACTTTATTTGGGGGTATCTGGACGCTAACAAACATCCGCGAGATTATCAAGCATATTTCCGTTTTCAAAATAGGGCTTGCATGAGGCAGCACGGTACCCTAATATGGTTTCTCAGTGGTGTAGGCAAACGATTTTATTTCAATAACATAATGGATTATAAAGGAAAACAAAACGATGTTTATTGATTCTCATGCGCATTTGGAGTTGGAGGATTATGACCGGGACCGGGACGAGGTGGTCCAAAGGGCCAGAGACGCCGGGGTTGAGCTGATCGTTACGATTGGTATCGACCTTGCCGACTCGCGAAAAGCTGTTGCCCTGACAAAACGTTATAACGAGGTTTACGCGTCCATCGGCGTTCATCCTCATGACGTCAAGAGCGTCGATGATGAAACATACAATGCCCTGAAAGAATTGGCAAAACACAATAAAGTCGTCGCCTACGGTGAAATCGGCCTCGATTTCTATCGCAATCTGTCACCTCGACAGACGCAGATCCGCAGATTCAGCGAGCAGCTCGATCTCGCCATGGATCTGGATCTGCCTGTCATCATCCACAGCCGGAACGCTCACACGGAAACTTATGATATCTTAAAACAATGGCAGGGAAAGCACCGGGGCGTTATTCACTGTTTTTCCGGCAATGCCGATCAAGCCGAACAGTTTCTTGATCTGGGTTTTTATATCTCCATCCCGGGACCCGTAACTTATAAAAAAGCCCCCAAAATTCAAAATGTCGTTCGGCAGGTCCCCCTGGATAGCCTCATGATTGAAACGGATGCCCCATTTCTGACGCCTGAACCTTATCGCGGCAAAAGAAACGAACCGGCCTTTGTCGTTTATACGGCGAAAAAGGTGGCAGAATTAAAAGGCGTAAGTATTGACGAGGCCGGCCGGATCACATCGGACAACACAAAAAGACTTTTCGGCATCGATTAATACCCTGAATGACAAGTCGCGTCACTCTTCTTTGCAATAAATTAACGCATTATGTTCACTGAATTTTTTCAATTCAATGCCGTATCGCGTCGCAGCAATCGCAAAAAGATATTGACTTTTTGAAACGTCAGGTTTAATAGGCAACCATCAGAGTGGCCCGATGGGCTGAAAAGGGAAGACGGTGAAACGCCGTCGCGGTTCCGCCGCCGTAACCGGGGACGATTGCCGCCGTGATGCCACTGTTCTTATCTTAAAGGATGGGAAGGCGCGGCAGGAGGAAGATCCGGAAGCCGGAAGACCTGCTCTGAGACAATAGCTTTGCTCCCCTCGCGGATGGTGGGCCAAGCAGCTATGGATGAAAAACGGCATCCCCATAACTCGAAATCGAGTATGGGGTTTTTTTATTTGTTTGCAAAGGGGGTGGTCAAGGAGACCTTAAGGGAAAAAGCGACCACCAAACACTAAACCGGGCCCGGATCAAGGGAAGGAGGTTCAAAGCCTCCGCCGCCCCGCGACTGTGATCGTGACGAAGGCCGCAGCAATGCCACTGTCCGGAAGGATGGGAAGGCGCGGCCCGAGGATGAGCGTAAGCCAGGAGACCTGTTCCGGGACTATTATTCTATCGATTCTTCGAGGGAAGAGAAGGGAGATCCGCATGAAAAAAAGTTTTTTTGTTGCCGTTGCGGCACTCACGTTGCTGCTTTTGACGGCGCCTGCCGCCGTTAAGGCCGTTGTGGCCGACCCAGACGAACCTATCGCACAGATCATCGTGACCGCCAGTAGAATTGAAGAACCATTGAAATATTCACCGGATGCCGTTACGGTTGTTACGGAAACGGAAATGAAACAAAAAGGACAAAAAACGGTTATCGATGTTCTTGAGGATACGCCCGGCATGGTCGTTTCCCGAAACGGGGCCTTTGGTGCTCCGTCCAGCATCTATCTGCGTGGGACCAACAATGCCCATACGTTCATTATGATCGACGGCGTCCGTGTGGGAGATTCGATGTCGACGGACGGTAAATTGAGCATTTCGGATCTTTCCACGGATAATATCGAGCGGATTGAAATCGTCCGGGGTGCCCAAAGCGTTCTATACGGATCAGATGCCATCGGCGGTGTAATCAATATCATCACGAAGAAAGGCAAAGGGAAACCCTCTTTTTCTTTTTCTTCGGAGGCCGGTTCTTTTCAGAGTTTTCGGGAAAATGTCGGCGTCAGCGGTTCGAATGACCGGCTGAGCTATGCCGCGTCGGTTGAACGCTTCGATACACAGGGTGTATCAAAAGCCGATGAAGACCTGCCGGGAATCGACGAAGAGGATTATTATCACAATACCAGCATCTCCGCCCGTCTGAGCGGTCGCCTCTCCGATACGACATCGATGGGCTTCACGGTACGTCATAACGAATCCGAATTGGATATGGACGGCTATGATTACGTTACCTATGCAATCACGGATACCGACGAAGTGCAGGAAATAACATTGACGAGTACTTCAGCCAATTTTGATCATGATCTGACCGATTGGTGGCAGCATATGATCAAGATTGGCAATACGGATGTCGAGCGTAAATATACACTCAACGGTAAATTTAACAACGCTTTTAGTGGAACGAATCGTCAGACCTCATGGCAGCATAACTTTTTTATCGGTACCGTCGATACGATAAGCGCCGGATTCGATTATGAGGAAGAAGAAGGTGACCTACAGGACCCCACCTATGGGAATATACCGAATAAATCGACGAACACGAAGAGTTTCTTTCTCCAAAATAAATTAACGGCCTTTAAGGGAATATCTGTTACGCTGGGATACCGCGCTATCGATCATCAGACCTTCGGAAGCGAAGATCTCTTTAAGGCGGCAGCAGCCTATTTGATTGAGAAAACAGGCACCAAGATCCGGGGAAGCTACGGAACCGGGTTCCACGCACCTTGTCTTTATCAGTTGTATTCATCCTATGGCGATCCAACGCTCAAACCGGAGAAAAGTAAAAGCTATGATATCGGTATCGAGCAATTTTTCTTGGATGAAAAAGGCAATGTGTCTCTCACGTATTTTCATAACGAGATCGAGGACTTAATCGACTGGCACCCGATAACGTATGTGACCTATAACGTCGGCGAGGCAAAAACAGAGGGGTGGGAAGCCGTCTTTTCTTTCTCGCCGGCAAACCGGATATCCTTTGACGCAGCCTATACCTATACCAAAGCCACTGATGAAACGCCGGGTGGTATATATACGGGAAAAGCTCTCCGTTACCGGCCGAAACATTCGGGAAGTGCTTCCGTCAATATCAAACCTCAGGAAAAGCTGAATGTCAATGTCAACGCCCGGTATACGGGCAAACGTTACCGGGACAAAAGCAACATAAACACGATGCCCGATTACACATTATTGAATCTGTCGGCATCCTATGATGTAACGCAGCGATTCCGGGTATTCGGCCGGATAGATAACCTGACCGACGAGAATTACAATTCCATGTACGAGTACGGTGAGCCGGGAATCGGTTTTTACGGCGGCGTTACGCTGACCTTTTAATTTTTTGCGGGAGAGGGCGAGCCTCTTTCCCGTAATTTTGATATCATTGAGATATAATTTAATACAATCTGACAAGCAAAGAAAGAGTGGGGACGCTTGCATGTTTTGAGATGGCGTTTCCTTTCAAAACTATTCATCGGCAGGAATCCGAGCCATTGGAGATAGAAAGACTGTGCCCCCAATACTAAGCGGTTGCTGGTCAAGGCAATTTTACAAATCGAGGCACGAAATGGGACGATACACCTGGATAGTACCTTTTTTTATTTCCGTTGCCTTCCATGGGGCCGCGCTGTCGGGCATTTCCTTTTACCAGTATGGCCCGGGAGCATACCGGTCGGAGCAGGAGGTCCTTTTTGTCAGTATTATTGCGCCGCATGCCGGTAGAGCAGCCTCTGCGCAGACTGCTACATCGAGCGATACCCATCCGTCGGTCTGTTCCCCGGCCCAAAAAACTGCGGACAAACCTTCCGCCGCATGGCCACCGCCGGTTAAACCCCATCCGCTGCTGGCCGCTCTAAAAAAGAGGGAAAACTTGGAAACGTCTGCTCTGCCCCGAGAGGAAGAAATGGTCATACCGACTCAAGCCATCTCGATGGTGGCGGAACCCACAACTCCGTTCTTGTCTTATTCTGTCAATAACGGAGGGAACAGTGAAAAGTTTATCGAAAACGGCGCAAACGCAGGTTCCCGCGAATCAGATGGCCCAGGCGGAATAAAAGTATCGATTAACGCACCTTTTACGGATGCTCCGGAATCGCTAACGACTTCGCGGCCTGCAACAACCCTTGTCCCGCTTAAGCCGGCGTATCCCAATATCTCCCGGCGGCGTGGTGAGGAAGGAAAAGTCACCATCCAAGTGGAAATCGGAGCGGATGGCCGGCCGGGCAAAATAACCATCGTCCGCTCCAGCGGCCATTCCCGTCTGGACCAAGCGGCCCTTCAGGCCTGCAAGAGGGCGGTTTTTGTGCCGGCGATAAAGGGAGGCAAAACGGTTGCCTCGACCCGAAGTGTCCTCATCCGGTTCAAACTGGAGTAAAGGGAGAAAGGGATGGACAATTGAAGGCTGCTGGACGACATCACCTTCTGGTGGGTGCCGAGCCCCGCGGAGGTAAGTGAATTGACTAAAAAGATAAGTATCGTATTTCTTTTCCTGCTTTTTTCCACTTTCGGTTATTCGGCGGCGCGGAGCTTGGCGTTTCCTGACCTGCGAGGATCCGCAGCAGCAGGCAATGCCCCATCCAAAAGGCTCGAGCAGATTCCGAAACGAATTGTTTCGCTTGCCCCCAGTATTACCGAAATTCTTTTCCTGTTGAATTTGACAGACCGTGTCGTCGGCGTTACACAGTATTGTATTTATCTTCCCGAAGCAACATCGAAAACCATCATTGGGGGCTACAGCAATCCCAACTATGAGTCGATTTATGCACTGAGGCCCGATCTCGTTGTCCTGCTTACGGAACACAAAGAGGAGAAACGGCAAATCGAAAAGCTCGGCTTGACCTGTTTAACCCTGGATCATCAGACCATCCCCGCTATTATGACATCGATTAAAACCTTAGGCCGAGTCTGTGGTAAAGAGACGGCGGCGGTTCAAATCGTCCGGGATCTAACGAAAAGGATGTCGCGCATCGAGAATCGAACTGCCGGCAAAGGGCGCCCACGAACCCTCGTCTGCATTGGGGGATATATGCAATCAGATGGAATCGAAAGCGTCACAATTGCGGGGGGAAATACCTTCTATGATAATCTGATCCGCTGCGCGGGCGGTGTGAATGCATATCAAGGCGCGGGCGCTTATCCGATTATTTCCCGGGAAGGCCTGATCCGCCTGAATCCGGAGGTCATTTTGATCATGGAATCGGAAATGGCGAAAAAGGATATCGATAGAACCGCCATTAAAAAAGAATGGACGGATATCCCTCAGCTCGAAGCCGTTCGCAGTGGGCAAATCCACGTTTTCGGGCAGTCTTACGTTGTCATCCCGGGACCACGATTCATCCTCATCCTCGAGGAAATGGCAGCGGTAATTCACCCCGGCATGGAGTAGAAGCAATCATGGGCAATCCGCTAATCGACATACAGCATCTTTCCCTTTCCCTCGGAGGAAAAGCGATTTTGCAGAATATTTCTCTGGCTGTCCCCCGGGGAGACATGGTCTCACTCATCGGCCCGAACGGAGCCGGCAAAACCAGTCTGCTCAAATGCCTCATTCGGATTTATACTCCCGCAGAAGGAGACATTAAAATCGATGGGCAATCCCTTCAAGGCTACGGTTCGAAAGCACTTGCCCGGCGCATCAGTTACGTACCCCAGGAGGAGGGAGGGTCGTCCCCTTTTACCGTGCGGGAATACGTCAGTATGGGCCGTTATCCGTACTTCCATCCCTTCTCATCCTCAAGTGCCGCAGACAAAGAAGCGATCCGGTCGGCCCTGGCCATCACCGGTATGTCGGCGTTCGCCGACCGCTCTCTCGGCACGCTCAGCGGCGGTGAACGCCAGAAGGCTTCCATCGCCGCCGCTCTGGCCCAGGGGGCGGAAATGATGCTCCTTGACGAGCCCTCCGCTTTCCTCGATCCCCGAAACCAGGCGGATATCCTTGCCCTTCTATCCCGGATCAACCATGAGCAGGGCGTCACGATCCTTTCGGTCACCCACGATATCAACACCGCAGCGATAACCAGCCGACATGCGGCGGCCCTTGTCGAAGGCAAACTCGCCTACTGGGGGGGGACGGATGAATTGATGGAAAATGACATTTTAAAAAAGATTTACGGTATCTCTTTCCTTTTCGCTTCGCACCCGAAAACGGGCGTGAAACTTGTCATCCCGGATGCACCCTGATGAAAACACGAATTCCACGCAAATCAACCTGCCTGATTATCCTTTTAATCGCAACGATAGGCGTTCTCATCGTCACACCGTTATTGGGCATGAAAACCATCCCCCTGTCGGCCCTGTTTGGACCGGAGGGAGGGGATAGCGATATTTTTTGGAAAATTCGTCTCCCCCGGGTGATCACATCGTTCATCGCCGGTGCCGGACTTGCCGTCAGCGGCATGGTCTTCCAGGCTATTTTCCGCAATCTCCTGGCCACTCCCTTCACTCTTGGGGTCGCCAGTGGCGCCTCCCTCGGTGCGGCTGTCTACGTGCGACTGGGCCTCGCTTTTAGTCTTCCGGGCCTGTCAGGCATATCCGTTTTTGCCTTTGCCGGAGCCGTTCTTTCCATCGCAATCGTCTATGGCCTGACCCGGATCAGGCAAGGTTTGTCCACATCCACGATGCTCCTGGCCGGGGTCGCCATCAGTTTCTTCTTTTCCAGTCTGATCCTGTTCATACAATACATGAGCAACTTCATCCATTCGTTCCGCATTGTCCGCTGGCTCATGGGAACAATCAAGGTCGTGGGTTTCGACTCCGCGGTGACGATGGCGCCTTTTGTCCTGACAGGAGGAGTTATTGTGTTCGCCTTAAGCCATGAACTCAACCTTTTGATGATGGGGGAAGAAATCTCCACCAGCCGCGGCGTCAATGTAAACAAGACAAAAGCCATTCTCTTTTTTGCCGTATCTCTCATGGTGGGCAGCATCGTTGCCGTGTGCGGACCCATCGGCTTTGTCGGCATGATGGCACCCCACATCTGTCGGCTCATCATCGGCGCAGACCATCGCAAATTGGCCCCGGCGACGATTCTCTTCGGCGGCATTTTTCTCACCGTCGCCGACACCGTCGCCCGAACGCTCATCGCCCCGGCGGAAATGCCCGTGGGCGTCATTACGGCCCTCATCGGGGGGCCATTTTTCATCTGGTTACTGATGAGCCGATCATCCTCCATCTGGGACATGCGATAAAGAAAGCCACAAAGATAAGTTTGGAAATGAATCTCAAAGGGGAAAAATGATCTAGTACCTGAATCTTGCACCGATTTTACATTTAATCACTCTTTGAAATTTTTTAATTTTATGGGTCCATCATACCTTGCTTTCAAACATAAAAACTGGTGCAAATAATTTCTCACACAGGATCTCAAAAAAATATGAAGAGCACAAAAATCTACAATGCATCTTATCAAAATAAACAACAGGTTATATAAATTACTGTTCTGACAATTGTTTCGGATCGACCATAGAAGTCAGGCAGGGATTTTAGATGAACAGGACATCGGCCTGGGCAAGGACCGGCGCGTCATTGATGCCGCCGCCCGTCATCGCCACAATATAGCCTTGGGATTGCAAGTCTCTGACTTTTGCTGATTTCTGATGCGGCGGTACTTCGGCGAAATAGTCATTGAGCCGAATCTCATCGGATACCCATTTTGCAACCAAACGGTTATCACCGGTCAGCATCGCTTCATTGACATCTGTTTCCCCCTCTTCAACCTCGCCATCAGCAGGTATTTTCTCGCCCGGTTTGACAATGACGCAATTACTGATTTTCAGCATATCCAACAGAACGTCTTCCATCCTCCCGTCGGCCATGATCTTCTGAAAATCGGAAAATACACCAATCCTCATGGGATTAAACCCTGAAACGGGGGTAAGGGAAAGGATGAGAAAGGGGATAAGGCCGATGATTTGCCATATCCCCTTCATTTTATGGACATTATATTGTTTTACCGTGAATAATTACTTTATCTTCACCGCTTTTGAGTTTTCCCAGAGACCATGGATATTACAATAGGCCATCGCGTAGAGAGTTCCGGAAGTGCTGATTTTCAGCTCGACCGTCACTGAATGATCGGTATAAACCGGGCCCTGATTGGCACCCTTCGTGGATTCTCCGTGAGCCGTAAACTCGAAGCTTCCCACTTGAAACGGCGCTTCATCCCCGTCCGTTTTAAAGAATAACTGTATCCAGCGAATGTGATGCTCCGTCGTATTAGGATGAGCGATTTCTTTACCCAATGAAACCTTGACTTGAAACATCTCATCGGCAGGGACTTCATCGGGGCACTCAATAACAGGTACATGTTTTTCCTTCTTCCAATCGCTGCTCTTGAATAAATCACCTATGTTCCCCATTTCGAATCCTCCTTTCAAAACACTATAAATTTCTTGATAAACCTTTGAAAAATCATCTGTTAACGAAATGTATAGCCGGCCTCTCTAATATAAATTCTTTTATCACATTTTTGATAAGAAGGGAAATAATGAGCTTGATTATGGTCCAAAAGAGACATACCGCTTTCATGCCAACCCCGTCCGGATCAAGGGGTGGCGTGAAAGCAGCTGACGGAAAAATTTATCCGCCGAAAACAAGGGTCGGCAGCCAGGTCGCGATTTTCGGGAAAATCATGACGATGGCCAGCCCGACAAGTGAAACGATCGTGTAAGGGATCGCCGATCGATAGATATCGGCCATGGAGATGCCCGGCGGAACGAGCCCCTTCATATAAAAGAGATTGAATCCGAACGGAGGGGTCATGTATCCGATCTCCATGTTAATGGTGAAAAGGATGCCGAACCAGATGGGATCGAATCCATAAGCGGTCACGATCGGCAGAAATACGGGAACGCAGATCATCATGATACCCATCGGATCGAGCACCATGGCCAGCAGGAAAATCACAACCTGAATAAAGATGATGACACCCCAAGCTCCTCCAGGGATATACTGTACCAAATCCCGAATCAGGTTCGATGCGCCCATTCCCTGATAGGCCGCACTGAAGCAGTAGGCCCCGAAAAGGATCCACATAATCATGCCGGTGAGGCGAAGTGTCCTTATGCCCGCCTCATATAAAATCTGCCAGGTCAGTCGCCGGTATACGAGAGCCGAGATGAAGGCACCCAAAACGCCCATGCCCGCCGCTTCCGTCGGCGTGGTGATACCTCCGACAATCGATCCGAGAACGATAAAGACGATTCCAATGGGAAGGATCACCGCTTTGAGGGCGATGATTTTGTTCCTCCAACTTCCCCGTTCTTCCCTGGAAAGGGCTGGCCCCTCTTGCGGGCGAAAATAGCAGCGAATCCCGATGTAGGTGGATACGAGAACAAGGAGTAAAAGTCCCGGGAATACTCCACCGGCAAAGAGTTTGCCCACGGACTCCCCGGTGATAAGGGAATAAAGGATCATGATGACGCTCGGCGGAATAAGGATACCCCACCCTCCACCGGCGAGAATACAACCTATGGCGAGTTTCTTATCGTAATTCCTCTGGAGCATCGAGGGCAGGGCAATGGCACCCATACTGGCCACAGCAGCCCCACTGATTCCGCACATCGCCGCAAAAATAGCACAGATCACACAAGTGCCGATGGCAAGTCCACCCCGGAGCGGGCCAAACCAGAGGTACATCATTTCATACAAATCGTTGGCGGCCCCCGACTTCTCCAAAAGCATAGCCATAAAAACGAAGAGCGGAACCGCCACGAGGGTGAACTTGTTCATCGCCCCCCAGGTTTGGGCCGCCACCATATAAAAGGCCTGAGGTCCCCAGGTGAAATAGATGAAAATGATCGAAACGCCCCCCAGAACAAACGCCAGAGGCAATCCCAGAAAAAGGAAGATCAGCAGCGAGGAGAAAAAAAGGATCGTCAACAACTCAATGCTCATGGATTTCCCCCCTTTCTCCGGTCATTTCAGAGGAAAGGCCGGCCGCCGTCAGAATATCTCTGACCAGTTTGGCGGCTCCCTGAAGCAGCAAAAGCATGGCGCCCAGCGGAATCATCATTTTGAACGGATACAGAGGCGGCCGCCAGGCGGAATTCGAACGCTCCCATATGGAAATGGATTCCCAGGCAAGCGATCCGCCGTAGATGAGCATCATTCCACAGAAAAGGAAAAAAAGGAATGATGTTACGATGTCGACATACGCTTTATTCCTCGTGCTAAAGTGACTGTAAAGAATATCAACATTGACATGAGCCCCCCAGCGCAGAACATAACCGCCGGAAAGAACCACATACACGGCGAAAATCAATTGTGTTAGTTCGTTGCCCCAGACGGTGGGGGCATTGAAGACATAACGGCGGGTGACCTCGCTCAGAACCAGGAGAGTCATCAGGATGATGCCGAACCACAGAACCCGGCCCACCCAGTCATTCATTGCATCGATGAAGTTCAACACAGCTAAAAGTTTGCGCACACTTTCCTCCCTAAAATAATCAGAATGTCTGTGGCCGTTCTTTGACGAGACAACACATCTCTGATCAAAGAACGGCTCTGACATCTTTGATCGATCGGCTGTCGCAGGCGTTAAAGCAATTGGCTGCCTCTAATCCGGCAGCGGATCGACTTTATTTTATCCGACCCATCTTTCGGTTGAAGTCCTTGAGCATCTCAACTCCTTTTGCACATTCCGGCGATCTGCCGGCAACCTCATCCCATAATTTCAGGGCCACAGCCTGCATTTTTGCAAATTCAGCCGGCGGGAGAACGACGAGCTCTACACCCTGTTCTCTCTGGATTTTGCTCAGGGCCAAATTCTCCTGGTAAATGTACTGATTGGTCCGCAGCCAGAACTCTTCTTCGAGGGTACTGACGAGGATCTCCTGGAGATCTTTGGGCAGCTTGGCAAATTCCTTTTTGTTTATCACCCAGTAGTCTGTCGCGGCGATATTGAGAGCCGGTCTTAGGTGGTATTTGCTGATGTCATAAAACTTCATACTCATGCTGCCCTGGACGGCCCCCCAATGGGCGCCGTCCATAACCCCTGAAGCCAGGGCCGCGTAAATTTCGCCTCCGGGAACATAGGAGGCCGCCGCGCCGATGGACGTCAGGAAGGTTTGTAAGATGCCTGATGAACGCAATTTTAAGCCTTTAAAATCTTCGAATTTCCGGACGGGTTTCTTAACCGATAATTCTGTGGGATAGAGCTTATCTGTAAAATACATGAGGCCATGTTTGTCGAATTCATCCTTGACCATCTGCTCAAAACCCATCCACTGATAAAAGTAAACCGCTTCCCAGACCTCGCTGAAATT
The DNA here is from genome assembly GCA_016928025.1 of Deltaproteobacteria bacterium. Lineage (GTDB taxonomy): Bacteria > Desulfobacterota > Syntrophia > Syntrophales > JAFGHS01 > JAFGHS01. The sequence continues at coordinate 21,747 of JAFGLN010000106.1, forward strand.
CAAGGGAAGTCCAGAATTCACATTAAGTATCGGAACCTGGGCCAAATCATAGGCCGCTGACGTAACGGCCATCGGTACCATGCCCCGCTTCACGGCACTGAAATTTTCCTTGCCCGGAATCAAGGCACCTGCCGGGTAAGGTTCGATGATGAGCCGGCCTTTCGTACGTTCCTTGATGCGCTCGGCAACGACTACCAAGCTGTCCTGATACGAGGAACTGGCCATGGGCCAATGGGCCGGACATTTCCAGGTATAGACTTTTTCCGCTGCAAAGCTCGTCCCACCGATCATAAGTATGGCCAAAAGGACAAGCCCCGACAATACAATGACACTGCCCGCAAAAACCGTTTTTTTCATGATGGTTCCTCCTTTGTGTTGTCATGTTCAATTGAAACACCATTTACACTTTAGACCGGGTGTGGAAGATAGAGGCATGGGATGAATAAATCCCTTGATCTGTCCATTTAAACTGTCAGGAACAGCCCCTTCCGAACCACTTGTGCCTTCTTATAATGAAAACATTCCACGATCGCTGCCGGGCGAAATCGCATGCGCTGATGATGCGTAAGCTATCGATCGTTGATTGAATGGTGGGGATAAGATGAAAATCCTTTGCCATCTTTTCAATGTCCTCGCTTTAGTGAGATCGCGCTTCCGCCGCAAAAACCCATAAATATGCTGATTCAGCATTACACGTGAATCAGTCTCAAAATCAGACATGTAAAGAAACAAACAAAAGACTTAAGAGCAAGAGAGCTTATCTGAATAGCGTGATTATCGCTGAAAGTTCATTCTGCTTTGCGTCGTGATTCCGGATATAGAAGCCGCTAGACAATCGTCGCAGGAAATGATCAGCTCTTGCTCACCGACAAATATCTTTCAGGTTAAGATGGGATTTTCAATACTCATTGAATCTATTTCAAAAACAGTTTCAATGTCAAGAGAAGAATGTTTATGATGGCGGAAAACAATCAAAGTTCTTTCATTCCATTGATATGGCTGCCTTCGGAATCATGTGTTTAGTAGGCCTTCGTAACAACCGGCGGCTAGCTTCCACAACGCTGTCATCGCAGCGTATCCGCATTTACCGGCACCGGAGAATGGTTAATCAGCCCCGTCGGTCCGCGGCGCTCTTGAATAGCGTGTCAGCATGGCATCGCCTTGCTCCAGTATCCGGCCGGATGCCTCTTTTCCGGCAACATGCTTTTCCAGAAAGGCGATTGAATAGCGTCGGATAACGTCGAACTGCTCCGGCGTACCGCTGAGTAACCGCGCCCTGGGACCGTCCGCAAAGCCATTGTTAAACGAGAAATGATTCGCCCCTTTTACCTCCAGAAAGTATTTGGGAGGTGGCAGGTTCGTGTAAATTTTGTTAGCGATTTCCGTCATCGTCTGTGTCCCGCGAAGCTGTTCCCGTTCTCGCTGACCAAGATATAACATCGATGGCATCCGCACACGGGCCAATTCGCTCTCCCGGAAGAGATAACCGCCGGCCCCGGTCGAAAACAGGAGAACAGCCCGGATACGGGGATCAAACCGTTCCGGGATCGTCCCGCATAACCCAAGAGCCGTGTAGCCTCCAAATGACTGTCCGCCGACAGCAATCCGGCTACCGTCGATCAGCCGATGAAAAACATCGGAGTCGACCATACGATCAATGGCCAGTTTCATTTCATCCAGCCGGATTTGATATTTGCCGCGCCCTTCGGGGCTGGACGCTCCGATATCCCGAGCTTCCCGCCAAAAGCCTTGCCGGTTAAAATCTTCCACCCGACCGGTGCGAATGCGAACGGCGGGATAGCGGTCATGGTGATCCGGTGCCGCGACGATCCAGCCGCAGGCGGCAAGCCTTTCGGTGAAAAAAGCAGCACTGAGTCCGCTGCCACCGTAGCCATGGGAGAAGACCAGCAGGGGGTAAGGACCGTTTTCGGTCAGCGGAACGGCATCCAGGGCGGCATGGCCCTCCACCACTCCGCCATAGATCAATGGTTTGGGCGGGGCCACCGTCGGATACCAGACGGCGACCGTTAATATCTTCTCATGTCCGTCCTCTTGATACTTGAAATCAAGGACTCGATATCCGACATGGAACGACGGCGAGCATGGTCCTTCCTGCGCATTTAAGCCTGTGGCTGCATAGATCATGATAATCGACATCAAAAAAACAACCATCAATTGATTCATTAATAAACGGTAATATGCAAAAATCTTATACGGCATAAACAGGCACCTCTAAATGAACAAGTACTCTTTGGGATTCATTTCTGGCATCTTCTCAGGATAAAACCGCTAATTTGCTGTTTATTTTAAATCCAAGTTCATCTTTCCGGCCGCAATTTCCTGCCTGATGAATTTTCCGACATCGCTTAATCTCCCTTCGAGCATATTCGTGTAAACGACCCGGTTTAAGCGTCGGCTAAGCACAACGTAAGGCAGCTGCTCCAGTTCGGGGACATAGTCAAGGTAGCCGAAGAAATGACTGCTCCAGAAGAACGAGACCAGATCGATATGCTCCGTTTCGGCCAGACGCAACGTCAGCGTGATGAACTTCATGTCAAGAGGCTGCCAGAATGAATAGCTGTCCAATCGGAAGACGTTCGCAGACGCAGCGATATTATCCACCTGTCCCGGCCGCAGGATTTTGTAAAGCCACGCTTCGTCGATAAAAACCTTCTTTCCGTTTGCTCTTGCAATCCTTGCCATTTTTTTAGCATTGGATATAAGCGAACCTGTAATCGGATAGATATGGATGCAGATAAAATTGAGGCCGGTCTGTTCGGAAAGCCCTTTGGCAAAGGTCGTCGGACTCCACGACCGCTGCCTGCACCGATGAGGGTCTTGCCCCGGTCCAGTCCCTGGAGGGTGTAACGGACGACATCCACCATCGTCCGCGGATCGTTGAGTTCGTGCAGACCCGTCAGTTTGGCGTGCGTATCCGGTTCTGTGAGGAGGGTTAAAAAGTCGGGTTGCAGCTCACGCACGATCAAGTGAATCATATCACGGTATTCACGCTTGAAGCGTTCCAGATTTATGCCCCCGTAAATATCTTTGAACGGACTGAAAGGCGTATCGGCAAAAAGGACGGTGACATGCGGCATCACCTTGATGCCCCGGGCATGGGCTTCCTCCACGACTTGTTTATAAAATGAAAGATAATCAGAAGCGTGAGGAAAGTCAGGGCGCAACAGCGGATAGTGAAGGGCAAATTTGACTGACTGAATACCGATTTCCTTGAATCGGTCGAGGGATAGACGCAATGTCGGAATGGTATCCGGACTCAGGAGGGCCGGTCCGCGGTTTGCATTCGCCACCAGCAGATCTGCCGAAATCAAAGGCATGCGCTCCACGCGCCGCGTCTCCGGCATTTTTAACCCGGACAGCTCTCCTTCCATAACCATCTCGAGTTTACGATAAAGGTCTTCATAATCCTCCGGCACCTTATCAGCTTCGTTCGCACAGCACGGATAAGCAAATAGTACCAGCACCAAGCATGCGGAGAATAACACCCCGAACAATTGACCCAACAGAATTTTTACCCTCATAGTCCTCCCTCACAAACACATCGGGCAACCGTTTTCTTTACGTTTGCCGCGCACTCCTCCCGCCAAAAATGGCTTAACTGCTCGGGAATAAAGGGTTTAAAATGGCTACTTACGAATTTGTTATTTTTTATCCGTTTAAAATTTTGGAGGCCACCCGTCACGCAAAGGGTTAACGAATGTTTCCCGCCCTGCCTTAAAGCGAAAGTCACATCGGTCATCACCTTCTGCAACGGTGTGGTACCTCACCAGCCCTCTATCAAACGCTTTACTGACAACATAATCACTCAAGCACATGAACGGTGCCAGTTCCTCGACATTATGTGCTTTATAGAATTTGCATATGCCACAGTCCGTGATATCCAACCCATAATCGAAGTCTTGACCATTGCCTGTAACGAACTCACATACCCAGTCCCCAGGGTATCGCCGGAGTTGAGATTTCTCTGTGGCTGCCTTGAGGTGCGAAATATAACTTTCCCCGTATTTCAGCTTACCAATCCTCTTCAGCAACCATTTTGGATAATCCGCCATCGTCTCATAGGTCCGGAAGATGATCTCCCCAACCTGATCTACGGATAAGCCTGCCTTTTTCAGCACATTATACGCCGCCAGATAGTAAACGCCATAGTCAAGCCACTCCGTAAATATATTCTTTTTCCCGCCGATGTAGGGAACGGAAGGAACCAGTCCGGCATATGCCGTTTTGATTTCTTTCACTATGGTGCCTGCCTGCTGCTTACCAAAGCGACCGGTCAAAACAGTCTTCGTGCTTTGATAGAAGTTGTCAAGCGGGTCTGAAGGCTGGAAAAACCTGTAGGCCGTTCCAGCTGCCAATAGACCAACAGCGGATACCGTTGAGATTTTAAGAAACCGTCTTCTGTTCATTACCGTCACCTCGTTTTTCCAAACAAATCAAACAAAGTCTCTGTAAATCCTAAATAGTCTTCGATGACTTTTATTATCAGCCTATTCTCGCCTTAATCATTCTACAAACTCTAAAATACGAAAGGCTTGAATGTTCCCATTTACCTATACATGGCTACTATAATATTCCATCATTTATTTATCAAATTGGCAATGATCCGCAAAAAAATAATGTACGTTAAGGCTGTCTGCCTTTGAATTTGACAAAAAATGGATCGAGGCAGGAACCCGAACAGGCTCCTGCCTTTAGGGAAATGAATCTGACTATCCTAAAATACCGATAAACACGCCCCCGGCGATCGCCGCTCCGATGGCCCCGGCCACGTTGGGACCCATGGCGTGCATCAGCAGAAAATTCCGCTTGTTTTCTTTTTGACCCATAATCTGAACGACCCGGGCGGACATGGGTACCGCCGATACGCCGGCCCCGCCGATCATGGGGTTGATCTTTTCCTTCAGGAACAGGTTCATGATTTTGGCCAGGATGACGCCGGCGGCCGCGGCACTGGCAAAAGAGATCACACCCAGGACAAGGATAAGCAATGTCTTGACCTGAAGGAAGTTTTCCGCCGCCATGGTCCCACCGATGGAAAGGGTCAGAAAGATGGTCAACATATCGATGAAGACAGTCTGGGCGGTTGTACTGAGCCGTTCCACCACGCCGCTTTCCCGGAAGAGATTTCCCACCATGAAACAGCCGATGAGAGGGGCCGAATCAGGAACAAAGAGAATAACAATGATGGTTGTCACCAGCGGAAACAAAATTTTTTCCAGCTTCGATACTTCACGAAGCTGTGGTTTCATATAAATGGCCCGTTCTTTTTTTGTCGTCAACAACTTGATCACCGGCGGCAGAATCAGCGGAACCAGGGCCATGTAAGAGTAACAGGCCACGGCTGTAGCGCCGATAATGTGAGGCGCCAGCCGCGCCGTCACATAGATGGTCGTCGGTCCCTCGGCACCGCCGATGATTCCGATGGAACTGGCCTCATTCAGGTTAAAGCCGAAGAAAATGGCCAGGAAAAAGGCAAAGTATACACCAAACTGGGCCGCGGCTCCCAAAAGCAACGTTTTCGGGTTGGCAAGCATGGGACCGAAGTCCGTTAGAGCCCCCAGACACAGAAAGATCAACGGCGGCAGGATCTGCCACATAATACCGAAGGCGAAAAACCTTGAGAGAAGCCCCACCGGCTCCGTGGGAATCTTCGACTGGTCCGTCTGTTCCGTCGTAAGGATCACGGCTATGACATCGCCTGCCTCGACTTTCTGGTTTGGTTTTACTTTAAGCTCCTTCACCCGTCCGTGAACGGGGGAAGCAATGGCACCCGAATCCGTCTGAACGACGGCCGCATCTCTGTCAAAAAAACGCCCTTTCTCTATGGAAATATTGCTGATAATTCCCGGCTTCTCCGCCTTGAGCTGATACTCATAATCCATCAGCCCTCCCAGGGGCAGGTTGACCAGCATGATGCCGAAGCCGATCGGCAGCAAAAGCAGGGGTTCCATCTTTTTCCCAATCGCCAGGTAAATCAGTCCAAGACCGATAATAATCATGAGGACATTGCCCCAGGTAAAAAATTGAAAACCGCTCTCTAAAAGTCCAAACACGTCTCTCCCTCCCTATATGCAAAATCTACGTTTGCTGTTAACGCCAGATCACTTATTTCTCTTTTCCTTTTGATATCTTTCCCGTAATGACCTTGGTCAACCATACGGTAAAGGACAACAGCGTTAAAAGAATGAAAACCAACGCGAATCCGCCTCCGGCTATCTTAAAAGCTAATGTCATATCAACCATTATTCGATTTGACCTCCTTGTTTCTTATGGATAATTTATAATGCATTCAACGCGATTATTCTGCTCGCTTGTGTTGTCCTTCTCTATTGCGATGAGCGCTTCGGTCTGCCTCATCATGGGAAATTTTTTTGCCTCTGATTATTTGCAAATACCTTCCCAAATCGTCGGCCCTGCATCTTTGATTGAATGATGAAGGTTGGCTTTGATGGGGTCTTTTTTCGGGCGGAGTATATGAAGATGAAACGCGGATGTCAAGAGGATTTGATAGAAAATATTGTGACATTTCAATTTATTACGTATTTGAAATATCTGTTCGTCATTGCGGCTCTTGAAACGGGATCGCCGGTCGTCAATTCCAGCCTTTCATTCTCGATCAACGCGAATTTTCCATCATTTGTCACAGAAACAGCACTGTTTTGATCTATCCCCAAATCGGAGGATGCCGGTCCCTCCACGGCTGGATCCGTTCGATCTGGCCCGCCAGCCGGAAGAGTGTCGCTTCATCCCCATACTTTCCGCCGAATAGAGCCCCGAGCGGCAAGCCCTCGGCCGTCCAATGCAGAGGTAATGATATGGCCGGATGGCCTGAAATATTGTAAATAGGATTTAGATGGGTAAACTTGACGATCTGTTCGTTCACCAGAGTCGATGACGGGTCTTGAAAATCGATCGTGCCGACCTTAAGGGACGGGCATCCGAGGGCCGGGATGAGCCATATGTCATAGGTCTCGAAAATTGCGGCAAACTGCCGGGAAAGTTTCTGCAGCACCGTTACAGCCATCAGATATTGTGCGGCCGTAATTTGCCTTCCCATCTCATACAAGTTCAGTGTTAAGCCCTCGAGGACCTCCAGGTTCGGCTCAATGCCCGTGAAAAGTTTTACGGCTTCGATGGTTGAGGCCAGACCGGCGGCGTAAACCGCAATAAATGATGATCCCAATTCATTTTCATCCGAACCAAAGGCTGGCGCGGCTTCCTCTACATCGTGACCGAGTTCGGAACAAAGCTTGGCCGCCCCGCGGACAGCGGCGAGGGCCTCTTCGTGAACCAGTTCGCCGTCGAGACCACGTTCCCAGAAAGCAATCCTCAGATGCTCCGGCTCTGTTGAAACCTCGTCGATATACGGACGAACTTTGGGCGGTGCGAAATAAGGATCGCCAATGACATACCCTTCCGTCGCGTCCAGGGCCGCGGCACTGTCTCGAACGCTTCGGCTCAGCACGTGCTCACAGACAAATCCCCCCATAATATCCCCCAAATTCGGCGCGAGCGAATTCCGGCCCCGCGTCGGTTTGAGGCCGACCAGACCGCAGGAGGCGGATGGGATTCGGATTGAGCCGCCGCCGTCGTTGCCGTGCGCGAGCGGCACAATTCCCGCGGCTACCGCCGCCGCCGATCCGCCGCTTGAGCCACCGGGCGTATGATCAGTATTCCAGGGATTTCTGGCCGGCCCGTAAAGCTTGGGTTCCGTGACCGGCGGAATGCCGAATTCCGGGGCATTCGTTTTCGCGAAGGGGATGAGTCCCGCGCGCTTATACCGCGCCACCAGTTCCGAATCTTCCGACGATGGAAATTCCGGCATATACCGGCTTCCAAACCGCGTCGTGACGCCCTCGCAATCTCCCAGGATATCTTTGAGGAGGAACGGAACACCCTCAAAAGCCCCGTTCCCCGGCTTCCTGCGCGCCGCCTCACGCGCTTTATCGTAGAATTTATAAACGACGGCGTTGATCTTGCCATTGTGGCGTTCCGCTCGTTCAATCGCTTCCTCCAGAAGTTCGGAAGCGCTAACCTCGCCTTTGCGCACCAGTTCACCCAAACCGAGGCCGTCGTATGAATCATATTCCGGAAAAGACATATCGGTTCTCCTCTCACCCGTCAATAAGGACGGTTTAAAGCATCTTTTTCCACCCGCTATGGACGACAACATTGACAGCATCATCTTCTCCGCCGTCACAGGATAATCATTGGTCCATAATATAAAGATGCGTTTTGTTCATATTTGATGCCTCTTTCATATCCCGTTCGACGTTTAACTCATTGTGCCACGAATTATCGGTGCAGTTGAGCGATCTTCGCGGCTTCAATGATCGCCGCCCGCATGCTTTCATCCGATGCCACGCCCTGACCGGCAATGTCAAAGGCCGTACCATGATCGGCGGATGTCCGGATAATGGGCAAGCCGAGCGTAATCGATATGGATTGTTCGAATCCGCGTGTTTTCACGGCAATATGGCCCTGATCATGATAGAGCGTCACCACCGCATCATAATCCCCGCGAATGGCCTGGAAAAAGACCGAATCCGCTGGAAGGGGACCTTTAACATTGACACCGCGTCCGCGGGCCGCTTCCACCGCGGGAAGGATGGCATCGATCTCTTCACGGCCGAGTATCCCGCCCTCGCCGTTGTGCGGATTCAGACCGGCTACGGCCAGCCGCGGGGCCGCATAGCCCAAAGCCCGCATCCCCTCGTCGGTTATCACAATGGTGTTAAAGACATTTTCCTCTGTGATGTGTTGGGCAATTTCCCTGAAAGGGATATGGCGTGTCACATGGGTCACGCGCAAACCGGATGTTGCCAGCATGGCGGTGCATCGCTCCGTCTTTGTTGCATCCGCCAAAATTTCAGTATGGCCGATATAATGATAGCCGGCCAAGCGGATGGCCTCTTTATTCAAAGGCGCCGTCGTCACGGCATCGATAACACCGGTCTGGGCCAGTTCGGCCGCTTTGAGAACATATTCCACCGCAGCACGACCGGCTTCAGGGTTGACAGCGCCCATGATGATTTCCGACGGATCGAGGTTTCGCAAATCAAGAAGCGTCACGCGTCCCGGCGCAAAAGCCGCGTCGCTTATGGCGTGAATCACGCTCATGTCCGGGATGGCGGCCGCAAATTTCGGCTCGGAAAAGACCCGGGCATCGCCAATCACCAGGGGGTGACAAACCACGAACACATCCTCGTGCCGCAGGGCTTTTGCTATTATCTCCGGGCCGATCCCGGCCGGATCGCCCAATGTAATCCCCACCACCGGTAGTGTTTTTTCCATATCCCCGGCTCCGCTCACAATTCCTGCCTTCAGAAAGCCTTCTGCTTAAATCGTCGCCCAATCCCCTGATATTTTTTAGCGCCGGCTCAGAGGTTACAGACAATGCTGCTCGAACGTCATGGTGAGCCGTGACTTTTAAGAAATCGGCTCCATCAAATTTTCAGGCAATGCCTTCATCCGGCCGGCGATTATAACAGGTTAAAGGTGCTGTTTGAAGAACTCGATCTGATCATAGACGCTCATTTCGAAATTCTTCCCAAAATAGATGTCGAAGTGTCCTATGGTATATCTTCTGATTTGAGCTCGCTGACCCAGTATTTTGCCTGTATCTTCGATACTCTCCGCCGGCACCAGTTGATCTTTCTCACATATTTGCAGAAGAACCGGACATTGGACGTCATGGGCGCATTTGATGGGTCTATACTTATCTCCCCTTATGATGATCCGGGCACAGGCCTCGTTGACAAAATCATCCCGTGTGAGTTGATCAAAAGCTTCATAGGCATTTGAAGCCATCATCAGCGCAATACTTCCGGGCTTACCCACAATTGGTATTTTGTGGGATGAGAGACCAAGCCATGACCTGACCAAGTCACGCTGACCGTGCATGAGCATATGCAAGTTGTATCCGAGCGGCAGCGTCTTAAAAACCAGCTCCGCCGATGCACGGCCATCGACACCAGGACACTGGGCAACAACGCAGGCAATTTTGTGGTCTCTCGCTGCCGTCACAATGACATGCCCACCGCTCAACGAAGTACCCCACAAAGCGATTCGCCCGGGATCAACCATAGAAAGGGCTCTGGCATACTCTAAGGCAGCGGCCCAGTCTTCCAATTGATAGGGGATCCACATGAGCTGACGCGGCAGACCCTTACTTTGGCCGAAACACCGGTAATCGAAGGAGAGCACCGCAAAGCCGGCCTTTGGGAAACGCAAGGCATAGCCTTCCCCCATGTCCTTTGTGCCACCCAGACCTGACGCCATGACTATGTACGGCAAGTGTTCCGGGATACACCGGGGGAGGTAGAGCCATGCGCTTATCTCTGTTTCCTTAACATTGAAGGACACATCCTTTCTGGAGATGAAAGATTCTTCGCGAGGTATTTTAACCGCTCGTTCGTCATTTCCCAGTGGTTGGTCAGGCACTTTAAAACCGGGGACAACCGCCACAATTAAAAGGTAAATGACAGCCAATACAACCAGGGTGCCAACAGCCAGGAAAACTCACTTTAGAACCTTCATTTGCCTCACCCCTCATCTATGGATTTTATAAATGGATTATTTTACTGCTTTTATTTTACTTTCCTATATGTCGTGCAATTTTTCCGGCACCAGTTCTCCGCGGACCTCAACAACCCCGGGAACGGCCCTGACGGCATCGATCAGTGTGTCCTTCGATTCCAGGGGATTGATGATGCCGGTAAGGTGCACGACACCGGTTTGAGGAATGTCCACATGAATATTTTTCGCGCTGAAACTGGTCTTTTTGATCGCCGTCTCAACCAGTTTTTTGAGACTATACCGCCCCATGGTTTCCACCGCCAGAAGGCTGCAGGTATTGGCGATTTCCGACTGGGCGACGGCAACGATCAGATCCGCGCCGGCCTCGATCCCAAGCTTGTCTTTGTTGACAATCAAATCATAGAGCGCCGGATCATCCCAGTCCATGTCAAAGGCGTAACGCATGAATCCCCTCTTGTTGCCGTCATCGGTACGGATGATTTTTGCGGCAGTCTCGACGCTGATTGACTTTAGGGCGCTCAGGGTCTTGATTCTGCGTGTTTCCGACGAATAAATGCGGACATGGAGAGCGCACCCGAAGTCGCGCAGGAGGAACTGCGCGCCATGTCCGATGATGATCCCCTCGCCCCGGCGGGAAATTTCATAGATGATTGCTTCGAGGATTTCCAGGTAAGACTGGGGCCTGAATTCAAGAATGCGGCTCAAAAACCCCGGCACCTTTTCATCGAGGCTCGCCAGTTCCCCGGATGAAAGTCCCATCGCAATGAATTCCTCCCGGAGCTTTTCGTCATTGTACAATGGTATTCCCAGGGTAATACCGGCGCGGCGAGCGATCTCCTCCCCGTCGCAGCCGATGCCCATGGTAATCGTCATCAGCGCCATGGTCTTTTCCTCCTCTCTTCATACGATACTGGGATAATCCCTTATTGATCTCGATGCCCGAGGGGAAGGCACCGCAAACGGAAATATGATAGACAGAACGAAGATTCAAGCGGTATGGGTCGGTCTATCATCCGTCATCGGGAAAAATCTTTTTATTCACGGTCTGCATTTGCATCTTCAACCAGACCAGGATAAAGTAATTGCATACAGTCGGGACAAATACCATGGCTGAATTTCGCGTCCGATCTCGCGGCGACATAGGATTCGACCTGATGCCAATACCCCGCGTCATCCCTTATCTTCTTGCAATTTGCACAGATGGGAATGATGCCCCGCAGGGTACGTATCTCCTTGACGGCATTATGAATGAAGTAATGTACTATGGCTCCGATAAAGGCGAAGGAAGCAACACCAAATACATTAACCATCATATCTTTTAAGCTCCAGGGGAGGAAACCCAGCAATATAAAGTGTTGAGCCAGAATACAAAAAATCATGGCAATATAGTATCTTGACTTCATATTGAACATCAGCACGCTGACTATAGTAACCTGCAAAATCGCGAAGCAATATTGTGACGACAAGCCGTCACCGGTAACGAAGCACATCAATGAGAGGGCAAACGCGGTCAGGAAAAAAGTTAAACAGATGATAAAAGTATGATATGCGGCCCTCATATGGGGAATGATACAAAGAATGAACAGGTAATAAGCACTCACGCACAATCGTATGGCCAGCAGTTCAGATTTATAATCAGGGTAATAGACGTAATCAAGTAAAAAGTACGATGGTACTAAAAAAATCCCTATTTTTAAAAAAATATTGAAATACCGCAGTTGTGAATCTATGTCTCGTATAATCATAGCCGCCACGACACACTCCCATAAAAATTTACCGATCTAAATAAATATTAAACATCGCCTGAATAAGACCATCCCTTCCTTTTCCAGGCCGGTAACGAGCTTTTCAATTGCCTGGATCCGATCGCCTCACGGCTCGACTTCCGTCGCGATTTTAAATCGATTTAACATGGGGGAAGTGTGTCACAAAATCTCCCCCTTGGCAACAGGAGAGTCGACATTGATTTTGAAGAATCCTCTTGTTGAAATCAGCATTCAGTCACAAGGCACAGCCAATGATTTTCTTTACATTAGCATGATAAATATAGTAAGGGATGCCGCAAAGTAAAAGTCTCGCATATCTATTCAGTTGGAATGAGATAATAAGGCAGCAAGCACGTTTTGAATACCTATTCGGAAGGCTCATCTCAATTTCTCTGCGCCGGAGCGGGCTTTTGCTTTTATCCATTCGCTATGGCCGGATTTTTGCCATGGTAGAAAAAAAACCAAATCATTTAGGAGAATGCGTATGTCAGAAGTTACATTTTCAAAAGAAGGCAATATAGGAATTATTTTCGTCAACAATCCCCCGGTCAACGCCCTTTCCCAGGCCGTTCGCGCGGGACTTCAATTCGGTGTCGAGCAGGGCATCGCCGATAAAGATGTCGAAGCGATGGTCATCCTGTGCGGCGGGAACACCTTTATCGCCGGCGCCGATATTCGTGAGTTTGGAAAGCCCGGCCTGCCGCCGGCCCTTCCCGATGTGGTTTATATGATGGAAGACTCACCGAAACCGATGATCGCGGCGCTTCACGGCACGGCCCTGGGCGGCGGCCTCGAAATCGCGCTGAGCTGCCATTTCCGCATCGCCGTCCTCACGGCGAAAGTCGGACTACCGGAAGTCAAGCTGGGTCTCCTGCCCGGTGCCGGCGGCACGCAACGGCTGCCCAGGATTGCGGGCGTCAAGGCCGCCCTGGACATGATCACGTCCGGCGACCCGATCACGGCCCAGGAAGCAAAGGACCGGGGCATCGTCGATGAAATCGCGGAAGGTGATTTGAAAACCGCGGCGCTGGATTTTGCCAAACGTGTCGTTGCCGAGAAAAGACCCCTCCGCAAGGTCCGGGAAATGGTCGCGAAGGTGGACAGCCCGACCCAGTTTGAAGATTTTGCCAAGAGCATCGCCAGAAAGAAGCGCGGGTTTATCACACCGTTCAAATGCATCGAAGCCATCCGTGCTTCCGTGGAATTGCCTTTTGATGAAGGGATGAAAAAAGAAAGGAAGATCTTTGAAGAGCTCCGCCAGGGGACCCAGTCCGGCGCCCAGCGTCATGTTTTCTTCGCCGAGCGCGAAGTGGCCAAGATTCCCGGGCTGCCCGCCGACACAACGATCCGCGACATCAAGACCGTCGGCATTCTGGGGGCGGGCACCATGGGCGGCGGCATCGCCATGTGCTTTGCCAATGCGGGCATTCCTGTCAAACTGCTCGATATGAAGCAGGAATTCCTCGATAGAGGCCTCGGTGTCATCAAGAAAAATTACTCGAATACCGTCGCCAAGGGCAACCTCAAACAGGAAGTCATGGATCAACGCATGTCGCTCATCACGCCGACCCTTTCCTATGACGATCTGAAAGATGTGGACCTGGTCATCGAAGCGGTCTTCGAGGAAATGGCCATCAAAAAGGACGTTTTCGGCAAACTGGATCAGGTCTGCAAACCCGGCGCGATCCTCGCCTCCAACACATCGTATCTTAACATTGACGAAATCGCGACGGCAACCAAGCGTCCGGAGGATGTGGTGGGCATGCACTTCTTCAGTCCCGCCAACGTCATGAGGCTTTTGGAAAACGTGCGCGGCGCCAAAACGGCCGATGATGTCAAGGCCACGGTCATGAAGGTCGGTAAAAAGATCGGCAAGGTGCCGGTCATGGTCGGTGTATGCGACGGCTTTGTGGGCAACCGGATGCTCGGCAAGCGGACCCGTGAATGCGGCTTCCTGCTCGAAGAAGGCGCCCTCCCCGCCCAGATCGACAAAGTCATCTACGACTTCGGTTTCCCCATGGGCCCCTACGCCATGAGCGATATGGCCGGGCTGGATGTCGGCTGGCGCAACCGGAAGGCCAAATTCGACCAGCTCACCAAGCGCGAGCAGGACAACAACATTCTCGACAAGATCTGTGAAATGGGACGATACGGCCAGAAGACCGGCTCCGGTTTCTACAAGTACGACGACAAGCGCAATGCGACACCCGATCCGTTCATCGAGGAATTGATCGTCAAACATTCCGAGGAGCGCGGCATCACCCGTCGTGTTATCACCGATGAGGAAATTCTGGAAAGGGCCCTTTATATCATGATCAACGAGGGGGCCAAAATTCTGGAGGAAGGCATTGCGGCGCGCCCCGTCGATATCGATGTCGTTTATCTTTACGGCTACGGCTTCCCCGCCTATCACGGCGGCCCCATGTACTACGCCGATACCGTGGGATTAAAGAAAATTTATGACGCCATCCTGAAGTATCAGGACCTGGTCGGGGCTGAATACTGGACACCCTCGCCACTGCTGGAAAAACTGGCCCAAGAAGGCAAAGGGTTCTATTCCATGTAATCCCTGCCTAATCTCAGGACACTTTTAAAAGGGACGGCTTCAATCAGCCGTCCCTTTTTATTTACGTTTTTATGAAATTCCCAGATCCACTCATAAATCATCGTCCCGTCGGGCGGCACCCATGAAACTCACTAAAGGCATGCCGGTAACTTCCTCAATAATCATAATGCCTTTAAGCTATGGGATGCATTTCTTATAATTTTATATCTCATAACTTAACCCCGAAGAGATATTGTCGGGCTTCCTCGCGATCACATTTTGGTCTGGAGAATTCCTTGCCCAAAACAATCCTTTCTTTTATACTCGCAAAGCAGCCGCTCAATATGAAGGATGACACATATGGAAAACTTCAAAACCGCACTTTTACACCATCGAAAAGAAAAACCTGTGTACTGGAAGGATTCCCGGGAATTGCACCGTGTAATGCAGGGTTTTCCAAGTATATTCCGGGCAATTCTGCTGGAACTTCTGGACAGACCCATGAGCCGTCATGAGATCCGCGATTTTTTAAATCGCATGGCAAGGGGCCGGCACGCCCGCGGAATTGGTGCGATTCAACTGGATTTGGAAAAACATCTGCTGAAGGCCGTCGATTGGAAAGTTCTGGAGGATATCAATGGCCGGTATCACCTGACCCCGGGCGGCAGGGAAATTGCCGAGCACATGCAGAAGATAATCCCCGCCTTTATAAAATGGATACTCTCCCCGGAGACGTCCTCCTTCCTGTCCTTGATGGTCCATATGGTTTTAAGCATCCTCAAGCTCAGTGTGGGTTTTCTTTCTCGGTCGGCCGGGCTCACCGCGGACGGTATTGACAATGCAGTGGATACCCTTTCATCATTCCTGATCTGGCTGGGCATCAAGTTTGACAAAGAGAAGCTTGCTTCCGTGTTTATCCTGATCACCATGTTCCTGTCGGTGGGGGGCGTGGCCCTGACGACCCTAGATAAAGTAATTCACCCCGGACCGATTCAGGAGGGTCTGATCGCCTTTC
The DNA here is from genome assembly GCA_016928025.1 of Deltaproteobacteria bacterium. Taxonomy (GTDB): domain Bacteria; phylum Desulfobacterota; class Syntrophia; order Syntrophales; family JAFGHS01; genus JAFGHS01. The sequence continues at coordinate 37,633 of JAFGLN010000106.1, forward strand.
TGGTTTCGGGGCTCTGCGGTTTTATCATGCTGGGGCTTTCCGCCTACCAGTACCTGGTGGGAAAGACGCGCGGGAACTTCGCCATCATGTGCCAGGCCGTGGATTCGCGAAACCACTTCTGGACGTCCCTTCTGGTGTGCGGCGGTATTCTGCTCTCCTTTTTCGCCCAGATTTGGAACGCGCCCTGGCTGTTTTATGCCGATGCAGTGGCCTCCACGCTTATCGGCCTGATGATTCTTAGAAGCGCGGTTGAACTGGTGAGGGAGCTTTTCAAAAAAGACGGGGAAGGGGCGGAGATCTCTCACTTTATGAGCAGGAACGAGGAGAGAACCCGGGAGAAGATCCTGCTCAAGTGGCTTGCCGGGCAACTCCAGTCGTCATCCCTTACCGGCGAGGAACTGGGAAAACGATTCACCGTCGATTTCTGCGAGCAGACCCCGAAGGTCCTGCTGCTTTCCGGTATGGGTTATCGGCCTGAAAGCGGCGCGGATCTTCAGGGTTACCTGGACCTATTTGTCAAACAAAAGAAGCTCATACGTGATGACGTTAGCTACTGGTTTGTTCACAGTTCACGTATCTTGGCCGGCTGATTCGCTGGAAAGTCCCGGCTTAAAAATCTCCGCTTGCGGATTTTGTTTATCTGGCAGGTCCTTCGTCAAATAAACGGGGGCAACCACCATAGACATAAGTAGAAGCACGATCACGGAAACGGCGAGGACCTTCGGACCGATTCGCAGTTTCCTCACGGATACCGCCTTCACCCAGCCCCAGTGAAACATAAGGTGGGCAAAGATAGTGAGAATCATCAGGAGGGACAGCATCCAATGGAGGTCGGCGAATTCTTTCCGGGGCACCCCCAGGATGGTGTATCCGCTGAGATCGACAGGAAATTCACGCAGCAAGATTCCGGTAAACACAACCAGGATAAATTGAATAAACAGGATAAGATCAATCCAGAAGTTCATGGTATTTCTTTTCATGTTTAAGCTCCTTTCTTTTTAAACAGGAAGATTCGGCCCTGCTTCCCGGTGTAAACAAAACCTCCGTCTTCCACTTCTTCGATCATCTCTTCCGCCGATCCCCCGGTCTTCTCAAAGGAAAGAACTCCCTGGTCCTTTAATATTCGGCAAATCTCCAAGATCACGTTGTCCAGGCCGCCGGCAATATAACGAAGGCCGAAGATAAAGGCCAGATCGACACTTTTATCCGGGAGGCCGGTATTGGAGGCGTTGACATACATGGGTGTGATGTTCCTTAGGGCTTCCTTTTCCATTTTTTCTTTCACTCTGGCCACGAAACGCGGCTGGATATCGCACGCATACACATACCCCTGATCTCCCACAATCTTTGCCGCGGGTATCGTGAAGAAGCCTGGGCCGCAACCAATCTCAAATACGGTTTGTCCTTTTTTTAATCCGGCCGCATCCAGGATTTTGTATGGTTTCCTAACCAGGGGAAGAATGGGATTGTCATGAATTAGTCGAATCATCCAATAGGCGGCGCTTGATGCTTCAAGACCCGATTGATATCTTGTTCTTCTTTTTTGACAGCTCATTTTTTTCTCCTTTTCGATCTATGATTTTCGATCCACACCGAATGGTCCACAAGGCCAAAGGTCTTCAGACTTTGCGTGAGGTTCAACCCTAAAAGGCTTCCCTTTGGCTGGGGATCAACGGTATCCCAAAACAGCATCAGAGCGAAACACCCGGGTATGGTGGCATGGGTCGAAACCATAACATCCCGAAATCCCTGACAACCCGGTTCCTTTATAATTTCATTTCCTAAAACGCTCAGTTCCATCAAGGTGGTTTGTTCCTTGCCGGTTGCCGATTGGACCCTGATTGTTTCCATCCATCTCATTTTTTTCTCCTCTCAGCTTTCTTAGTCCTATATACAGCACGGACCGTACCAGATAAAATTGCTTTTTAATTACAACAAGTTATTATTAGAAAAGCTAATTTGTGTCCCATAGCGCATTTTCAAGATTGACCATGGGACATTTTACCTGTAAATTATCCCATAGGACATAAATCACGGATCAAATATCCGTTTGATGGCACGGGAACAAACATTAAAACTTGAGGTCGGATATGAAGACAGATGAGAGAGAATTTTTTCGCGAGGCCACGCTTCGAATATGCGGAAGTCTCAATGTTCAAACCTTTCTATACGAAAGTTTTCTTTATCTTCGGGACTATCTGCCAATGGACAGCATGTATTTAACCCATTATCGCCCGGAAAAAGGTGAACACATCGTCCTTGCCACGGCGTCGGCCGAAGGCGGTTCCCTGCTCAACCTTAAAGTCAAAATCCCTCCGGACATACGCACTTATGTGGAACGTCCGGACAAGGAAACTCTATTTATTGAGAGGGCGAAGGCGCATCCCACGGCCAGACCCTGGATTTCCAGAGGTCTCTTGGAAAAGGATGCCTCGCTTCTGGTCCTTCGTCTCATCGTGGGTGAAGATATCGTAGGCGGTGTTACATTCAGCTCAAAACAAAGCGGCGCATTCACCCGTGAACACGCCGATCTCGTTTCACAGCTGAGGGAGCCCTTTGCCATAGCCCTTGCCAACAGCGTCATGTACCAGGAGCTGCTCGAACTCAAGGAACTCCTGGCCGAAGATAACCGTTTCCTCCACAGAGAGCTTCGGCAAATCGCCGGAGAGGAGATTGTCGGGGCTGATTTCGGATTAAGGGGAGTGATGGAGATGGTGCGGCAGGTGGCGCCGTTATCAAGTCCGGTACTTCTTTCCGGAGAAACGGGCACGGGAAAGGAGGTCATCGCCGGCGCGATCCACAATCTTTCAACCCGAAAGGACGGTCCGTTCATTAAGGTCAACTGCGGGGCCATCCCGGAGAATCTCGTGGACAGCGAGCTGTTCGGCCATGAGAAGGGAGCCTTTACCGGCGCCCTCGCAAGGAAGCGGGGGCGTTTCGAAAGGGCCCATGGCGGCACGATCTTTTTAGATGAGGTCGGGGAGCTCCTGCCCGAGGCCCAGGTCAGGCTTTTAAGGGTTCTCCAGGAAAAGGTGGTCGAGAGGGTGGGAGGGACCGAACCCATAAAAGTGGATATCAGGGTGATTGCCGCGACCCATCGTGATCTTGAGGCTATGATCACGGAGGGGACCTTCCGGGACGATCTGTACTTTCGCCTTAATGTTTTCCCGATTATTCTTCCTCCCTTACGGGAGAGAAGGGAAGATATTCCATCCCTGCTCCATTATTTTATTCAGAAAAAAACGCAGGAAATCGGCATGAGGGAAATGCCTTCTTTGGCCCCGGGCGCCCTCGAGGCAGTTATGGCCTATCCATGGCCCGGCAATATCAGAGAACTTGAGAATGCGGTTGAGAGGGCTTTGATTCTAAACAAAGGCGTACCCATGACCTTCGAAGATATCCACCAAACCCCGATGATACCTGGAACAGCCTTAAAAGCTGCAATAAAATTCCAGCCAGGGGAAGAGGATATCATGGCACTGGATGAGATTGTTTCAGGACATATCAGCAGGGTCCTCGACATAACCGGAGGCAGGGTTGGGGGAGAAAAAGGAGCGGCCCGGCTCCTGCAAGTTAACCCGTCAACCCTGCGAAAGAAAATGAAAAAGCTGGGAATTCCCTTCGGACGCAAGAACCGGACGGGGACATCCTGATCATGTCCCTCTCATATCAAAGCGGCTAATCCTTGAATGGATCCTCTCCGGCCTTCACCCAATCGACATTATTCTGGTCGGCCCAGGTTTTAGGGTCGCGCCTTGACCGGCTCCTTCTTGCTATTGAAGCCAAGACTGAAATGCCCCGCCGGCCTCTTTGAAATTTTTTTTTATTTGCTCAGACAATCATTTCTTTTTCTTTTTTCTTTCTTTTTTCCGCTTTTCAATCTCCTCCCAGCGTTCCTTCCAAGGCTGCCAAGAGGGAACCTGTTTTCCCCTGGGGATATCAAAAATGCCCAGCGGCTTCCCTCTGAATTTTTCCGGAGGAGGCCATTGTTCAATTTCCTGCATCAGTTTTTCCAGGTAGAAGTCGGAATCGCCCAGATGAAGCTGCTTGGCCTTCCCCCTTCTGGAGAAGAGGGGCAAAACGCCGCGGTCCACCTCATAACCGACGCCGGCCAGAACCTGGTGACCCCGCCAGCAGGCCCTCTCGTGTGAATCGCTGGTCCAGGCCTTGGCCATGGCGATTTCCGTTTCACAGGGAAGATCCTCACTCATTTTCCATACGGCCTGATAGGTCAGCCACCGCGATGAATCCACCTCACTGACGAGGAAGGCGCAGTGATCCTGGACGTATTGATTGATGCCGATCGGCATATCAAACTGGACCCTCGTTTTGGCGTGATCGACCGTTATCTCCAGAACGCGCTGCCCGGCGCCCACCATATCGGCGCACAGCAGGACGGCCCCTTTTTTGATGATCTTTTCGAGGGGTGCCCAACCCTTGTGAAGCGTGCCGATAATACTCTCTTTGGAGACCTTGACTTTTTTAAATGTGACCTCGCTCTGTTTGTCGCCCGCCGTCGTATCCAAAATCTCAACGCTTATTCCCGGCGATTTGGCATCCACCAGAAACAGGGTTATGCCGTCATCAGGTTTTTTCCCCTCTCTGGTTCTGGCCACACAAAGCAGATAATCCGCAATATGGGCGTCATGAACGAACAGCTTTGTCCCATTAATGACATAATCCTTTCCGCTGGGCGTCGCTCGAACCGTTATGCCCTCAGGCTTCCAAGCCGTACCGTCCCAACTGGATTCCGGTTCGGTCATCGCCAGGGAAAGGACCCGTTCGCCATTGGCGATCTTCGGCAAGAGCTCGGTCTTCTGTTTCATGCTGCCCGCTTCTAAAATCGTCAAGCCGCAAAGAACCACGGTGGACAGATAGGGCGCGGGAAGCATGGCCCGACCCATTTCTTCGCAGATGACGGCCAGATCGATGAAGCTGCCACCCTTCCCTCCAAATTCTTCAGGATAAGCCAACCCGAGCCAGCCCATCTTGGCCAGTTTGCCCCAGAGTTCCGGTGAAAAACCTTCATCATCCTCCTCCATCTCCCTTACCAAACGCTCAGGGCATTCCTTTTCCAGGAAAGCCCGGGCTTCTTTTCTCAGTTTTTCCTGTGCTTCCGTAAGAGAAAAATCCATAACGCTTCTCCTTTCAGCAAATAATGGCACCCGTTTGCGCTATTTTTTCTTTGGTTGCAGCGATTCGGCGATCATTTTGTTGAACCTGGCCGGTATTCTGGGCAGACCAAGACCCCTTCCCGCGACCACGATCTTATTTACTTCCAGTGTTCCTGCCGGATGGACGCTGCGCGCGACCTGCCATCGGCGTTCGATCTTCCCGGCAAACTTGGCCCATTTCGCTCCGGACCGAAGCTGGCCGTAGAGGCCCATGATGTGCATCATTGTTTCGGGATGCTGGGTCGAATTGATCTTGTTGAAAAAACCACTTAGATCATAGCCTTTGGGAGGCAATTGACCCTTTTGGGAATGCCGCCACACCGCTTCCCAGGCGATCAGTCTTTGTATCTCAATATCAATGGCCATTTTGGCCACGGTCTTCCGGACGTCCGTATCCTTGATGAGGGGTTTTCCGTTACGCTTCGTTTTCTTGCAGAACTGGATAAATTCCGTCAGTCTCCGCTTGGCGTTCGCAGGATTACCCGTACCGCTTCGTTCGAATTCAAAGGCCGCCATGGCATGATAGAATCCCCGGTTAAGCTCACCGAGCAGATTCTCCTTGGGCACTTTGACATTCTTATAGTAGATATTAAGCTGAGTTCCGAAGCCCATGGTCCCCTGGGCCTGGTAAGTGATTCCCGGTGCATCCGCCGGAACAAGAAACAGACTGATGCCTTGGTGCTTGGGTTCGGTTTCGGCGGTCCTGGCCAGGGTATAAAGATAATCGGGTTTAATGAGCGTGGTGATGAAGGTCTTTTGACCATTTAAGACATAGTAATTTCCTTTTAGGACGGCCGTCGTTTTTTGATTGGCTTCATCGGAACCGGCATCGGGTTCCGTAAACGCCTGGTTCCATATCGCCGTTCCCTGGGCTATACCGGGCAGGAACTTTTTCTTTTGTTCCTCCGTGCCGAATACCTGAACGGCGGGCCCGGCAATATGAAGGCCTGAAGCATTGGGCCACCGCCCGCCCGTGAAGCCCCATTCCTCCTCCACAATCCCCTGTTCAATCGGGCCGTAGCCCAGGCCACCCGTTTCCTTGGACCAACCGGGGGTCAGATAGCCCTTCTTGCCGGCCTTTTTTTGGAATTTCATCCAGAACGCGGTCTGTTCTTTTGTCAAGGAAAACATCGTTTCAACGTCCGGATCAAAATCTTCCGGCATCTCATTCAGGAAAAATTCCCGCGCGGCCTTTCTCAACTTTTCCTGTTTTTCAGTAAAACCGAAGTCCATAACCTGCCTCCTTTTGAAAAGATTAAGAGAACCTTTAACGTTGGAAAATGAAAAATATCCATCACCTCCTTCATCAAATCGTTAATTGGGGAAATGGATTGCGTGAGCGGCGATGACATCTCTACGCGTGCGCCATCACGCCGCCGTCTACAAACATGAGCTGTCCCGTCGTGAATTCCGTCACATCCGACGCCAGGTAAACGACGAGAGAACCTATTTCATCCGGTTCTCCGTAGCGCTTCACGGGAATGTAGCGGGCCACAGCCTCGTCAATCGGCCGGTCGGCTTCGGCAAACCATCCTGTGCCGACAGCATTGACCGTTATCCCTTTCATGGCCCACTCGAGGGCCAGAACCCGGGTCAACTGAAGCACGCTGCCCATGGCCACGCAATAGGTCGCACCGTTGACCATGCCGCGTTCGGACAGGCCGGAGACGATATTGATGATCCGTCCTTTTTTCTGTTTGAGCATCTGTTTGCCGGCGGCCCGGCAGAAGCTCAGAGCCGAATTAAAGTTGTAGTCCATGACCTTGTTCCATTCAGCGTTTCTGATTTTCAAAAACGGCTGGAAGAAATGAACGTCCCCGGCATTGACCAAAATATCGATCCTGCCGTATTCGGCGACAACCCGGCGCACGGCTGTCTTCACCTGGGCCGCCTTGGTCACGTCCGTCGGAATGGCCAGTACTTTTCTTCCTGTTTTGCGCACCGCTTCGGTCGCCTCCGCCAGGCGGGGCGTATCTTTCGCCGCAATGGCGACGTCGGCGCCGGCTTCGACCAAGGCCACCGCTGCCGGTTTCGTCCACAGCTTGCTGTCCCCGGCAATCAGTGCAATCTTGTCTTTAACGAGAAATGCTTTCGCAGTCATGGCAAACCCTCCATCAATGAGACAACCGGCGCATAGCCGGTGGTTGCGAAGCCGCCCGTCAGGCCGCCGCCGTCGGAGACAAAGTACCCGCCGGTGATATAATCGGAGGCATCACTGCAGAGGAACAGGGCCAGATAAGCGATGTCATCCGGTTTGCCCATATGACCGACAGGAAGAAATAAGCGCCATGTCGCGCGGGTAGAAGCCATAAGCTTCTGCGTCGCTTCCGGCTGGAGGTCATATGTATCCACAAATCCGGGTACGATGCAATTGACGCGAATGTTGAACTCGGCCAGGGTTAAGGCCATGACGCGCGTGAGATTGACAACTCCGGCCTTGGCGGTGTTGTACATGAAGCTGTTGCGCTGCCCCCGGAAACCTTCGCCGGACGCCACCAGAATAATCTTGCCGCTTTTGCGCTCTGCAAAATATTTACTGACGGCCCGGCTGCAATAAAAAGCACCGGAGAGATTGACATCAATACCCACACGCCAGTCCTGATCCGTAATATCCCACAGGGTCTTGGGTCTGTCGCCGCGCACAATGCCGGCGTTGTTGATGAATACATCGATTTTACCCATCTCCCCGAGTGTTTTTTCAATGAGTCGATTGACCTGCCCGGTGTCCGTGACATCCGTCGGAACCACCAAGGCTTTTCGGCCACGTTTCCGCACGCCTGCTGCGGTTTCTTCAAGAGGTGCTAAACGGCGGGCGGCCACGACGATGTCCGCGCCCTCTTCGGCAAGACGAAAAGCCATGGCACTACCCAGTCCTGTGCCTCCGCCGGTAATGATGATGACTTGGCCTTCGAGGCTTCCTTTTTTTTCAACCGGCATATGGTCCTCCTTCCTAAAGGGTATTGAAGTTTTACTACTTGGCCTTATACTCGGGCGGGCGTTTCTGGGCAAAGGCACGGGCGCCTTCCATGAAGTCCTCGGTCGCGCGAACCTTCAGGACGAGCTCTTTTTCCAGCGCCAACCCTTCTTCCAAAGGCATGCTGTAGCCGCGGATCATGGCTTCCTTGGTGGCCCGCACACCCAGGGGGCCGCGAGAGATTATCGTATCGGCGATTTCCTTGGCCGTATCCATCAGCTTATCGCGAGGGACGACCTGGCTGACCAAACCGACCCGGTAGGCTTCGGCGGCATCGATCCGATTGCCGGTGAGCAGGATCTCTGCAGCGACGGCCCGCGGTATGAAACGCGGCATCCTGATCGTTCCGCCCCCGCCGGGCATGAAACCGATGTTCACCTCCGGCTGTCCGAACTGGGCATTTTCCGCGGCAATTCGGATGTCGCAGGTCATGGCCAGCTCGCAGCCGCCGCCCAGACAATAACCGTGGATCGCCGCAATGAACGGCTTCCAGATGGTGTCCGGCCGAACGGTTTGAGGTATCAACCTTGCCGCTTCCGAGGCATCGCCGGTCGCCGGGCGGAACCCTTTAATATCCGCACCGGCGCTGAATGCCCGGTCGCCGGCCCCGGTGATGATGGCCACCCAAAGATCATTGTTGTCTCTGAAATCAACATAGGCCTCACGCAGTCCCTCCGATACCTCGGCACTCAATGAATTCATCGCTTCGGGACGATTGATGGTCATGTACGCAATTCTTCCTTCTTTAACATACTCGACGGCTGCCATAGTGAGCCTCCTTTCCTTGGTAGGTTAAGCGTTAATATCTTTGGTTGGAACGTGGATCAGTAATGATAATATTGGGTATCTATTTAGGGGTACATAAATATTTAGATCAAGGACGAAACTCGACCTTCCGGAAAAGCAACAGCCCTCCCCTTTCAAAGGAGCAGGGTGGAATGCTTTAGGCGTTGTTGAAGAAAAGCGAGGTCCCCGGCTGCTTTGTTTACCGCCCGGGACCCCACCCAACAAACATGAAGAAATGCTCTCTGCAATTGTCCGGTTAATGATGCCGGCGGTGATCACCGCTGCAGCAATGACTCTATTTCCATCCCGTCCGGGCGCCGGGAGCGTTTTTGCGGGGCAACGGCCCGGCCGGCCAGCGGAATCCGAGCATCATGGCCGTATTGACATCTTCCGCCGTGGCGACACCCTCTTCGACGA
>JAFGLN010000107.1 GCA_016928025.1 Deltaproteobacteria bacterium
ACGAACTGTTTCACATCATGGTCCTTCTGGGCTTCGGGTTCCACTATGTGATGATTTTCCTCGTCTATTTCGAGAAGGTCGCTTAAAGAAACACGAGAAACACGGGGACACCATACGAATTTTATCTTGACGCAATATGAAAAAGCTCTTAAGAATTAATCATAGTCCGTGCGGCAAGAGTCTTTGCTTCAAATTATCCACATTTCATCACACTGCGCGAAGTTTGTCTTTCAAATCAACACTTAGGCGGATAGCTATGAATTCATCCGTTCTAAAAAATCTTCAGACCCGCATCATTCGTACGTCCGATCTGACGGATGCCGATCGGCAGATCATCCATGTCCTGTTCGATCTGACCTATGAGCAGGCCAATCATGAGTATCTTGACAAGTCATTAAAAAAACTGCGATTCTTGGCCCTGGCCCACGATCAGAGCACACCGGCCGGATTTGCCTTGGGAGATGCCGTCATGTCGCCTCTTCCGCGAATGGCCGAACTGCAATGCGTCGTTCTGGCGGGCATATGCTGTGTTGCCTCCGACTATCGCCGCCTGGGGCTTTTTGCTCATCTCGAAGCGTTGTCCATCCGGGAAAGCGGACTTATAAAACCGGAGGGAAGAAAACTGGTTTGCGGCCGCATGGCCCATCCGGTCAGTTTGCGCATTATGAGAGATAATCCTACCGTCGTACCGAAATACGGGCTTACTCCTTCCAAGTGGCAAAAAGAAATCGGACTTCGCGTCGCCGAGCTTTATGATGTGGCACTCAATACGGAAACGTTTGTGGTCGTCGGCGAGGGCCAGCCGATTGGATTTCCGAAAATGGAACTTAATGTTCCAGAAGAGGAATGGTTGCCTTTCCGGTCGGTCAATCGAGGTCGCGGCGATTCGCTCCTGGCGATATCCTGGACTCCGGATGCACCGCAGGGATGGTAATAAAGGGTAATATATTTGGATCATATGCCCTGGCGATGCCACGACAAGAATTGCTTTGAACACCCACGCCAAGAAAAAACACTGAACAGAACTCGGTAAAATCCGCAGGCTGCAAAAGGGCAGAGATATAGCACTTCAAAACTCTTCAGGTACCATCTACTTGTCCATGCCTTCCAGAAGAGCCAGGGTGTTGTCTCCCAAGACTTTGTGGTTGTAGCCCCCTTCGAGGACGGCAAAATATCCCGCGCCGTTGCGGTCCGCCGCTCGCCTCACCAGACAGCCGATCTCGACGTAATCGCTTCGGTCGAGGACGCCGCCCCAATCCTGCAGGGCGTTGTCGAATCCGGCGGAGATGCCGATGATGTCGCAGGGTCGTCCGGCCAGGGCGGTTTCCACTTCTTTAAGATAGGCCAGTGGTTCCGGAGACGACGGGTTACAGATATCCACATAGCCGGATGATCCGAGAATATTGATGGTGCCGTCGCCGACATGGAGGTCGATGTCCAGGATGAGTGCTCTTTTGATTTTTCCTTCTTTTTTCAATTTCGTGATCGCCACGGCCATGTTGTTGAAAAAGCAGAATCCCCACGCTCTGCCGGTGGAGGCGTGATGCCCCGGCGGTCGGATGAGGGCGAAGGCGGGTTCGGTGAGTCCGATTTCGGCCGCCTGAATCGCACCGCCGGCGGCCAGGGCGGCGATGGGATACAGGCCGTCGCCTTTGACCTCGCTAATATGGGACTGTGTATGGACGGCGGCAATGTCTTCCTCCGTTGCGGGGACGGCGTCGAGGAAATCGTATTTGTCCCAGATTTCGCCGACGATGGTTTCCAGGCGGCCCGGTTCGGAAGCCGGATCATGCGTATAGACCTGATAAAAATCGTAATGGAAGATGATCTTCAATTTGCTTCTCCTTTCCCGCCGACGATAGTTTCTTCATGGAATTTAATTCTATTTCAGAGTAAAGAGAATGACTCTCGTTTGTCAATGAAATTAAATTGCCTCTGCTTTCGAGCTTGAATAAACGTGATCATGGAGTCATTTGGAGCCCTTTGCCGTTCAAGAATCTTTTCTCTACCCTGTCGTTTCCGCGTCCCTGAATTATTAAAATTTCAACGGTCGACAGGATTCTCACGGAGCGGCCATTGAAATTTTTTGGCCAACAAATCAAGGCGAAGCGGAAGATAAGCGATTCCCCTTGTTTGAGCCGAAGGCGAGTTTGGGAATCGCCTGAAGCGAGCCTTAGATTTGATCCGAAAAATTTAAGGCTCGCGGAGAGGGATTCCTGAGGCCGCTCTTCATAAAAAAGAAAAAGGGGCAGGCCGTCCATGTGCGGCCTGCCCCTTTGATGAAACGACTTTGTCGATAATATCTTATACCACGAACGCCTCATCGGGAATTCGGACGCAACTCGTTTCGTCCTTCTTGAGAATCTCGCATTTGGCCGGGATCAGGGCCGTCGTGCGCTGAATGAAGAACTTGGCGCTTTCGATCTTTCCCGTATAGAACATCTTCTCACTGTCGCTGGTCGCTTTGTCCAGGCCTTTGGAGCCTTCAACGGCCATCCGGAGATGCAGCCAGCCGCATACGGCATCGCCGACGCAGTTCAGGAAATCCATCGCGGCAATGAGGGGAACGAAGGGGTTCTTCGTCAGCATGCCGGCAAAGTCCATCGCCGTTGTGAGGATGGCGTTGACGGCGGCTTCGACGACGGCCGCGTCGTCTTTCAGATTGTCCATGCCTTTGGCCTCGGCAACGAACGGATTGCCTTCCGTCATGAGGTTCATGAAAAATTGGCCGCCCTCCATGGCCAGCTTGCGTCCCAGGAGGTCCATGGCCTGGATGCCGTTGGTGCCTTCATAGATGGTGTTGATCTTCTGGTCGCGCATCATCTGCTCGACGGGGTATTCCCGGCAGTAGCCGTATCCGCCGTAGGTCTGGACGGCCAGGTCGTTGACGACAAGACCCATTTCCGTGCAGTAGGATTTCACGATAGGGGTGAGGACTTCGACCATGCCGGACCATTTTTTCTTCTCCTCGTCGTTTTCCGCCACCTTCTGCATGTCCATGGCCCAGTAGCAGAACAGGCAGAGGGCCCGGATGCCTTCCGTGATGGATTTCTGCTTCAGGAGCATCCGTCGCACATCGGGATGCTGGATGATGGGCACATACCGCTGGCCCGTGAAGAGGTTGTTGCCCTGGAGACGTTCCTTCGCGTAGGACAGGGCATGCAGGTAGCCTGACGTGGCGAGGGAGACGCCCATCATGCCCACACCCTGTCGCTCTTCGTTCATCATGTGGAACATGATCTCCATGCCCTGCCGTTCGGCACCCATGAGATAACCGATGCAGTCGCCGTTGTCGCCGAAATTGAGGGTGCAGGTCGCATTGCCGTGGATGCCCATTTTATGCTCGATATTGCCGGTGACGACATCGTTGAACTCACCCACACTGCCGTCGGGATTGACGCGGTACTTCGGGACGAGGAAGATGGAAATGCCCTTGGTGCCAAGGGGATCGCCCTCGATCCGGGCCAGCACGGGATGGATAATATTTTCCGTCAGGTCGTGGTCGCCGGACGAAATGAAGCACTTCGTGCCTTTGATGGAATATGTGCCGTCGGGGTTCTTCTTGGCCGTCGACTTCAACGCGCCTACGTCGGAGCCGGCGCCCGGCTCGGTCAGGCACATCGTGCCGCCCCATTCGCCGGCGAACATCTTCGGTAAATAAAGGTTCTTTAACTCATCGGTGCAGAATTTCTCGATCAGTTTGGCCGCCCCGTGGGTCAGGCCTGCGTACATCAGGAAGGCCTGGTTGCAGCCCAGAAACATGGAACTGGTGCAAGCGGCAACGATCTCCGGAAACCCCTGACCGCCCCAGTCCGGACTGTCCGACGTGGTCATCCAGCCGCCCTCACAGTATAATTTCCATAACCGATGGTAGGCTTCCGGGGCGAACACTTTGCCGTCTTTGAAGACGGCGTCCACCGGGTTGCCGTGTACTTCATCGGGATAGGACGGAGCGATTTCATTTTCCGACAGCTTGGCGGCGGAGTCGATGACCATGTCCACCGTGTCTCCATCGTAGTCGGCAAAAGGTCCCTTGCCGAGCAGTTGTTCATCCATTTTAAATACTTCATGCAACATAAATTTCAAATCTCTTACATCTACCCATTGACTAGCCATATGGTCCTCCTTTGATTGATGACGTGAACACGCTCCGCTCCTCGGCTTTTCCATTTACGGGAAACAAAAAAGTCGGATGGATTCATGTTCATAAACGCCCCGGTGGGGCAAACGTGTCAAGAAGAATTTGACTGACAGTTATTCGAATATGGCGCGCCTTGGTCTATGAGCGATATATTATTCACAGGGCGCCGGGCTGAACCAAGGGCAACCCGCTAAAGGCCGGATTTGTCCGGGCAGGCTGCTTTGATGGGGCAGAGCGCCGGATCGCGCCTATTCCTTGACCCTTCTAAGCTCCATTTTGACCAGATTGTACTTATCCATACATTCCGCATTGACGACATCGGGATCGCCCCAAGTGGAAGGAAAGCCGCCCCCGAACTGTAACATCATGAGCTGGGGATAAATATCATGGTAAAAAAAACCGCAAAGACCCGCCGTGTCGTGGCAGCTGATTTCAAAACTGTCACCCTCTTCGTGGCCCCATGAACAATTGCCCTTGACGGATTTGACGGTTGCAATAATTTTGTATCCTGTTTGTGCAGCTGTTTTGGATTTCGCCATAGTGCCGCCTCCTTGGTCATAGTCGATGGTGATAGTGGTGGCTTTCGAAAGAATATCTTTTCATATTGATGGATTATAGATAACACCCGCCTTTGTGTCAAGGCAATTCATCGGTAAAAACGACGTTTGATGAATCGTTGCAAACGTCGGAATTGTTTCACTTGTCAGCGGCATTAAAGCCGTTAACAGGTGAAAGCCGGTATTTTTATTTCTTGATGATCAGGGCATCCGGTGCTTCGAGCAGATTAACCGCCGTTGTTTCCGGATGAATGACCGCCGGTTCCCTCTTCCGGCAGGCGACCTTTTGACTTTATCGGCATACCATGCCAGGTTGCTCATGGCTTGGCCAGCGAAAAGTGGATTTTTGAGAATGGCGACGCCGGTTTCCTTGATTCTTTCGAGGGCTTCTGACACAATTTCCGTGGGTGATGCGACAAGGGTTACCAGGATGATCGGCTTGGTCATTGTAAAGATTCATCGGTTATTGTCTGCCGACGGCATTGATAAAGACCTTTGCGCCTGCGGCAAAATGAAAAGGGGGCCCGGCGCATACCTGGTCCCCCTTTTCGTGTTGATGCTTTCCGTTTTGCTGAAAGTATCCCGGCCGCCGCCCCATTGAGGTTCCGGCTCATTCAGCGACAGACAAATTTAAAAGGACTCTTCCGGAATATCAAGAACGGACGTATCACCGGCCTTGAAGATTTCGGCGAGGGTGGAAATATAAGGCACGATATTCCGGATATAATACCGGGCGCTTTGGACCTTGCCTTCGTAAAATGCATACTCATAGTGGTCCTTGCCCAACTCGGCGATTTTCTTCAGCGAGATGATCGCCTGAGCGGCCAGCAGATTACCGCAATGGAGCATGGATGTGCAGTGCAGGATCCGGGTTGAGAAGGTCGGCACCATACGGATATTGCTCTGGAAGTACGTCATTACATTCATATAGATGCCCAGATAATCGGCATAAGCCTTTTGGAGCAATTCAAACTCCTTTTCGAGACCGGCGGCATTTTTGTTCTCTTCAATGAATTTGCCTTCATCGTCCAGCCAGCTCTTGAACAACTGGCCGCCCTCCAAAGTGAATTTCCTTCCGATGAGGTCCATGGACTGGATATAGTTGGTTCCTTCCCAGATTGCATAAATGCGGCATTCTCTGGCCTGTCTCGCCACGGGATACTCTTCGATAAAGCCGTAGCCGCCGTAAGTCTGAATGGCTTCGGAGATCAAATCCCAGGCCTTGTCGGAGCAGTAAGCTTTCGCCAGGGGATTCAGAACCTGGACGTTGCGGCTGGCCAGCTTTTGTTCTTCCGGCTTGTCGCTGAAGCTTGCCAGATCGACGTTGTACCAGGTTTCAAAGATCAGGGCGCGCATGGCGTCCAGATGGGCCTTCTGGTCCAACAGCATCCGACGGATGTCTTCATGTTTGATAATGGGGACACCGGGACCCTTGGGATCGGTGATGAGTTTGCCCTGGATGCGTTCCTTGGCGTAATTGACGGCGTTGTTGTAGGCAACCGTCGCGACGGCCGTCGCCGAATGGCCGGAGCCGTGTCGCGCCGAATTCATCAACTGGAACATCTTGGCCATACCGTCGGCAACGCCCTTTTCATTCGGCGGATTGCCGATCAGATAGCCCCGGCAGTTGTTCTCATCGCCGAAGCTCAACATGGCGGTGGCGGAACCCTGAAGGCCCAATTTGTGTTCAATGGCGACGGTGGTCACGTCGTTCGGCTCACCCAGTGAGCCATCGTCATTGACCCAGATTTTCGGTACGATCATCAAGGTAATGCCCTTGGTGCCCGGGGCCGCCCCTTCGATTCTCGCCAGAAGCAGATGGATGATATTCTCCGTCAGGTCGTGGTCGCCGCTGGTGATGAAGCATTTCGTTCCCTTGATCTTATAGATGCCGGGGGTTTCCGTCGGGAAGGCTTTCGTAATGGAGGCCCCCACGTCGCTGCCGGCGCCCGGCTCCGTCAGGCACATGGTGCCGCCCCACTCGGCGCTGAACATCTTGGGCAGGAATTTTTGTTTTTGTTCTTCCGTACCGAAACTGTGGATCAACATCCCGGCACCCAAAGCCAGACCGGAATAAGGCGCGAAGGAAGGGTTTGCCGCATCGAAAAACTCATGACAGGCACCGCGCAGCGTGCCGGGCATGGTGCCTTCTTCATCGGGATCATGGACACCCCAGCCGTTTTCCTGCATAAAGTGGAATAGCTTGTGGAAGGACGGGGGGACGAAAACTTTCCCGTCTTCGAACTTCAAGCCGATGGTTTCCGCGTCGTCATTGGTCGGAGCGACCACTTCTTTGGCGACCTTCAGCGCCTGATCCAGATAGGTGCTGATGTCATCGACTTCAAAATACCCTTGGAACTTCGGACAATCAAAAACCCTCTGCATATCGAGCCACTCTTTTAAAATAAATTCGTGGTCCCTGGTGTAGTAAATAAAGTTGCTTTTTCCCGCTGCCATTTTATTAATGCCTCCTGATTAAATTTTTATTCTCGTGGATGTTGATTCGTGCTTCAGATATTTGTTGCCTTCCAATGGAGAGACCTTTATTCCGGCTTGAGAAATCGATCGGGCCGCCGTAATGAAGATCGAGATTACTCCCGGACATTAATGGGGGCAGATGAAACGATGTTACCCCTGAAGAAAGCTTGGTTGATGGATTTAGCGGATGATTGTATGAATTGTTGTCGGCATTACACAAGACACATTAGAAATTTAGCTTGAATTGCAACTTAACAAGACAATAATGCCATTGACAGCATGAATACCTGAAAGAACCGCTATTATTCCAAATAATAAGCTTTTTGAGCCAACATACGAGTATGAGGTTCATATCTTATACTCAAAAGTTTGTAAAGATAAATTGCAAAGATTTTTAAGGACCAAGGCATAAAATTAAGCAATTCATAAATCGACTTTTTATATCCAGTTTAAAAAATTGCGTCAAAAGTATAACTTATGTTAGACAGTTCTTTAAAAACAGGTTTGCCCTGAAATTAATGTCATTATCGTTGGGGGAACAACTGATTATTGGGTTTATTTAAAGTCAAACCATCAATCACCAAAAAGGATGGGGATATGCCGGGACCGCTCAATGGACTAAAGATTCTTGATTTCACGACATTATTGCCGGGTCCTTATGCAACGATGACTCTGGCTGACCTGGGGGCGGATGTCCTGAGGATCATTTCAGGCACCAGGGGGGATCCCGTATCTTATCTTCCACCGTTTATTCCGGGAACAGATATTTCCGCCGTTATGTCCTATCTGGGCCGGGGGAAAAGATGCATGAGCTTAAACCTGAAAGATGAGCGGGCGGTTAAGGTTGTCCATCAACTGATCAATCGCTACGACATCCTTATCGAACAATTCCGCCCCGGCGTTATGGAGTCTTTGGGGCTGGACTATCCTGCTCTGGAGAGTGTCAATCCGGCTCTGATTTACTGCTCTCTGACAGGATACGGCCATACAGGCCCTCTTCGCCTGCGTGCCGGCCACGATATCAATTACCTGGCCCGCTCCGGTTTGATGTCCTATTCGGGAAAACAGGAAAGCGGCCCATCGCTTATGGGCATGCAGATTGCCGATATCGCTTCCGGTTCTCAAAATGCTGTCATTGGCATCCTGGCAGCCGTTGTTCACAGAAATGCCACCGGCAAAGGACAACATGTCGATTTCGCCATGACGGACGGCTGTCTGGCCTTCAATGCCATGGCGGGGGTCTCTTATCTGACGGACGGCGAGGAGCCCAAACGGGAAGAGACATTCTTAAATGGCGGATCTCTTTACGATTTCTATCAAACAAAGGATGAGAAATATATCAGCGTTGGCGGGCTGGAACCTCAATTTTTCAAGGCTTTTTGTGAAATCATCGGGCGCGCGGACCTTGTGGAGGGCGGTATTGCCCCTGACAACTTCAAAGCCGTCAAAGACGACATCAAACAAATTATCATGACAAAAACGAGAGATGAATGGACAGCAATATTTTCAGGTGTGGATGCCTGTGTGGAACCGGTGCTTTCTCTTGGCGAAGCTCTCAATGATCCCCATGTAAAGGCACGGGAAATGGTTATCGAATGCGATCTTCCGCAGGGTGGCAAAGCGAAGCAATTGGCCAATCCAATCAAATTTTCCGCAACAAAACAGGAATATCGAAAGGCCGCCATGGCGAAAGGCATCAGTCCGCAGACGTCAGAAGTATTGAAGGAATTGGGTTATTCAGAAGACGATATTCAAACGTTTAAGAAGACCGGTCTATTCGACTGAAGCAGAAAGGCAAAAATAAGGGTATTTTGCCCCCTGTGCCTTTATTTGTTGTCAACGTTCAATAGTCTTTTATAATCATTACGTTCCTTTCCATTCGTAAAAATAAACTTGACATCCATAGATCAATCAATGTAAATCGCCCGCAGGAGGTTATATCCATCATGAGCACAGAAGGTATCGCCGTCGTCTTTCCCGGACAGGGAGCCCAGCGGCCGGGTATGGGAAAGGATTTTTGCGAAGCCATTGCCGTCAGCCGGCAAGTCTATGAAGAGGCTTCGGATGCCCTGGGATGGGATGTATCCGCTCTGTGTTTCGGTGAAGACGAAAAATTAAATTTGACGGAATTCACGCAACCCTGCATCGTGGCAACGGAAATTGCCATGCTGAGAGGGCTGCAGGACCGCTGGGGGTTCACTCCCGCCTTCTTTGGCGGCCACAGCCTTGGTGAATTTACTGCTTTGGTGGCTGCCGATGTTTTACCTCTGGACCAAACCGTCAAGATTGTCCAGGCCCGCGGCCGGCTCATGCAGCAGGCCGTCCCTGTCGGTGTCGGGGCCATGACGGCGGTTATCTCGAAAAATATCGATACGGACGCCGTTCGCGAGGCCTTGGGTGATTTACCCATCGAATTAGGGAACATCAATTCCAAAAATCAGATCGTCATCAGCGGCGCGGCCGATTCCATGGCGGCAGCGCAGGAAAAATTAACCAATGCCGTCGCCGACATAACAAATAATGAACCTTTCCGATTCGTTACGCTCAATGTCAGCGCCCCTTTCCACAGCCGTTTTATGAAAGTGATTGAAGAACCCTTTAAAGAAGTTCTGCTGAATACCGGAAAAGGTTTAAATCCCCAAAATGCCGGTCGAGTTACGTCTAATTTTACCGGTGGTTTCCATCATAATGACCAAGATGAAATTATTCGGAATCTGGTTTGTCAATTAAGCAACACCGTCCAGTGGAAAGCCAATATGGACATGATCGCTTCCACCGCCGATCGGATATATGAAATTGGTCCCAACCGTCCTCTCAGAGATTTTTTTAAGACCATCGATGTCACCGTCTCATCTGTTATAAATCTTTCTTCCGCTGAGAAATTATTCGAAAAAAATTAAACTATAATTGAAAAGGAGAGAGAGGATGGATTTTAATCTCTCAGATACACAGCAACAATATGTTGACATGGTCAGAAAATTTGTCAAAAATGAGATCAGTCCGAAAGCAATGGCCTTGGATAAGGAACACGTTTTTCCCATTTCAATCATGAAGAAGGCATGGGAAATGGGTATCATGAATCTTTGTATTCCCGATTCCGTTAAAGGCTATGAAGTGGATGTCGTCTCCACCGCCCTCATCATTGAGGAATTGTCTTACGGAGATACGGGGATCTCCACATCCGCCATGTGCAACGACCTGGCTAATGTCGTTATTGTGCAGCACGGAACGGAAGAGCAAAAAGAAAGATTTCTCCGGCCGTATGTAGACGAACCGCTGTTCGCTTCCTTCTGCCTCACCGAGCCGGGAGCCGGGTCCGACAATATGGCCATGACGACGTTCATTAAGAAAAAAGAGGATGGCGGCTATCTCTTGAACGGCGCCAAATGTTTTATTACGAACGCTTCCTACGCCGACCAATTTACCGTTTTTTGCAAAGTCGGCAAACCCACATCCAACTTCATGGCCTGTGTTATCATCCCCTGCCCGCCGGAAGCACGACTTGCTCCGGATGCCGACGTTCACGCGGGCCGGGAAATCCTTTTGCCTGCCGGCGGTAAAATTATTATCGGCAAGCCCGAAGAAAAACTCGGTCAAACGCTCTCAAATACCGCTTCCGTGACGTTTGAAGATGTCGTTGTCGATGAAGATCAGATTATCGGCGACCGCAGGCGGGGATTTATGTATATGGTTGATGTCCTCGATTATGCGAGACCCATGGTGGCTGCTATAGGTGTGGGCCTGGCGAAAAGGGCTTTTGACGTGACCCTCGATTATACCCGGGAGCGCAGGCAGTTCGGGCAGAAAATCAGCGACATGCCCGTGGCGAGAGACATGCTGGTGGCCATGTGGAAAAAATGCGAACTGGCGGAAATGGCTTTGATGAAAGCGGCCGTAAAAGTGCAAGAGCGGGCACCGGACCGCGGCGTGTACGCGTCGCTGGCCAAAAATGTTGCCGCAGAGGCGGCCATCTTTTGCGCCACGGAAGGATTACACCTGCACGGCGGTTATGGTTTCATTGCCGAATATGAAATTTCCAAACTGGCAAGGGATGCCCATATTATCGATATTTATGAGGGTGTTCGGGAAGTCCAGAATATGATTATCGGGCGGGAAATAGCTTGAGTAAATTATATCTTCATGGCATGGGTCATTTTTTCCCGGAGAACGAAATTACCAACCGGTTCTTGACAGACCTGGATATCGGAACAAATGACGAATGGATATTGGAACGGGTCGGTATCAGGTCACGACGGACAGTATTGCCTCTGGATTATATCCGGCAGACCAAGAACAGGGATGTCCGCGGGGCGTATGAGGCGGCGTTATACACAAATGCACAGACCGGTGCGGCGGCCGCACGCATGGCCCTGGAACGGGCCGGCCTGACGCCGGCGGACATCGGCCTCGTGGTCTCCGGCAGTTGCTCTCCGGATAATTTGACGCCGGCGGAGTCGACAACCGTCGCTAATGAATTGGGTATTGATTGCCCCTGTTTCGATTTAAATTCCGCCTGTACCAGTTTCGGCATGCAGGTTAACTTTCTCGACCGGATGAAATCGAATGCCCTGCCGGAGTTTGTTTTAGTGGTTAATCCGGACAACTTTACCCGGTCCATCGACTATTCCGATCGTCGGTCCGCCGTGCTTTTTGGTGACGGAAGTGCCGCCGCCGTCTTATCGGCAACGGTTTCCTCAAATTATATGTTCAGCGGATGTTATTGCCATTCAAAACCTGCATCATGGAATAAAGTCAACATTCCGCGTCTCGATTTTTTCGATCAGGATGGAAATGCCGTTCAGGGATTCGCCATCCGCAGGACAACGGACTCTCTGCGCACCATCATGGATTCTTTGAAAAATAACGGTACGGAAGGATTAAAATTTATCGGCCATCAGGCAAATTTCAGTATGTTGAGGACGGTCTGTGACCGAGCGGGCATTGCGCAAGAAAATCACTGGTACAACGTCGTGGACTATGGCAATACCGGGGCCGCGAGCGCTCCGACCGTCTTGAGCCAGCATTGGGACGACCTTCGTCCGGGAGATTATGTTGCCATTGCCCAAGTCGGTGCCGGGTTGACCTGGACTCACATGCTGTTGACGGTAAGGTAAAAAATATGCAATACGACGAATTTAAGATGCGTAATCGATTCGATCTGGAAGAGCTGATCGCCTTTTCTTATGGAACATTAGTGGATGATCCGCCGGACGGATTTAACGGGAGACTGCCGGCACCTCCTTTCCTGATGATCGACCGCATCATATCCATTGAAAGTAATCGAAATCAGGGCGTCATGATTGCGGAGCAAGATGTCCGCTTTGACGCCTGGTTCTTCCAGTGCCATATGCCGCGTGATCCCGTCCAGCCCGGTTGTCTTTGCGTGGATGCCATCTGGCAATTACTGGGATTTTATTGTATCTGGAACGGGGCTTTGGGCACAGGCCGGGCGCTGGGTTCCGAAGAAATCTTTTTTAACGGTCAGGTTCGTCCATTTAATAAAATCGTACGGCATGAGATTGATATCAGACGTTTTGTTTACTTGAAACAATCGGGCGCAACGATTGTCATCGGAAACTCGAAAAGTTTTGTCGATGGGCAGTTGATCATGGAAATTAAAAATGCCCGCAGCGGTATATTCAGGGATATTGCCTATACGGATTACCCACGGAGATCAACCAATTCCGTGGGGGGAGCGATAAGTTACGAATGAAGACAGAAAAACCAATAGCCATTGTGACGGGTGGGGGAAAAGGCATCGGTGCGGCGTGCTGCCGGGTGCTCGCCAAAGAGGGATTTTGTGTGGGTATTCATTTCCGCAGCAGTATCGATCAGGCCAAGGCACTTCTTGCGGAAATCGGTGACGGCTTTCTCCTGCAGGCCGATTTGGCCGATGTGGATCAGGTGGAGAACATGGTTGCCGAAATCAAACAGACGGCGGGTTCCGTGGATGTTCTGGTCAACAACGCCGGCGTAACCTATAACGCGGACATTAATTCCATGAAGATTGAGCAATTCGACGAACAACGTTCCATCGTCCGCGGCACTTGGTATTTGACCAAGCGCATTGTCCGATTATTCATGCTCCGTAAAAACCAGGGACGCATCATCAATATATCCAGCGTCGTTGCGCATATGGGCAATCCCGGACAGATCCCCTATACCATGGAGAAAGCGGCTCTGGACGCCTTTACGAAATCCCTGGCCAGGGAACTGGCAGGCCGCAATATCCTGGTCAATTCCGTTGCTCCCGGCTTTATTGACACGGATATGACAACCAATTTGCCCCAGGAAATCCAGGCCGGCATCCTGGCCGGCATCCCTCTGGGCAGAATGGGAAAGGCCGAAGAAGTCGCTGACGTCGTGGCGTTTCTCGCAACCCGCGGGTCGTATATCAACGGCAGCGTTATTCACGTAAACGGAGGACTCTATGGCGGCTGACCCGGAGTTGATGAAACAGATTGTGGATGCTGTGCCGCAGCAATATCCCTTCAGGTTTATCGATCATTTAATCGAATTGGGTGATGAGCGTGTCGTCGGCGCCTATCGCTTTCGGGAAGACGAATATTTCTATGCGGGTCATTTCCCCGATTTTCCTGTAACGCCGGGAGTCATCCTCATAGAGACCATGGCTCAGACCGGTGTGGTCGCCTTCGGTATTTATCTGACGATGCAACAGATGAACATCACGGCCGAACAGACCAAAGGCTTAACTACTCTTTTTACCATTTGTGAAGACGTGGAATTTTTAAAGATCGTACAGCCCGGAGAAAAAGTGATTATTTACGGTGAAAAGCTTTATTTTCGGAAGGGAAATCTAAAATCCAAGATTCACATGGAAACTCAAAAGGGTGAAATCATATGCCGCGGCATCCTTGCAGGTCGGGGCGCAAACCTGGCATAATATTGATGCTGAACGACATGGAATGTCGTCAAAAAAATAACAATTAAGGAGATCATGGCCAGTGAGAAGAAGAATCGTCGTAACAGGTATGGGGGTCGTCGCACCGAATGCCTATGGCTTGGAAGATTACGAACGCGCCCTTCGCGAAGGCAGATCGGGTATCCGTTACATTCCTGAGCTTCAATCGCTGAATTTCGGATGCCAGGTGGGCGGTGTTCCACAAAACTTCGAAGAGGTGCGAAATCGTTACTTCAATAGCGAAAAATTGATGTCCATGAACGACAACATAGGATATGCGTCCGTTTCCGCCATTGATGCCTGGAAAGACGCGGGTTTTGAGGTATCCGATCCCAATGATCAGCAGGTTCATTGGGATACGGGGGCCATTATCGGCTCCGGTATCGGTGGGATGGATACCATTGTAAAAACCGTGGTACCCATGGTCAGCGAAGGTAAAGTCAAACGCCTGGGAAGCACCATTGTCGAACAGGTGATGAACAGCGGTACCAGTGCGACCGTTGGGGGATTGCTGGCCTTGGGAAACCAGGTAACATCCAATTCTTCCGCCTGCAGCACGGGGAATGAAGCCATTGTTGAGGCCATGATGCGCATCAGAAACGGTTTGGCAACACGGATGCTGGCAGGAGGGTCCGAAGGCCCGTCGCCCCATATCTGGGCCGGCTTCGACGCCATGCGCGTCATTGCCAGGAAGTACAATGATCAGCCCGAGAAAGCCTCAAGGCCCATGAGTGCATCGGCCAACGGCTTCATCCCCGGTTCCGGCGCCGCTGTTTTGTTGTTGGAAGAATTGGAAGCAGCCAAAGCACGAGGCGTCCGCATCTATGCCGAAATATTGGGAGGATACGTTAATTGCGGCGGACACCGAAACGGCGGATCCATGACGGCACCGAATCCCGAGGGCGTTCAAAAATGCATCCAGGGCGCCATCGCCGACGCCGGAATCGATACCATGGAGATAGACGCGATTAACGGCCATTTGACGGCGACCTTTGCCGATCCCGTTGAAGTGAAGAACTGGTCATCCGCCTTGGGCAGAGGTCCGGAAAATTTTCCCTATATCAATTCGACCAAATCGATGGTCGGACATTGTCTTGGCGCTGCGGGGTCCATCGAGTGTGTGGCTGTGGTTCTGCAACTCTATAAAGGGTTCCTTCATCCTTCAATCAATTGTGAGGACGTTCATCCGGATATTGCACTTTTTGCGGACAAAATACCTCAGCGGGCGATGGAATTGCCGGAGCTTCGCATTATTGCCAAAGCCGGTTTCGGTTTCGGCGACGTCAATAGTTGCCTGATGTTCAAAAAGTGGGAAAACGAATAAGAAAAACTTTTTAAAGACGACCGTCATGATCCCATGGCGTTCGTCTTTCATATTTTAATAAATCAATAAGGAGTGGAAAATGGAAGAAAGCAAAATTTTTGAAGAGTTTGTCAACATCCTGAAACTTTATGCAAAAAACGAAGACATGCTGGCAAAGGCAACGAATGAAACCCATATCCTGGACGATCTTAAAGTCAATTCAGCGCGACTGGTTGACATCATCATAAAATGTGAGGATGTTTTCGGCATTGAGATCGACGATGATGATGCCGACAGAATCAGAACCATCGGGGACGCGATCGAGGTGATAAAAGCCAAGGTCGGTTAAGCGCAACTTATTATGAGTCCATCGGAAAAATACCCGCTATCCTTTCAGTATTATGTCGGATGGGTCAGCGCTTTTATATTAGCGCCCATCGTTTATCTGCTCATTTTACTGGCGGGATACAGAATCAGGAACGTCCGGCAGGTTCGTCAATATTGTCGGGCGAACTTTAAAACACATAAGGGGCCATGGATTATCTGCGCCAATCATCTGACGATGATTGATTCCGTGTTTCTAATTTATACCATGGCGCCTTTTTATGATTATCTGTTCAATTATCGGATCCTTCCCTGGAATCTTCCGGAAAGGGCCAATTTCAAAAAAAATACTTTGCTGACTATTTTAACGTACCTGACGAAATGCATACCCATCAGCCGGGGCAGCAGCAGGACGGAAACAAAAGCGGTGTTGGAGAAATGCATCTATCTCATGAAAGAAAATCAACCGGTCTTGATTTTTCCTGAGGGCGGCCGTTCCCGGATCGGTAAGGTCGATGTCGAAAATTTTTCTTATGGCGTCGGTTACTTTATCCAAAACTGTAAGCAAGCGAAGGTGATGTGTTTGTATCTCCGGGGCGATCGGCAGGACAGTTACAGTAATTATCCTCGCTGGGGAGAGCATTTTACGGCCATAGCGGAAGTCCTGGAACCGCAACACTCAGAGTTGACCGGCTTGCGGGCACAGCGGGCGTATGCCGGGCAAATTATCCAGCGGTTGGCAAAAATGGAGGAGTCCTATTTTTCCCTGCCCGAACAGAAGCACCGTTTGTATCATCAATCCAAAGGGCTCAAAAAGGACGCACCATCTGCGCTCATTCAGCCGCATGCCCACCTTCGATGATTTCAATGATTCAAAAAACCGGACCTATTTGTGAGAAACCTTCTGTGCCCAAGGAGAAAGGCTTGTTTCACGTCGGTAATGATATTGTGGATTTAACGAATCCGCGAAGCAGAAAAAAGGTTGATGACGTCCGTTTCATTAACCGTGTCCTGGCGGCGGAAGAGCAGGGACAGCTTCTGCGATCCGACCATCCTTTTGAAATCCTTTGGTCTTTCTGGGCAGGTAAGGAAACGGCTTATAAGATCTGCCGCAAATTGGATCTCCGTGCGGCGTTTTCCCCCCGCCTCTATCGGATCCGTTTTCATGATCCGGAAGAAAGCCATGAAAGGAAGAACGATTTTTTAAATGTAAAAGCGCTCAACGGAACGGTGTCGACAAAATGCGGCGTGATTCATATCCGAGTCGTGATCCGCCCGGATTTTGTTCACTGCGTGGGAACAGAGGACCCATCGTCACTGGGGATGGTGGCTTGGGAATGGGATCGTTTAAAAAATCCCGCACCGGATAACGATACGTCTTTGTTTGTCCGGAAGATGGCGGTTAAAGGCCTGTCCGACTGGTCCGGGCAAAGATCAGAGGATATTGAAATAAAGCGATTCAAAGGCGTCAAAGGGTTGGGGCCGCCCCTGGTTTATATCAAAGGGGAGCCGTCGGGAATCGACATCAGCTTAAGCCACGACGGACCCTTTTGCGCTTATGCCTTCAGCAGACAAGGATCGGGACAAAAGGTCTGATAAGAGACGGCGATGATCTTGGGCGGCTATCGGTCTTCCAGAGACTTGCTTTGAATCTCCGCCTTATCTTCCATACGGATTACTTGTCACCTCGCGACTTTTTGATATTAGGACCGAAAAGAAACCGTTGGTTATCCGTTTTTCAGAACGATGCCTTCGACAATATTGGAGACGTCTTCACACACATCGATGGCTTCTTCGATGCGCTCGTAAATTTCCTTCCATTTAATCAGTTCAAAGACGTCTTTTTCGTTTTCGAACAGCTCCGCCATGGCGGCTCTTAGAACAACGTCGCCTTCATTTTCCAACGTATTGATGACGACGCAGGCCGCCAGAATTTTTTTGGCGTTTTTCATATCCCGGAGGTCATGAACGATCAATTTTACTTTTTGGATAGCATTATTTAATATTTGCGCCTGCTTAACGACGGCTCTGGAAGGTGACTTAACTTTGTAAAGATGCATTCTGGCGGCCGACGCGTCCATCATGTCGATGATGCTGTCCATTTTATTGACCAGATCGTAGATGTCTTCCCGGTCCAGAGGCGTCAGAAAAGTCTTGTGCATCTTCTCATACGTTCGATGGGTGATCAGGTCCGCCTCGTGCTCAACCTGTTTAAGCTGGGTAATCCGCCGTTCTGAATAGTCATTGCTCTCCAGCATTTCCAAAAACAGCTTTCCGCCTTCTTCGATTTTTTCCGCGAGTTCTTCAAAATTATCAAAAAACTTTTGTTCTCTGGGAATGAATCTCACTGATCGTCTCCCTATTTTAAAACAATTCTGGTGATTCATGTTCAAGGGCATTCCTTGAACTTCATTCAATACGGGTCAACGTACAGCTTGTTCATGTATCGAATTATTGGTTAAAAAGCAACAGGTTTCAAAAACGACGGTTATAAAGCGGATATGCGGTCGGAATCCTGAATCACATATTTTTTACGTATACGACTTTACTGTCTCCAGGAGCGTAAAAATCTTCAAAAAATGCACATTGGCGATAGCCATAATCCCGGTAGAATTTTCGCGTCGGTTCGTATTGCGAGCGGGAAGACGTATCGATATAAATATTTTGACCTTTTTGAGCAGCGATCAGGGCTTCCGTCTGGGCCAAAATGTCTTTTCCCCATCCCTGCCGCTGGAAATCGGCATGGACGGCGATCCAGTAAAGATCGTAACTGGCAGCAGTTCCCGGTATGGGCCCGTAGCAGGCATAACCCACCACCGTGTCTGACTGTTCCGCAAAGAGGAAGGAATAGCCGCTGGCGACACCTTTTTGCAAATGCTCGTCAACTAGTTCAATGGCAATATTAAGCTCTTCCGGTGAAAAGAACCCGGTCGAAGCAACGATTTCCCGAATCCGTTCCCGATCCGATGACCGGACTGTCCGGCGATAAGTCTGCGGGAAATAAGGCATGCCGATCCTTGTACGTGTTTTTTGAGTTTTGTTTCTCAATTCTATGCCTTCATGGCCTCATTAATGATTCGTTCGATGGCCCGACCAAACGTTAGACCCGCCTGCCTCAGGGCGGCGGCGAACCCGGCATCCGGCGATAAACACGGATTAGCGTTGACTTCCAATACCCAGGGTCGGCCGCTGCGATCCACCCGGAAGTCGACCCGGGCATAGCCCCGGAGCGCAAACAACCTCCAGCAATGCAGGGCAGTTTCTGTGAGATTCTTCAGCAGAGGCACATCAGCGTCTTCAAAATCAAAGCATCGAGTTGTCGATCTATACTCATCTGAATCTTCATCCCATTTGGCCCGATACCCCAAGATCTGAAGGCCGTCCGGCATATCCGGGCCGAATTTGATCTCTGCGGGAGGCAGCACATCGACCCCTGTTGAACCGGTAAGCATCGAAAGGTTGAATTCCCGGCCGACGATGAATGCTTCTGCGTAACAATCTCCCCCGAGCCGTTTTTTCCGGACGGTCATTTCCCGGAGGAGCTGCGTTCGGTTGCTGTCTGTGATGACGGATTTTTCGTCGAGCCCCTTTGAGGCGTGGTCCCATACGGATTTGATGATATAGGTGCCCTGAATTTTCGGCTCGAGATGAGATTCATCCCCCGTCAACCAATCCGGCGTGGCTATGCCGTTTGCTCTAAGGTTCTTTTTGGCCAGCAGCTTGTTCGAGGACAAAAACAAAGCTTCTGTTTCGACGCCTGTGTAAGGCATATGCATTGCATCCAGCAGGGAAGGCACGATATGGATCAGACGGTCCTGTCCGGCCAGGGATTCCACCAGATTAAAAACCAGATCGGGCTTCAGCTGTTTCAAGTGTCTTTTCAACTGTGCCAGATTCAGATCAACGGGCACCGCCGTCGGAGCATGTCCGATGCGGGACAAGGCATCGACAACGGCTTCCACTTGAACCAGGACGTCCTGTTCGTCTTGGGGGGCGGTTTCCGGCGTTTCGCTATATAAAACGGGTATGTTCATGACGAAAGACGTTTGATGGCCGATTGCAGAATTCCGGCAATCAGCTCTTGGTAATTCCCACCCGACATATGACAGATGATGGGCAGGTCGGAATGTTCGGGATGCAGGCCCGGCAGAGGATTGACCTCCATGAAATTCGGCCGGCCTGAGGTATCGGCGCGTAAATCCACCCGGCCCCCATCCCGGCAACCCAGTCCCCGCCAGGAAGCCAGGGCGATATTTTTTGCCTCCTCGGCCACCGCATCACAGGGCAGGCTGTACTGGACCAGTTCCTCACAGTTTTCCTTATTTTGGTAAGAATAAACGTCCTTTTCGGCACGGCTCAAGAGATGAACCTCCATGACGCCGAGGACTTCCGCCTCCGTGCCCGTTCCCACAATGCCGACGGTAAACTCCCGGCCCGGCAGAAATGTTTCTACCAGGACGGGCTGCGAAAAGGCCGTCAGGAGATGCCGGCATACCTCATTCAACGCTTTCGGCGACGTTATTTTCGAGGCCGCCGTGATGCCCTTGCTGGTTCCTTCGGCCACAGGTTTGGCAAACAGGGGAAAAGGCAACTCGATCCGGGCAATTTCTTCCGGACGCTCGATAACGGCAAATGGGGGGGTGGGAATACCGAGGTCCCGGATCACATGTTTGGTCATACCCTTATGCAGTGTGAGGGAGAGCACCAGGGGATCAGAGAAGACATAGGGAATTTCGTAGGCATCCAGAAGCGAAGGAATGAGAGATTCCCGGCCGAATCCTCGAACCCCTTCGGCTATGTTGAAGACCAGATCCCACCGTTCGCCGGCCGCCAGGCGGTCGACCAAGGCCCGGGCGTGACCGATCCGGTCGATGCGATGACCAAAGGACGTTAGCGTAGAGGCCAGAGCGTCAATCGTTTCCATGCGATCGAATTCCGCCGTCTCCTCTTCGCCGTATCCCGCCGCCAGGTAATCGTCGCGAAGATCATAGGTCATTCCGATTTTAAGATTCATGGTCTTTAATGAACCTCCCCCAGAATCATCGGGCCGTCGGGATAATGATAGGTCTGGCCTTCATAATTTTTGAGGAGTAGATCATCGCCGTCGCGGCCGACAACATAGTCGGGTAGCAGGGGGATCTTTCCACCCCCACCGGGGGCGTCGATGACATAGGACGGCACGGCGTACCCCGATGTATGGCCGCGGAGCCCCTGAATCATCTCCAGGCCTTTAGATACGGGGGTACGGAAGTGTGACGAGCCGAAAATTGGATCGCATTGATAGAGATAGTAGGGTCTGATCCGGATTTTCAGTAATCCCAGAAAGAGCTGTTTCAAAGTCTCTACACTGTCATTGATGTCGTACAGCAGCACCGTTTGACTGCCCAGAGGAATGCCCGCATCGGCCAGACGCGTACAGGCTTGTCCCATTTCCGGGGTCAACTCGTCGGGGTGTGTCGCGTGGATGCTCATGAAAAGAGGATGATAACGTTTCAGCATGCGCGTCAGCTCCGGGGTAATTCTCTGGGGCATGACGACAGGTATTTTTGTGCCGATGCGGATGATTTCCACATGGGGAATCCTTCTCAATCTTGACAGGAGCCACTCCAGCTTTTCATCGGCCAGGGTCAGGGGATCGCCGCCGGAAATCAGGACATCCCGAACAACCGGATGGGAGGCAATGTAATCAATACCCTTTTTCCATTGGCCGCTCTTCATCAGATCGTGGTGACCTCCGACGATGCGGGACCGCGTGCAGTATCGGCAGTTGGTTGCACAAAAATCCGTAACGAGAAAAAGGACCCGGTCGGGATAACGATGAACGATGCCCGGAACGGGGCTGTCATGGTCCTCGGACAGGGGGTCGGCCGCCTCACCCGGCGCGTGGAAATATTCGTCAATCACCGGGATGACCGTTCGGCGAAGCGCCTGGGCGGCGTTATTTTCATCAATCAGACTGGCATAGTAAGGGGTAATGGAAAGCGGCAGAGCCGGTCCGGTAGAGCGAACCAGGGCGTTTCTTTCGTCTTCCGTCAGTTGAAACATGCGCGTCAGACTGTGAATATCTCTGATGCGTTTATGCAGCTGCCAATGCCAGTCATTCCATTCGGCGTTTGTTGTATAGGGATAAAATTTTTTACAAAAAATACGAGACCGGCTGCTTTTGACGCAGGGTGCCCTGTGCTTTGGTCCGCTAAGATCTATAGGGGAATCATGAAGAAGTGTTTCTATCACTACGGGTGAAGGGTTATTTTCGGGAGTAACCATTTCGGTCAAACTACCGGGAGGTTCCACCTCCTCATTGAAAAGCGACTCGTTGTCCATGAAATTTCAGCCTCCTTTTAATATTTTTTTCTCAAAATAATTATTTACACAATTTTTACTCTTGATGTCATTTTCTTACCATCTGGAGCACAACCACCGGTTAAATAATAATTCTGCCCGCGATGCTGAAGTTCCCAGCCATCTTGGCATTGCTGACGTAAAATTAAAATCGCTCTACTCCTTTTAATTATCACTGTCAATAGTTTTTTTCGGGTGCCGGAGCCGGTTATGTACTTAAAATGATGGCGATATCATTACAAGGACCGGCAGGTGACATTACTTGCCTGCTGATTTGTCCGCGGGACGTTCATGTTCCCGAATATAATTTTCGATCCTGTCCAATCCTTCGACAATATTGTCCAGCGAGTTTGCATAAGAGAAGCGGAGATAGCCTTCACAATTTGCCCCAAAATCGATACCGGGTGTCACGCCCACGCCTGTCTTGGTCAGGATGTCAAAGGCTGTCTGATATGAATCTTTTGAGAATCCTTTGACATTGCCCAGAACGTAGAAAGCCCCTGTGGGCTCGACGCTGATGCCCAGTCCGATTTCACGAAGGCGCTTGATCATATATTGCCTTCGCTCGTTATATATGGATTTCATTCGCTCAACGTCCACCGCCGTTTCCCTTAAGGCCGCAATGCCCGCCCACTGGACGAAGGCATTGGCGGAAATAAAGAGATTTTGCTGGATCTTTTGCATCGGCCGGATATATTTCCGGGGGGCGATCAGATAACCGAGGCGCCAACCCGTCATGGCGTAGGTTTTGGAAAAACCATTGATGACGAAGGCGTTGTCCGTAAACTCCAATATACTGTGTTCTTTCCCTTCGTACACGAGGCCGTGATAGATCTCATCGGATATCACGGGCACGTCTAATGACGCGATTTCAGCCATCCGCCGGGTACTCAAGAGATTGCCCGTGGGGTTGGATGGAGAGTTGATCATAATGCCTTTTGTCCGTATCGTGATCAGCGGTCTGATGGCATCCGGCGTGTACTGAAAGCCTTCTTCTTCGTAGACATTGACGCAAACGGCCTTTCCGTCCAGAAAACGGATAAAATTGGGATAGCAGGCGTAATGGGGATCGGAGATGATAATTTCGTCGCCTCGATTCATGATAGCCGCAAAGATAAGGAGCATGGCGGGTGACGTACCCGATGTGATGATCACCCGGTCCGGTGAAACAGTGACGCCGTACTTGTCAAAGTAATGTTCGCAGATAGCCTCCCGAAGCTCCATCAGACCCAGACTATGGGTATAATGGGTCTTCCCGTCCTTTATGGCTTTTGTACAGGCCTCCTTGATGCATTCCGGCGTATCGAAATCCGGCTCGCCCACCTCGAGATGGATCACCCGTTCGCCTTTGCGTTCCATGTCCTGGGCCTTTTCCAGGACATCCATGACGATGAAGGATGATATACTGTTGGCTCTGTCTGTAATCATATGGTGGTCCTTTTTTCTCTCTGTTCATGAACGAAAAAACGATATTCTTTGTTTGTATGTTTTTTTCATCGGTGTCGCCCCGAAGGTAGACACTCGCACAGAACTTGTCAAGAAGTTATCGGTATAAACCAAAGAGAAAGTAAGGAATAATCTAACGGGTAATTAATCCCCAATGAGCGGATAAAATACCCTGCCGGAGACACAAAAATCATCTTATATTATTGATATTATGATATAACATGCAATAACACTATTGTTGCTATATTCAAGGTGGTTCTCGAAAAAGATATTTTTCACAGCTCAAATGAAAAAATAGGAATGATCTATGTCCCGAAAAATAGCGATCAATCCGATTACCAGACTGAAAGGACACGGAAAGATTGAGCTGTTTCTCGATGAAAACGGCAAAGTGAAGGATGCCTATGGTTCGAAAATCTATTCCATGGCTTTGGTGAAGAACGCTCACCGTTGTTGAAGGATAAATTGCCGGTTAAATAAGGTTGGTATAG
Source organism: Deltaproteobacteria bacterium (assembly GCA_016928025.1). Taxonomy (GTDB): domain Bacteria; phylum Desulfobacterota; class Syntrophia; order Syntrophales; family JAFGHS01; genus JAFGHS01. The sequence continues at coordinate 24,005 of JAFGLN010000107.1, forward strand.
ATTTCGGGGCATACCGCTCCAACATTCGTCAAATCACGATTTCGTGACATGAAAAGAAAGAAAATGAATTTTGATATTCAATAACATAACTGTTTTGTGATTATAATGATATCTTGTTGATTTTTATCTGAAATCATCATAAAAATGAAACAAGGCACTTTTTGAATTAACGGAGGAAACCTGAGTGGTCGGCATTCAGCCGATGCTTGATGGTTCAACAAAGGAGGAAGATACGGAAAATGCCGGAACTGCCGGAAGTTGAATCCCTTTGCCGACAACTGCAAAATGTCATCGTTGGTGCTTCAATAAAAAAAATCAGGATTATGGATCCTAAATTGGGATCAGCACCTCAACTGACGGGAAGAAGGGTAACCGCCGTCAACCGTCAGGGTAAATCGATCATCATCAAGTTAGATGACGATCGATGCATTCGTCTCCACTTGCGCATGACCGGCCGGCTTTTATGGCAGGACGGCGGCATAAAATACATGGTCCCTGATTATTCCCGCTGGAGGATCGTGTTTTCCCATGGTTGTCTCGACTGCATCGATCCGCGCCGCTTTGCGACATTTCAGATCGGCCAAATCGGGAAGGAATCTTCTGTTTCTCCCGATCCTCTTGAGGAATTCGATACAGATCGTTTGATAAAGATCGCCGCATCCCGGAAGATTTGCATAAAATGCCTGCTGCTGGATCAGGCCGTTATCTCCGGTATCGGCAACATTTACGCCTGTGAGATTCTGCATCTCGCTAAAATTGACCCGGCCCGGAAAGCATCCGACCTGACGAGAAGTCAATGGAAGCGGATAGCGGACGCCCTAAGACCGATTCTGCAAACAGCGATTGACTGTCGGGGGACAACGGCGTCCGACTGGCGGGACTTATTCGGCAATCCGGGAGAATATCAAAAATATTTGAAGGTATATACTAAAGAAGGCCTGCCGTGCTCTGTTTGTCAGGGGACGGTCCGGCGAATCCGTCTGGGCGGCAGGGGGACATATTATTGCCCCTCTTGCCAAAGATGAAGCATTTATGATATGAGCGTCCTATAAAATTTATGTTACTGCCACCTATGTAATACCTGAATCTTGCACCGATTTTACATTTAATCACTATTTGAAATTTTTTTTACGGGTCCATAATGCCTTGCCTTCAAACATAAAAGCTGATGCAAATCAACTTCCGTGGAAACATTGCCGGTCCCGGCTCTCCCACCTGTTGGCCTTAATCCACCACCAGAAAAAATAAAAAAACCTCGTTGATCCTGCATAAACAGGGTGATAGGACCATTTTGGTCAAAAAACCACCATCAACGAGGTGAAGAAATCATGACACAAGACGTTGTTCCATTCAAGGACGAAGAAGAGAAAAGAGCAACAGGGACAACATCGTTGGGTGGCTTGCCGGTGTATTTAGATTTAGCGACGGTGATGGTTTTAAGAGCAATAATAGATCGTCATTTGCAGATCAAGCAGCAGGGATGGACGAACCGTCAGATTGTAATGTTGTTGATCCTGTTGAAGTTAGCGGGAGGCGACTGTTTAGAAGATATGCGGAAGTTGGAGTGCAATGAAGGTTGTTGCCGGGTTTTGGAACGGATGGAGCAGAAGGGGATGAAGGAAGATTTTGCAGGTGGGAAGCTGCTGTCGGGAGCTTTTGGAGAAAATGCCGCCCCTGGTGGTGGATTAAGGATGATGAAATCGATTGCTTTTAAAAAACATATATGTTAGAAAATTACAAATTAAAGAACAACAGGGGCGCCGAACGGCTGAGAAGATACCCTTAGAACCTGATCTGGGTAATGCCAGCGTAGGGAGTGGCAATTGATTGATTTTGTAATTGATGTTGCTAAGGGGGCCATACCCTGTACGGAGATGGCCCCCTTTTGTTTTTTTATAAACCATAGAGTCCAAAGATGAAGAAGGTCGTTTTCATTCTATCCGGCGGCCCCATCGGCGATTTGGATATCATCAAAAACCGGTTTGATCATTTCGATGTAGACGTGCTGATCTGCGCCGACGGAGGCGCCCGGTGTGCCCAGCGACTCGGCCTGTTGCCCCAGGTTATTATCGGCGACATGGATTCACTGGACGACGAAATGCAAAACTATTTTGAAGGGAAGGGCAGTCTGATCATCAGACATCCGAAAGACAAAGATGAAACGGATACCCAGCTTGCCCTCCAATACGCCCTGACGATGAAGCCGACGGAGGTCGTAATCTGCGGCGCTCTGGGCGGAAGACTGGATCATACTCTGGCCAATATATCTTTACTGATGGCGGGGGCAAATGAGGATGTTCCGGTCAAACTGATTGATGAGTGGTGTGAATTGTTTCTGGTCACGGATAAGACGACAATCGAAGGCGAGGCGGGGCAGACGGTGTCCATTTTCCCGTATCCCGAGGCCGCCGCGGGTATAACACTTGAAGGTTTCAAATATCCGCTGACGGAAGGCACGATGAAGATCGGACACCCTTACGGCATCAGCAACAAACTGGCAGCGGCAAGGGGCACCCTATCCGTGAAATCAGGCTATTTGCTAGTTATCAGATATTTTAAACCGGGGGCTTTTCCCCAAGGAGAATAATCAGATGCAACCCATACGGGTCCTTACCATAGCAGGGTCCGACTCCGGCGGCGGCGCGGGCATTCAGGCCGATATAAAAACCATCACTGTCCTCGGCGGATTCGGGATGAGCGTCATTACCGCCCTGACGGCGCAAAATACCCTGGGCGTGCAGGGCATCTATGAGATCGCGCCGGAATTTATCGCCCGTCAGTTTGACGCTGTGGCGCAGGATATCGGTATTGACGCCGCAAAAACAGGCATGCTGGCCAACACGAAGATTATCCGGACCATAGCGGAAAAGATCCGGCAATACCATATCGAAAAACTTGTCGTCGATCCGGTCATGGCCGCCAAGGGCGGCGCCGCACTGATCGCGGACGACGCTCAGGGAGCCCTGATCAGGGAACTACTGCCTCTGGCTTTTGTGATAACACCCAACATTCCCGAAGCGGAGGTCCTTTCAAGCATCGTCATCAACTCGATCGAGGACATGAAGAAAGCGGCGCAAATTATCCACCGCCAGGGGGTGAAACATGTGGTGATCAAAGGAGGACACTTGGTGGGAAGCAGGAAATTAGGTGCCGTGGATATCCTCTATGATGGTGACCAATTCCATGAATTCACCGCGGAGTGGATTCCTACCAGGGATACACACGGCACGGGATGCACGTTTTCCGCCGCCTTGGCAACGATGCTGGCATCAGGTAAAGACGTGACGGATGCCGTCCAGGGGGCAAAAGTGTATATCACCCAGGCCATCCGCCATGCCTGGCGCATCGGAGGCGGACAGGGACCGACCAATCACCTAGCCCCCCTGTCATGCAAGCTCGAACGCTACGAGTGCCTGCAAGGCCTCCGGGACGCCCTTCGGGTATTGACAGAAGAAAAATGCGGCGGCCTGATCCCCGAAGTGCAGTCCAATCTGGGTTACGCCCTCCCTGTTGCCGTCTCTGGTCAGGATGTTGCCGCGTTTCCCGGCAGAATCATCCGCATCGGTGAAGGATGCCGGGCCATTTGCGGTCCCGCTTTCGGTGCGTCAAGTCATATCGCCCGAATTATCCTGACGGCGATGAAACATGATCCCGCCTATCGTTCGGCCATGAACATACGGTTTTCCGAAGAGGTTCTGAAGGCCTGCGAGGCGCTTGGTTATACATGCGATTCATTCGACCGTTCTGCTGAACCTGTGGATATCAAGACAAGAGAGGGGTCGACCCTGGAATGGGGAACGGAAGCGGTCTTGGTGAAACGTGAAACCATACCTGATATCATTTACGACCGCGGTGAGGTGGGAAAGGAGCCCATGATCCGGGTTCTGGGGAAATCGCCTCTGGAGGTGATTAATAAGGTCCTGGCGATAGGGCAACAAATTAAAGGTTTAAGGTAAAAGGAGCAAAGTTCAAAAATCGGAGGTGGGCATAAAGTGGCATTGAATGAAATCACCATTACCCAGGCAATCATCGAAAGGTACACCCGGAAATTACTGGCCTGCACCGAAGTGGATGCGGCTATTGTCGGCGCCGGCCCCGCCGGTCTTGTAGCGGCCTGTTATCTGGCCAAAGCCGGCAAAAAGGTGGCCGTCTTTGAGCGTAAATTGAGCATCGGCGGTGGCATGTGGGGCGGCGGCATGATGTTCAACGAAATTGTCGTCCAAAAAGAAGGCAAGGACATCCTGGACGGATTCGGCGTCCGGACACAGCTTTATAAAAGGGGTTATTATACCGCCGACGCCATTGAGGCGGTCTCCACCATTTGTTCCGTTGCCGTCAAGGCGGGAGCCCGGATATTCAACTGCATTTCCGTGGAAGACGTAATGATTCGCGAAGGCCGGGTCATCGGTCTGGTCATTAACTGGTCGCCCGTGGAAATGGCGGGATTGCATGTTGACCCCTTGACCATTACGGCAAAATACGTCATCGATTCCACCGGACATAACACGGAAGTGCTCCGCGTTATCGAACGGAAAGCCGATGTGAAACTTAACACGCCCTCTGGCGGTATTATGGGCGAACGGTCCATGTGGGCGGAAAAGGCGGAACGGCTGACGCTGGATAATACAAAAGAAATCTGTCCCGGCGTTTATGTCGCGGGCATGTCGGCCAACGCCGCTTTCGGCGGGCCTCGTATGGGCCCCATCTTCGGGGGCATGCTGCTTTCCGGCCAAAAAGCGGCCGAGGCGATTATTGCCGCCGCATTGGTACCAGCGGCGACCACCTGGAAAAAGAAGAAGAAATAAAGGAGACATATTATGACGCAATTACAAATAGCCCACCGAGGTGAATTATCGGAGGAAATGAAAATATGTGCGGAGGCGGAAGGCGTTGAGGCCGAGTTCATCCGCCGGGGCGTTGAAAACGGCACCATCGTCGTCATTCGTAACAAAACGCATAAAAACATTAAACCATTGGCTGTGGGAAAAGGCACGCGAACCAAGGTCAACGCCAATATCGGCACATCTCGGGACCATGCCGATCTGGCCGTGGAACTGGAAAAAGTCCGGACCTGCGTAAAAAGCGGCGCCGACACCATCATGGACCTTTCCACGGGCGGTCAGATCAGAGAGATTCGCAGGGAAATAGTAAAAGAATCCCCTCTGGTCATCGGCACCGTACCCATTTATCAGGCGGCGGCCAAAATGTTTGACCAAAGAATGTCGGTGCTGGAAATGACCGCGGATGATCTTTTCAATGCGATCGAGGAAAACGGCGAGGACGGTGTAGATTTCATTACGGTCCATTGCGGCGTCACCCGGGAAAGCGTCGCTTTTATAGAGGAGCAGGGGCGGCTGTTGGGCATTGTCAGCAGAGGGGGATCGATTCTTGCTCACTGGATGGATTGCAACCAAGAAGAAAATCCGCTTTTCGCCCAATATGACAGGCTGCTTGAAATCGCTCAGCGCTACGATATGGTCTTGAGTCTGGGCGACGGCCTGCGTCCCGGCTGTATTGCGGATGCCACAGACCGGGGACAGGTCGAGGAAACGATTCTTTTGGGCAAGTTGGCCAAAAAGGCAAGAGCAAAGGGCGTCCAGGTCATGATCGAGGGACCCGGTCATGTTCCCCTGACGGATATTGTATCCAATATCAAACTCCAGAAAAGCCTCTGCGAAGGAGCGCCTTTTTATGTTCTGGGACCTCTCCCCACGGATATTGCGGCGGGCTATGACCACATCACATCGGCCATTGGCGGTGCCATTGCCGGCGCGGCGGGAGCGGACTTTCTCTGCTACGTGACGCCGTCCGAGCACCTGCGTCTGCCGACGCTGGAGGATGTTCGGGAAGGCATCATGGCCTCCCGTATCGCCGCCCACATTGCCGATATTGCCAAGGGATTCCCCGGCGCCGAGGAAAAAGACGCCCTGATGGCCAAATATCGGAAGGAATTCAACTGGCAGGGTCAGGTCGATCTATCCATCGATCCGGAAACGACAAAAAAATACTTGGAAAAAAGCGAAAGCGCCCAGGAAGAGGGCTGCACGATGTGCGGAGAATTTTGTGCCATCAAGTTGGGGAAAAAGGAAGGCCATCGCAGATAACGTGTTTTCAAATAAAGACAGGACACCTTCTGCCGCCTATGAAACAGCCGTCAAGATCGTCGATAAATTGCACAAAGCCGGTCACGAGGCTTTTCTGGTAGGGGGTTGCGTCCGCGATCTCATCCGCGGCATCGAACCGGAAGACCATGACATTGTTACGTCCGCCCGGCCCGCAGAGGTCCAGTCATTGTTTTCCCATACGATATCGGTGGGCGTCAGTTTCGGCGTCATTGTTGTCATTGAAGACGGACACCGTCATGAAGTGGCCACATTTCGTGCGGAAAGCGACTACACCGACGGGCGCCGACCCTCGACCGTCACATTTGCGTCAGCCAAACAGGACGTCCTTCGCCGGGATTTTACGATCAATGGACTACTCCTTGACGTGGGAAACGGACGAATCATTGATTATGTGGACGGCTTGGCCGATATCAAACAGAAGGTAATCCGCACCATTGGGGAAGCCGATCTCCGATTTTCCGAAGACCATCTGCGAATGCTCCGGGCAATCCGTCTTGCCGCTAATTTGAACTTTACGATCACACCCGATACTTTTTCAGCCATCAAAAAAAATGCCGGGGCGATCTGCCGGGTCAGCGCCGAACGCATCCGCGACGAACTGACCAGCTTTCTGACCCGAGGTGGCGCCAGACAGGGCATAGAGATGCTGGCCGCAAGCGGGCTTTTAAAAGAAATTTTACCCGAAGTCAACGCCCTTCGGGGTGTCGAGCAACCGCCGCGGTTTCACCCTGAAGGTGACGTCTGGGAACACACGCTCCGGATGCTGGCGGTCATGACCGGAAGCTCCGATGGGCCTGTCGATCCCCAATTGGCCTGGGGCGTTCTGCTTCATGATATCGGCAAACCGCCGACCAGATTTGAAGACGGCTGGGGTGTCCATTTCCACGGACATGTTCAGAAGGGTGAGCAAATTGCCTCAGACATTCTGCAACGCTTGCGTTTTTCCAACAAAGAAACAGGAACCATTCTGGCACTGGTGCATTATCACATGCACTTTATGAATGTCCGTGAAATGAGGCCCAACCGACTGAAGCGTTTCCTGAGGATGCTCGATTTCCCGCTCCATCTTGAACTTCACCGCCTTGATTGCATCGGCAGCCATCGCCTGCTGGATAATTATAATTTCTGCAAAGAGAAGTTGTCCGAGTTGGCGATTGAAGACCTCCACCCACCGCGTCTGCTTACCGGCCATGACCTGATTGACATGGGATTTCCGCCGGGGCCGGTTTTCAAAGAAATTTTAAGCGGCTTGGAGGATGCTCAATTGGAAGGGGACATCTCGACGCGGGAAGAGGCGCGCTGGTTTGTGATAAACCATTGGGGCGAAAATTATGGCTGAAAGGAGATTTCGGCGTTATGAACCGTCAGAAAAATTTGTTCAATAACATCCCTCCTGAATTATCCAATGAGCTTACCGAATGCATTTTGCAGGAAAAAACCTTTAAAATAAAAAGGATTATATCACGGGGCCATGCGTCGCCTGAGGGATTCTGGTACAATCAGGACGATCATGAATGGGTCGTCCTGTTGAAAGGCAGCGCCGGCCTGCGATTTGAAAACAAAGTAGAAACCGTTATTTTAAATGTCGGTGATTACATTCACATACCGGCCCACTGCCGGCATCGGGTTGAGTGGACGGATGCCCGGCATGAGACATTATGGCTGGCAATACATTATCGATAGGCAAAATTCAACATCCCTTGACCGCCGGCTCGAACTGTGAGATGAAAAGGCATGAGACGACGACGATATCGACCCTCAAAATTGACGAATATCGGAGACATATTACAGCCAGCCTTAAAAAAACGCGGCATACCCGTTCAATTCGAAGATAAGGATCTGAGAGACTTATGGCTAAAAGCGGTCGGCCCGACTATTGCCGCCCAATCCCGTCTGGAGAACCGGAAAAAAGACACGCTGGTCGTTAAAGTTTCTTCTTCTGTCTGGATGCAGCAACTTAGTTTCTTGAAAGAGGAAATTATTGAAAAAATGAACAACGTGTTGCCGGCTGGACCGATTAAAAAGATCCGCTTCCATATCGGGGAAATTTCTTCACCCATGCCGACTCAAGCGGCGTCTGAATTGTTCAAGACAGGACGCCCCTCTCCCTTAAAAGAGCGGGACAAGAAGATGATTGAAGAGACGACGGCTTCCCTTCGGGACCCGGAGCTCAAAGATATGCTGAAAAAATTAATGCTGAAAGAAATCACCCGGCGAAGGTTTATGGAGAAACAGTCCGTGAAAGGTCCTCGAAAATAGAGGCTACCTCCTCAGTATATCCCCCTTGATCAAGGTAAACATAGAGCGGTGGAAGAATTTGCAACTCCTCACGCCCCTCTTTAACCCCTTCCACCAGAACCAATTCCCCTTCCAGTCCGCGTTTTGAATGGACCATTCTCAACCTCTTGGGTTCCAGATGGGCGACCCGCATCCGGAAAAGGAGATTGACCATTCGCGAGGCCGGATAGATTAAAAAGACCCGTCCGGATTTTTTCAGTGCAAAATGCGCTGCCTTCAGAAAATCGCTGAGCGTTCCCTGAATCTCGTGCCTTGCGGAGGCTTTTTGTGTGTCAGGATTAATCCGCCCGGTCTTAAGTTTCCGGTAAGGGGGATTGGATACAACGATATCGAAGGAGTTTGCCCCGCAGAGGGCTTCCATCTTACGAACATCGCCCCGGATAATTGCCACGCGATCCACAAGCCTGTTTATTTGTACACTGCGATTGGCCATGTTGGCCATTTCTTCCTGAATTTCAACTCCGATGGCTTTAATAAAAGACCATTTATACGTCAGCAAAATCACTATAATTCCGCTGCCCGTTCCAAGATCGAGGACCGTCCGATCATTTTTCTTTAAGCGTGTAAAATAGGCTAAAAGATAGGCATCCAGAGAATACTTATAACCGCTTCGGCTCTGAATGATGCGCAGATTTTTACCCAGGGCGTCATCCAGCGTTTCGCCATTCCTCAGCAAATTGGAATCATTCGGCGGATCATTGATCATGGTTCGCACGTTAAAAACTATATTAGATGCACAAATATCCCGCTTCGCAATTTAGGTTCAAACCATGTTGATTTGGGAGGCATGATCAAACCTGCATCAGCCACGGCGAATAGTTGTTCCATCGTCGTCGGAAATAAGGAAAACGCGACGGTATATGCTCCTGAATCAACCATCTTTTCCAACGCTTCCACGCCTTTTATGCCACCGACGTAATCGATCCTCGCATCCGTCCTTGGATTCTGTATCCCTAAAACCGGCTCCAGCAGGTTATTCTGTAAAATATAAACATCCAGACGACGAACCAGGTCGTCCGCATCATAAGTTCCGGCTTTAGGGGTCAATCTATACCATCGGCCCCGCAAATACATATCGAAGTCATGGAATTTACGTGGTAATTTCTCTTTAAAAAGAGGGTAAATATCGAATGTCTGCCCTACCCGGCTTAAAAATTCTTCTTCGCCAAGACCGTTCAAATCTTTTACGACACGGTTGTATTCCATGATCCGCAGCTGGTTATCGGGAAATAAAACGGCCAACATATGGTTGTAGGCTTTGTCCCCTCGATGGGTCGGATTTTGCTCTTGCCGCTGTCGGGCCACGGCCGCCGCTGCTGCCGCCCGATGATGGCCGTCAGCAATATAGAGGGTATCGACCTTGGCAAAATTTAAAATGAGTTCGTGAATGTCCTTGTCGTCATCAATAATCCAGACGGTATGCAATATGCCGTTATCAGAGACAAAATCATATTCGGGTGAACCGGCGACGACTTTTTCCATTATCTTATCAATATTCGGCACCGATCTGTAAGTCATAAAAACCGGGCCGGTATGAGCGTTGACCGCCGAGACATGATCGATACGGTCTTTCTCTTTGTCCGCCTTCGTCATTTCATGCTTTTTGATACGGCCGGTTTCATATTCGGAAACGCTGACGCCTCCCACAATGCCGTATTGTTCATGGCTCACCATCTTTTGCCGATAAATGTAAAAGCAGGCTTTTTCGTCCTGAAATAAAGAACCCTCATCAATCATTTTTTGGAGATTCCGTGCAGCCAGGTCATATGCATTTTTCTGGGAAGATTCAGACAGATCGACCTCTGATCTTTCCACATGGAGGAAGCTTAGTGGATTATTTTCAACCATACTTTTTGCTTCCTCCAGACTCATGACGTCATAAGGCAGAGAAGCAACCGCCTGCACTAATTTTTTCTGCGGCCTTAAGGCTCTAAATGGAATAACATCGGACATTCACTATTCTCCTTGCGTGGCATTCATAATATATTGACACTTCTGCATAAATGATTGTCAAAATGATAAAAGAAATTCTTTTATACCGGGAATTTTATGAGAAAGGCAAAAGTTGACCTGCTTTTATACTGTTTTGTTCATTTAAACAACTGATTTTAAGATGCTCATCAGCTGATCGATCATCTTTTCTTCAAAAGCATGTATCCAAAGCCGATGTTGATTCACGCATCAAGGCCGACGGATTCTTCGACCCCCAGCATGATATTCATATTTTGAACGGCGGCACCGGAAGCGCCTTTTCCCAGATTATCCAGCCTTGACGCCAGCAGGACCTGTTTTTCGTTTCCAAAGACAAAGATATCAATCCTGTTGGTCTGATTGCACTCCGTAGGCGAAAGGAACCCGTTATCCAAAAAAGCATCCGCCTCCAACGGAATAACTCGGACAAAATTTTCCGTCCCGTAATACTCAGCCAGTATTTCCCAAACATCTGACGCTGCTATCTTTTTCGGCAACAGGCGCGTCTCCAGAGGAATTGACACGACCATTCCCTGGTAAAAATTACCAACAATGGGTAAAAACATGGGCGGATATTTCAATCCCGTTATTTTCTGCATTTCCGGTAAGTGCTTATGCTTCAGGCTCAGGGCATAATGCCGCGGCCCATTGAATTCATCTTTATCAACATTTCCTTCATAAACGCCGATCAGCTTTTTGCCCCCTCCGCTGTAACCCGTAAGCGAATAGGCCGCAACAGGATAATCCAACGGGACAATGCCCTGTCTGATCAGTGGATAAAGGGCCATGATAAAACCCGTCGCATGGCATCCGGGATTTGTAACGCGTTTCGATTGCTTGATTTTTGATCGCTGTTCCGGATTAAGTTCGGGGATGCCGTATGTCCAGTCCCCCGCCGTCCGGAAAGCCGTGCTGGAATCAATGATTTTTGTCCTGCTGTTATCGATCATGGCAACGGCTTCCCTTGCCGCATCGTCGGGAAGGCACAAAAGAACGATATCGGCCTGATCATAAAACTTTTTCTTAATCTCCGTATTTTTACGATCCTGACTCGGTATCTCCAGGATTTTGATATCTTTCCTTGCTATCAGACGTTCATGGATTTTTAATCCCGTCGTCCCTTCCTGACCGTCTATAAAAACATTGAACATTTGGCAAATGACCCCTTTTTCATCGCTTGAATTTGCCGTATTATATGTCAAGGACATAAAAATGTCTACCGGATTGATTTTCATTTGCTTTTAAAGAATGGCCGGGAGGGGGTGGTTAATTTTACGGCATGCTGGGCGCGAGACTTTTGCTAACTAAGCGTTTCGCGGATTTTATCGCATAAATCCGCCAAGGCAAAAGGTTTTTGAATAAAGGTCCGACAACCTTTGTCCAATATTCTGATCGCCTGACCATTCAGGCTGTATCCGCTGGCAAGAATGGCCCGAACCTCCGGTTTGATCTCTTTGATGCGGTCAAAAGTCTCTTCACCGCTCATGCCGGGCATAATCATATCGACAATTATCAGGTCGATCTTCTCTTTTTTTGTTTTGAAAACCTCTATCGCCTCTTCACCGCTTTTTGCCGTAAAAACATTATACCCCATATTTTCCAGCATTTCCCTGGTCACATCCAGAATGAAATCTTCATCATCGACGATAAAGATCGTTTCCCGGCCTCTTGTGGGAACAGGATTAATCTTTGGCTTCTGTTGGATTTGCTTTTCCGAGGCAGGCAGGTAGATGTTAAATGTCGTGCCCTTGCCCCGTTCACTGTATACGTTGATAATACCTTTGTGCCCCTTGACAATGCCGTAAACCGCGGCAAGTCCCAAGCCGGTTCCTCTTCCCATATCCCGCGTTGTAAAAAAGGGTTCAAAGATCCGTTCTTTTGTTTTATCGTCCATCCCCAAACCTGTATCGGTAACCGACACTTTTACGTATTTACCGGGGGGTGCGGCATGGAATTTTGAATACCCTTCATCCAGTTCGCAATTTCTTGTCTCCAGATAAAGATGACCGCCGGAGGGCATGGCCTGCCAGGCATTTACATAAAGATTCAACAATAACTGTTCAATCTGACCTTGATCGACCTCCGAACACCAGAGATCATTTGCCAACTTATCATGAATGATAATTTCCTTTTTTGTCCTTCCAAACAATTGGGATGTCTTACTAACGATCTCATTAATATTCAAAGACTTCACTTCATAACGCCCGCCCCGGGCAAATCCCAGCAGCTGTTTCGTTAACTCGGCACCGGTCCGTACTTGTTTTTCGATGGATTTCAGTTTTTCATAATGCGGATGGGTCGGTGATGTTTTCAATAACATCAGTGAAGCATAGCCCTGAATACCCATCAGAAGATTATTAAAATCATGGGCAATACCACCGGCCAGTGTCCCGATAGCTTCCATTTTTTGCGATTGGTTAAGCTGTTCCTTTAACTTTATTCGCTCTTCCTCCAGTTTGATTCTATCGGTGATGTCCCGGCCGATTCCCCGGAAACCGATGGGTTTCCCGTCTTCATCTCGAACGACATCGACATCCAGCTCTATAGGACAAATCGTTCCATCTGCACGGACAATTTCATAATGCATGATTTTTGCGTGATTGTCGCCTGTCTTGTATAATTGATTGAATACCCTGAAGGCCTCCCGGGCTGATTCCGGTGTCGCATAGGCCCGGTAATTCAGTCCCATGATTTCATCACGAGTTCCCCCAAAGGTCGCACACAGGGCCTTGTTTAAAAATGTGATATTGCCGGCGAGATCGACTTCATAATAGCCGTTCGGAAGGTTGTCGATAATATTTCGATGCTTCTCTTCACTTCTTTTCAGATTCTCCTCTGCCTGTTTGCGCTCTGTAATATCCTGAACCAACCCTTCATAAGCCTCCATGCAACCTTGTTCATTCACATGGAGAACCGGCGTGTTTCTGACCCATCGCATGGTGCCGTCTTTGCGAATAATGCGATGCTCTATGGCAGACTCAATTTTGCCCGTCAATATACGGCGGGCGTGATCCTTAATTTTTTCTCGTTCTTCCTCAATAACCATGTTGATCCAAAGATAAGGGTCGGCGGCAAATTCTTCCGTTGCATAACCCGTAACTGCCAGACATCCCGGCCCGTGGCGGGTTTCAACAGCATGCCCCTCCTTTACAGTCACCGTATAAATATAATCCGTAGTGGCTTCGATCATGCGACGATAGCGTTTCTCGCTCTCAAGGAGAACATTGCCGGCCCCCTGTTTTAAACGGGACAATTCGGCCTTCGTTTCTTCAAGTCGCTTACGAAGAGTGTTCAGTTCATTAATGAGTTGCCGCTTTTCCAGTTCCTCAGTCATAAATACCTTCACAAGATCATATCGGATAAATGTCAATTCTTCAGTTTAGAGTGGCAGTGATTAAACAAAGCAGCACATTCACAATTCATGCCAAAATAAATATTTGACCATGCATTAAGATTGAACTGATATTATTTAATTCAACTTTCGCACACAATTAAAAGATTCTATCACTTTGTATTCTAACAACAAACGGCGATATTTTGCCAAGCAATTAGCCACC
>JAFGLN010000108.1 GCA_016928025.1 Deltaproteobacteria bacterium
CTGACCTTCATGATTTCCGCCATAAATTCATTTACCTCCGCACGTGAATTGTAGGGAAATATTCCCGGTAGCGGCGTTTACGGTAGATCCCGAAGAGGCCTTCCGGAAGCACAAATAAAAGCACCAGCAGGATGATGGGGAAAAGTACCGGCTGGATCGGCCCCATAAACCGGATCATAAGCATTTCCAGAAAAGTAACGAAATAACCGCCGACAACAGCACCGAATATCTGCGCGCGCCCCCCGACCATCAAGACCAAAAAGACCTTTAACATGAACGTAAAGGTCAGATAGGTCTGGCCGGCAAAGGACGAAAAATAATGGGCATAAAACCAGCCGACAACGCCGATCATCGATGCGGCCGCAACGAAAGAGATAATCTTAACCTTGCTGATATTGACGCCGATGCCGTGGGCCACTTCTTCATCATCGTTGATGGCAGCCATAACCAAACCGTAACGCGATTTGATCATCTTGTTGATACCCCATAGATAAGCAATCATCAGGGCAAGGGAAAGGTAAGCAATGACCAGAAAATTGATTTTGGCATTACCCGTATCAATAAGGGGTTTGATTCCGAAGAGCCCCGTATCCCCCTTGAAGATGTCCGTATAAATCACGGTAATCTCAAAGAAGACCAGCGGCAAAAGCAGAGACAGCAAGACATAGTAGAGACCGCGGGCTACGATGACCAGGGGACTGTATAAAAGCGCCGTAAACAGTGTGATGGCGACGGCGAAAGGCAGGCTGGCCAGGGGTCCCATGCCGAAGTGGATACTGAGCAGGGCGGCCGTATATCCGCCGACACCGACAAAAAAGTTGGGGCCGAAATTGACACGGCCCGTCCCCATCGTCATCAAAGACATGGGCATGGCAATGGATGCCAGAAGATTTGCCGAGATCATCGTATTGATGAGGCCGGGATATACAAAGTAAGAAACAATCGGAAAAATGAATAGAAGAGATACCCAGATGATTGAATTCCGCCAGTATCTGGGCTCAATAATCCATTCCCACTTTTTGTCTTTCGTCCGAATGGTGACGCGGTCTCTCTTTAATTCATAACTTACCATAGCGACTCACTCCTTGTTAACCCCTGCGGCCTTACGATCAAGACAACGATGACGAGCAATAAGGCTGAAAGCGTCATGAATCTCGGTTCTCCCAAAACGAAGCAGGCAAACGCGTGAACCGCCCCGATCAGGAAGCTTGCCATAATTGTTCCCTTCATATTGCCCAATCCCCCCAGCACAGCGGCAAGGATAGCCGTAGACATATAGATTTGACCCATCCACGGATCAACAGTCCATACCGGCGCGATCAAAAGTGTGCCGATCATAACCGGGATGAGGACAAACATCATGGTGAAGATGTAGAGTCTCTCAACGTTAATGCCGACGATCTGGGAGCTGTATATATTCTGGGAAATAGCCCGGATGGCCAAACCGATTCTCGTTTTGATGAAAAAGAGAACAAACAGGCCGGTTAAAACGAGGGCGATAATGGCCCCAATCACCAGTTGTGTTGGAATGACAACGGAACCAAAAGTTACCACTCCTTCGATCAACGTTGTTTTTAAATAAACGCCTTCCTGCAGAGGATAAAAATAATTGAAAACCTGTTCAATGATCATGGTAATCACAAGCAGAGAAATTAACATCTCAAGTTCGCTCTCCATGTACCGCTTAATAACGGCGATGTAAATCAGATAGGCAATCAGGAACTGCACAGCCACCATGCCAAAAATCGACGGAATCAAGCCCCAGCCGAATTCCTGCATAAACATCCAGGTGATATAAATCGTGACCGGAAAGATATAGGCATAACCTAAATGAAAGATTCTCAACACACCGCAAATAATGGAAAAGCCAAGTGAAATGAGGAGGTAGATGGCCCCTAAAATAAGTGCGTAGATAATCAGGTTTTGGATAGAAATCCACATAGACTTTATCTTCTCCCTTCTTTATATTAACCGCAAGTTATGTCCTTACCGGGTACAGTGGATGCTCGTCGCCGATATAAAGACAAACATGATTTTTTTAAAGACCAGCAAAAAAGAATTATTCGCAGATATCAACAAAAACTTCATTGCTTGGCGATTTTTTGAATGGTTCACCTGCGTGTGGCTCGGACGGCTACCAAACCTCAACCCTTTTTATACATGGATGAAGATATTTAATTGTTCAGTTTCTTGAAAAATAATTTTGAAATAAGAGTGTTAATCTTGTTCAAAAATGCTGTGCCTTATGTTCTTCTTTAGTTGTTCGATAAAAGTTGGTTTTTTACTTCAAACTCAAACTAAAAAACTTATCTCTGAATCGTTATGACGATACCTAACGATCCCATAATCCTTCCACAACATGCAATGAGAAATCTTAAACGCTCTTCTTACCAGGATAAGGTAAGTATGGATTCAATACGGTATTGGAAGTTTGGATTATCTAATTTTTTCGCCCTATATGGTCGTTTCGCGGTCTCTTATCATTTAATCGAACTTATTTCAAACAAATTCACAAAAAATAATATCGGCGCTAATTCTTACTAAGTATTTTATCTTATACATCGTCCGATTAAAATTTACCATATTCAACTTTCGCACACAATTAAAAGATTCTATCACTTTGTATTCTAACAACAAACGGCGATATTTTGCCAAGCAATTAGCCACC
>JAFGLN010000109.1 GCA_016928025.1 Deltaproteobacteria bacterium
CGACGAGGTTGATAGGTCAGGTGTGTAAGCACAGTAATGTGTTGAGCTTACTGATACTAATCGGTCGTGCGGCTTGACCATAATTATGTTTTTATTCTATATGCGATGATCAGCTTGGTTCGCGATATGTAATTTGTTAAACTAAGTATATTATTTCGGTGACGCCAGCGGAGAGGTTCCACCCGTTCCCATTCCGAACACGGAAGTTAAGCTCTCTTGCGCCGATGGTACTGCACGGGCGACTGTGTGGGAGAGTAGGGAGTTGCCGAAATTAATTTATGAAACCCCTTCAATATTGAAGGGGTTTTTTATTTTACAAAAGAGATTTTCCTGTGCTATGCTGCGCAAACATTAACGATAACAAGTTGCATTTATTGGAACAGCAGGGCCCAAGAGGCCCATGGATCAATATGTCGGGGAACCGACGACGTAGCCAGCATCCATAGCCGATGGAAGGCAACTTGCTGTGAATCCTATGCGGGGAGAACTTGAGTTATGTCAGGTCATTCTAAATGGAGCACTATTAAAAGAAAAAAAGGTGCGATCGATGCAAAAAGAGGAAAAATCTTTACCAAGCTGATCAAGGAGATAACCCTTGCTGCTAGGCTGGGCGGCGGAGATGCTGAGGCAAATGCCAGGTTAAGGCAGGCGATTATGGCCGCGAAAGAAGAAAATATGCCCAAGGACAATATCGATCGGGCCATAAAAAAGGGGATCGGTAGCGGTGAAGGTGGCTCCAACTATGAAGAAGTGACTTATGAAGGATACGGACCGGGAGGGGTGGCTGTCCTGGTCGAGGTCATGACGGACAACAAAAACAGAACCGTTGCGGAAATCCGGCACATCTTTTCCAAACATGGAGGAAACCTTGGCGAGAATGGTTGCGTCGCCTGGATATTCGAGAAGAAGGGCAGCATTGTCTTTGACAAAAATGTCGTCGATGAAGACGAGTTAATGGAGTTAGCTCTTGAGGCGGGCGCTGAGGATGTCCGGGAAGAAGGGGATGAATTCCAGGTTATCACGGATCCCGGATCTTATGAACAGGTCCGGAAGGTCATTGACGATAAGGGTCTGGTATATCTCGGAGCGACGCTCGGCATGATGCCGCAGAATTCCGTCAAGCTTGAAACCGGGAAGGCGGAACAGATGCTGAAAATGATGGAAAAGCTCGAAGATAACGATGATGTCCAGAATGTCTGGGCGAACTTTGATATATCCGATGAGATACTCGAGAAGTTGGCAACATAGCAACTTTTAACATGTCCGGATAGTGCGTTGCGCTTCGTTGCGAATCACTTCGACGGACGTAAAAGTACGCCTCCGTTCCTCACAACTTGCGCGCCTTGTCTGCGAACATTTTAGGAAGTTGCTAAACTTCAGATGATGCATCCAGTAATGCCGGAAGAAATTGGCGCAGTTTAAGATAATCCGTTGCTAATCATTGAAGTGATTGAAAGGTGTTGATGCGGGTTTTAGGGATTGATCCGGGTAGCCGGGTGACAGGATACGGGGTTATTGAAAAGGGACGAAATAAACTGCAATGGGTGGCCTACGGCGAGATAAAGCCGCCTCAGAACGCGCCGCTCTCTATGTGTTTAAAAACAATCTGTGGGCGGATTGCTGATATCGCTAAGGATACGAAGCCGGAAGCCGTTGCCGTAGAGGATATTTTTTACGGCAAAAACGTAAAGAGTCTCATTAAGCAAGGTCATGTAAGGGGTGCGATTATTTTGACCTGTTCTGAAATGGGCGTTCCCGTTTTTGAATATACCCCATTGGAGATTAAGCAGGCCGTTGTCGGTTATGGACGAGCCGAAAAACAGCAGGTTCAGAAAATGGTCAGAGCCATTTTAAACATTCCTGATGTGGTCAAAGCAGATGCCGCCGATGCCCTGGCAATTGCCATCTGCCATGCCAATTTTTCAAAGGTGTCAGCTGTATAAATGATTGCCCGTGTTGCCGGTACTCTTATTGAAAAATCCGTGTCGCATATTGTTGTCGATGCTCAAGGCATCGGGTATCGTATATTCATATCATTGAGCACTTTTTATGAACTTCCTGAACCGGGTGAAAATATTACCCTCCACACGCACACAAATGTCAAACAAGATGCCATTCATTTGTTCGGTTTTTACACGATTGAGGAAAAAAAGATGTTTGAAATGATGATTGGTATCAGTGGTATCGGACCGAAACTGGCGATTAATATCCTGTCGGGAATGGCGGCAACGGATTTGATGGAAGCCATATCGCACGGAAATCTCAGCAAGTTGGTCGGCATTCCCGGCGTAGGGAGGAAAATGGCTGAAAGAATGATCTTGGAACTGAAAGATAAGCTGACCAAGTTTGCTCCCGATACAGCCGGCAAAAAAATGGACGTCCAAACAGACGCAACGGATTTTCTGAAAGAGGACGCATTGTCGGCACTGGTAAACCTGGGCTACAAAAGCAATCATGTAAGAAATGTATTGGATCAGGTTATTGAGAATATTGAAGATAGTGAATTCACCTTGGATGTATTGTTGAAAAAAGCGCTAAAGCAATTATCAGGATAGTATTCTGGGCATACATATAGGGTGATGCAGGATAAGATGAATAACAACGGAAAATTTTTCTTCTGTTTATAAGATCAAAGTCCTATCTTTTACATTGTTCGGATTTAAAGTATGGATGAGCAAAATCCTATAATAAGTCCCGCCGTTATCGAGGAAGAACGGGGCTTTGAATATTCCCTGCGCCCGAAGAATCTTTCGGAGTATATCGGCCAGGAAAAAATCAAGGAAAACCTTTCTATTTTTATTGAGGCGGCCAAAGGGCGGGGTGAAGCCTTGGATCATGTGCTGCTGTATGGACCGCCCGGACTCGGCAAAACAACTCTGGCCTATATCATGGCCAGGGAAATGGATGTGGGTATTAAAGTGACATCGGGTCCGGTGGTCGAGAGACCGGGTGACCTGGCGGCCATTTTGACAAATCTCCATGAACATGACATCCTTTTTATTGATGAAATTCATCGTCTTTCCCATGTGGTTGAAGAGATCCTCTATCCGGCTATGGAGGATTTTCATCTCGACATTATGATCGGTCAGGGCCCATCAGCAAGATCCATGAAACTGGAGATCCCCCAATTTACCCTGGTTGGTGCAACAACGAGAGCCGGCCTGCTGACATCCCCGCTTCGGGATCGGTTTGGGATGATTTTTCGCTTTGAATTTTATTCACCCCAACAGCTTACAACCATCGTTAAAAGATCGGCAAAAATACTGTCCGTCAAGATTGACGAGGATGGGGCTGTCGAAATGTCTCATCGTTCGCGGGGAACACCGAGAATCGCCAATCGCCTGCTGAAGCGGGTGAGAGATTATGCCGAAGTCCGGGCGGATGGGCTCATTGATAAGGATATCGCGACAAAAGCCCTGGAGATGTTTGAAGTCGATCATAAAGGTTTCGATCATATGGATCGGATGATTCTTCTGACTCTTATTGAGAAATTCGAGGGAGGACCCGTAGGTATCGATAATCTTTCGGCTGCCATCGGTGAAGAAAAAAACACCATTGAAGATGTTTATGAACCCTATTTAATTCAGGAGGGCTTTCTTCAAAGAACAGCCAGGGGCAGAATTGCCACAAAGTTAGCGTATAAACATTTCGGCATAGCCTGGACAGGAAATATACAGCCCGGACTCCTATAACGGTTCAAGAAGGTTCGTGCCTTTTGGTTTTAGCATAAAAATCAGTCAACGTCTCTATATCCTCAATTAATTAAGGCAAACAAAATGATATCGCGGCATAGGTTTTACAATGATGAAGGATAACATTTTATGAAACTGCTAATTCATATATGTTGCGCACCGTGTGTTGTTTATCCCCTGGACGTATTAAGAAATGAAGGACATGATGTCTGTGGCCTTTTTTACAACCCCAATATTCACCCCTATCTGGAATACAAAAAACGATATGATACCTTGAAGGACTATGCGGAGCAGGAAGGGCTCAAGATGATTTGGGCAAAGGGCTATCCGGTGGAAGACTTTCTTCGGAATGTCGCTTTTCGGGAAGAAGAAAGATGTATCCAATGTTATTATGACCGTCTCAATTACACCGCCCATATAGCCAAACGCGGTAAGTTTGACGCCTTCATAACGACCTTGCTGTACAGCAAACACCAAAATCATGAGATGATCGTTGCCATCGGCCACAGCACAGCGAAAAAAAATGGCGTTAAGTTTTACGACCAAGACTTCCGTGAGGGCTGGTCGGAGGGAATACGCAGATCAAAAGAACGGGGTCTGTACCGGCAGCAATATTGCGGATGCATATACAGTGAAAAAGCCAGATATTACAGACAAAAGACGTTGCTTTCCCGAGAACGGACAGGACGAAATCATTAGTGCTGATAGTACATTCGAGGAAAATAGTCTTTATTTTTATCAAGACATGAATTAATATAAAATTCAATCAAAGAAAAATAGAGCAACAGGAGGTATTTATGGCTTATATCAGAGATATCCTTAGCGCGAAAGACAGCAAAGTTGAGACAATCGCTCCCAATACAACGGTTTTTGAAGCCCTAAAATTGATGAGGGACAAGGAAATCGGCGCTCTGGTCGTTATGGAAAATGAAAAACTCGTGGGCATCATTTCAGAAAGAGACTATGCCAGAAAGATCATTCTCCAGGGAAAAACGTCCAAGGAAACCCTGGTGAAAGAAGTTATGTCTTCCAATCTGTTTTGCGTTTCTCCCGATAATCCTGTAGAAGAAGCCATGGTTCTCATGACGGGGAAGCATGTCAGGCATCTTCCCGTTTGTGACGGTAATAAATTTGTCGGGATTATTTCCATCGGCGACGTTGTGAAATCAATCATCTCCAACAAAGACTTCCTCATCGATCAGTTAAGCAACTATATTTCCGGCAAATATTAGGAATGGCATCACCGTTTTTAGTCTCATTGTATAGTTCATGGGTTCACAAGATGGAGTGAACCCATGAACATCTATATATAGCGGACAAGTATATCCTAAAATCGTCTCTTCACTTTGAGTTGTCATGCGCGCAACTGTTCTATTCTATCGCCGTGATCGTAGCTGTCTTTTTCCCGTCGGTGCGGTTGGATGTTTTTAACTTACAGGATAAATTTTGGAATGCCACTTTGAGGGGGTGAAGGGCTCTTTCATTGAAGAGAGGTGTATCATGCAGGATAGGAGCAAAACGAAAGCCCAACTGGTTGACGAGTTGACGGTCCTTCGGCGGGAATTAAGAGAATTAAAGACAGCGTATCAAATCCTGACGGAAGAAAAGATAAAATACGAAACGTTTATCCAGAATGTTAATGATGATTGTTTCGAGACTGACTTGAACGGCCAGGTTGTTTTTCGAAACAAGGCGTTGATGAATCTATTGGGGTACAAACCGGGAGAATACGCAAAGCTGCCATTCCGAGATCGGTATGAAACGCCGGAAGAGGCGCAAAGAGTCTTTCGAATCTTCAATGAAATATATCGGACAGGTGAACCCAGGATTTTTTATTCTAAACTCCGCAAAAAACATGGCGGGGTTGTAGCGAGAGAAGTACAGGCGTCTTTGGTTCGTGATGCGGAAGGGAAGCCCTTGGGTTTTCGGGGAATCGGCCGGGATGTGACCGAACGGATGAAACTGGAAGCGGAACAGGCGAGGTACCGTAATTTTCTGGAAAATATCGATGAATTCTGTGTGGAAAGCGATTTAGCGGGGAAGTTGACATTTTTCAACGATGCCTTTTGTCGTGTCTTGGAATCTAGCGCTGAAGAAATTAAAAATTCGACATATGACAAATATTATTCGGAAAATATGGCCAAAGAGCTTTATCAGTTATATAACAATGTCTACAAAACGGGTCAGCCAGCCAGAACTTATGACTTTAAGATGACTTTTAGGGATGGACGAATCTTATATTTGGACATGACAGTCTCCCTCGTTCGTGACAGCGATGGTAATCCCATCGGTTTTAGGGCCGTGTCGCGCGATGTCACGGAGCGGGTTAAAGCAGAGGAAAATCTTAAAAGATATAAGGAATTCGTAGAAAATGTCGAGGATGCCTGTTTTGAAACGGATTTAAGAGGGCGGTTTACGTTTGCCAATCATGCCGTCAGCCGCCAATCCGGATATTCTCGTGAGGAATTCTTGTCGCTGCCACCCGAAGGTCTCTATGTATCAAAAGAGGCGCGAAATCGTGTCCGTCCGGTTTTCAGAGAGGTTTTGGAAACCGGTATCCCGAAAAAAGTAGTTTATCAATTGCAAAGAAAGAACGGAGAAATTTACAGCGTTGAAAATGTTATTTCTCTGATGCGCGATAATAAAGGCAATCCGGTAGGATATAGGGGGATTACCCGTGATGTTACGGAAAGAATCAAGAATGAACAGGCACTGGAACGATACCGTGATTTTCTTGACAGCATCGATGAGCTTTGCTGGGAAAACGATCTGAACGGCAAATTGATTTTTGCTAATCAAAAAGCTCTTCATGTGTTTGGGTTTGACGATAAAGAAGAGCTTCAGCGCTACGGCTCTACGCAAGAGGAAAGGCTGAAAGCGAAAGTAAGTTATCAAACGTATTTAAGTCCTGGAAATCGCGAAAGATTTTATAAAATGTATTTAGACGTCTACGAGTCGGGGGAATCAAAGGTATTCTATAACACACAAGTCTTACGCCAAGGGGGCGGACGCGATTATTA
>JAFGLN010000008.1 GCA_016928025.1 Deltaproteobacteria bacterium
ACCTATTTCGGCCATAGTGTTGAAGGTCTGGAGCCAGTGACGTTGATCCAAGTCGCTGATGCGCCCAACAACACCGGCGGTGATGCCTTTGTCATGAATTTTAAGGCGATTGTGGAGGCGGAAAGCAAAGGGAAGATCAAGATCGATCTGCACCGCTTCGGATCGCTGTATAAAATGCTCGATAATCCGAGGGTCATTCCCATTGGTACGGTTCATATCGGGAATATCAACAAAGGTCTTCTCATGTCCCGCGAGAACGGTTACGCCCCCTGGATTATCGCCTACATCTGGGACAGCCCGGAGCATATCATGGCCGTCCTGACCAGCCCCGAGTGGTACGAAATGGAAAATAAGCTCGCCGCGAAGAGCTGGAACATGAAACCCCTGGTCAACACGTCCATCGGCAACTGGGATTACTTCTCCAAAACGCCGGTTAAGTCCATGTCGGATTTCGGCGGCAAGAAGGTCTGGAGCTACGGTGAACTGGCCAGCGCCTATATCGGGGCCTGGGGTGGGACGCCGGTCATGAAGTCCACGAGTGAAATGTATATGGCCTACTACAAAGGCGCTCTTAATATGATCAGCTTCTCCACGTATGGTTATCTGACGTATAAGTTCTATGATTGCGGCAAATACTGGGTCCATATGCCCACCTATCCGCCGGGTGCCGTCGGCATGCATTATAATCAGGAGTATATGAATCTGGATAAATGGAAGTCACTGCCCACGGCCTATAAAAAAATCATCCTCGACGCCTATGATCTGCTCACGTGGTGGGGTACGCGTGAGGGAATGCTGATGGAAAAACTGGCCGAATACCGGTTAATGAATCAGTACGGGGTCGTCGATTGCGGTATTTCCACCAAATATCCGCAGGAATACGAAAAAATTAAAAAGGCTGCCGTTGAGGCCGGTAAAAAATACGTGTTTAAACGAGGCGCGACACAGCAGCAATGGGACGATGCGCAGGCCATATTGTCGAAATATAAGGACCCGAAATACACCTCCCAATACAGTTGGTATTTCAAAGGTGTCTGGGTTGCCGGGGAACAGCGTCTGAAGGATGTGGAGGAAAGGTTGAAAGCGGGAAAGAGCTGGGATGAGGCCTGCGATGAGTATGAGGCCAAGCATCGGGTCAATCAGACGTCGGAACAAGTGAAAGCAAGGTGTCTGTCCGTTCCCCGCGTGGCGTGGAATTGGAACTATGACACGAGACTCCAATAATCGGTGATTGAGCGGTGACCGATCCAAACGGGTTGTTGCTCTTTCGTTTCGCTCGAAACAATCCAATCTGTCAACCCGGTTGCGATCCTGGATCCGGTCATGAAAAAGACCGGATCCAGGCACTTACCGGAATAATATTTATGAATCCCTTGGGAATAGATTTCGGATGTCCCTGTAAGCAGGGGGCATACCAGTCCATTCCTTAATTGTTCTCAGGGAGCAAAAGGTTAAACTGACCCTGAAGGTATTGTTTAGCCGAAAGGCTCCTCTGGTGTCGACGGTGATAAACGTTGATTTGTCCCAACAATAGTGGTTTGAACAGAGTTGGTTTTGGCCTGAGCGGATTTTATGGATTTTTTCTTATCTTGAAAGGGATGATTATATGCATGTACTCGAAAAAATAGGTAAGGGAATAGATTCAATAACCGGATTTTACTGCTATCTCGGCATGGCGGTGGGGTTCATTATGGGCGTTTTTTTGTGCGGGGAAGCCATTGCCTCCAAGTTCGGTTACTCGACCGTCTGGATCATGTGGGGATGCACCACAACGATGGCGATCC
Source organism: Deltaproteobacteria bacterium (assembly GCA_016928025.1). Lineage (GTDB taxonomy): Bacteria > Desulfobacterota > Syntrophia > Syntrophales > JAFGHS01 > JAFGHS01. Next base: position 1,785 of record JAFGLN010000008.1, read on the forward strand.
TGCCGTTTATGACTGCGCCCTACGCCATGCGGCAATATCAGCACGTCCGGATCTCTTTCTTCGAGAGCTTGATGTCGCCGCGCACGGCCCTGTATTCGCAGATCTTCGGTTGGCTCTTTTTTTTAGTATTCGCTTGCATCATGACCTATTATCTGTTTTGGTTCACCTGGGATATTTACCGGTTTAAAGAGGTGGCGAGCGCAATCTTGATTCCCCTGTGGCCGTTCATATTCGTCTGTGCCGTAGGCTGCATGATTCTGGTTTTGCAGACCATCCGAAGCATCCAGCTTTTGACCACGAAATTCACGCCGGAGTTGGAGAGACATAAGCATTTTTTTGGTTCTCCCATCGTTATTTTAGGGCTTTATGTCATCGCCCTGATCTTGGCCGTATGGTCATTTGTGGTCTATCCCGCCATCGGTGTCTTTGTCATGTTGATCGTTTTTCTTTTTTCCGGCATTCCTGTGGGGGCTTCCCTCGGCTTTTTGACCATCATTGCCCTGTATGTCTTCGGCGGCTTTCCGATGATGAACAGCCTGGGGATGAATCTCTACAAAACGATGGAGGAATTTACCTGGTTTGCCTTCCCGCTGTTTGTCATGGCCGGTTTTATGATGCAGCGGGGCATGGCGGCGGGCCTTTTCAGGGTCATGAACGCCTGGATCGGCTGGATCCCCGGCGGTGTTGCCGTGGCGGTCATCTGGACGGGCGTTATGCTGGGTGCCATGCTGGGATCGGTCTTTGCGACCTTGGCCCTATTGGTCATCCTGGGTTTGACTGAATTGGACAAAGCGGGCTACCCCCGGGGCATCACCCTCCCCATGCTCGGTTCCAGCTCCATCTTGGGCTATCTGATTCCGCCCAGCATCACGTTGGTCGTCTTGGGCGGATTGACGGACAACTCCATCGGCGCCCTGTTTATGGCGGGAATCGGTCCGGGGTTTACGGTTGCCATCATCTTCTCCCTCTTTATGATGTTCTATGGATTCACGCACCCGGAGATTAAAAAGTATCGTGCGACTTGGAAAGAACGCTTTACCACTTTTCCGCCGAACCTGGCGGCGCTGTCTGTTCCCATCGTCATTATCGGCACCATTGCCACCGGATTTTTAACACCGACGGAGGCCGCCGCCGTGGCCCTGGTTTATATCTTCATTGTGAATCTCATCCGCCGGGAAATGCGATTCAAACTGTCGGAATTTAAATGGATTCTCAATGAAGGCGCCAATGTCGTCGGTTTCATGAGCTTCATCCTCGTGGGGGCGCTTCTGTCTAAACTGGCTTTGATGCATTTCCACATCGGAGAGGAAATCGTGAAAATTGTGACGGCTGTGGGCGCCGGCAAGCTGTCCCTCATGCTCATGGTGACGTTTGTTCTTTTCCTCATGGGTTGCATCGGCGAGGGGCTGCCGGTCGTTATCGTCATGATTCCCACGGTGTTTCCGGTCCTGTACAGTTTCGGCATCCATCCCTGGTGGATCTGTCTTTATCTGGTGTTGATGGGCGGTATTGGAGGGCTGACCCCGCCGGTCGGTGCGACCGTCTTCGTCTTAGCGGGCATGACGAATACGACGCCGGAGTTTCTATTCCGCAAGATTCTGCCCTGGGTGGGCCTGTTTGCCCTTACCATTATCGTTGTCTACCTCTTTCCGGAGCTTGTTATCTGGATTCCGTCAAAATTGGGCTTCTCGCAACCTCCGGGCTTTTAGCTGAGGTAGTGTACTCCGTGGCGTCGGGTTTTATATGTCGGCGCCGGACGAATCTGGCAAAGGCCGGTTGATTAGAACCGGCCTTTGCTGCGTTTGGAAGTGAATTGCGTCGAGCGACAGCAATTAAGTAACAGGTGACGAGCATATAGATGGGATAGAATCTTTTCCTTGTTATTGTTACCCGTTGCCAATCACTGTTTTACCATTTGACTATGCCGGCAAATGAGGCATAATGAACGAAAACTCAGTCGGGTTGAAGCATGTCGGTTTATGTCGATCCTTGAAGATGCCATCTTAATTGCCTTACAGGCGCATAAAGGACAACGCGACAAAGCGGGAGATCCATATATCCTGCATCCCCTGCGGATGATGTGCCGAATGCATAATGAAACGGAACGGATTGCCGCGGTCTTGCACGATGTCATCGAAGATTCGTCGTGGACGGCGGAAAAACTTCGTGAGGCGGGCTTCTCTGAGGAAATCATCGCCATTGTGGACGGACTGACCCGGCGTGAGGGGGAGTCTTATCATGCGTTCATCAGAAGAACGGAAAAAAATCACGTCAGCAAAGAAGTCAAAATAGCCGATCTTGAAGACAACATGGACATCCGCCGTCTTGCCCGGATAACGGAAAGTGATCGGGAACGCCTCAATCGATACCTGCGAGCCTGGCGTTTTCTTACAGGAAAAAAATAAATGGCGTGCCCGTGTACGGCAAATATTAGTCAGTGTTTTCTACAGGGCGATAGGCGGCAACCTTTGAAAAAACGGTCGGGAATCATTTTTTTGATTAAGGTTAGTAGCCCGGCGCACGTTCCCCCCATAGGCTTTTCCCTTAAAATTTCCAATCTCAATATTGCTTCTCATATTCCACCTCGTCGTTGATAAGATTGTGTATGTACGATTTTGTGCTTAAATAGTCGAAGACTGAGGCCTGCCTTTTTATGGTACAAATATGTATCATCTCGTGAGGTGAAAACAAATTTGTTTAACCAGCGTTGATGGAATGACTGCCCTAAATTTGAATTTGTTTAATAATATCAAAGATAAAGATTATTTGTGCTGCTGATGGCACGATCGTTGCCCTATGGAAAGTAAACGATTTTGTTACTTGTCTCCATGTCCATATGGCTTGATGGAAGAAAAGGGGAGGGCAGGATTATCGGTGGAAGGGGCTGGTTCACGAAGAACTGTTTACCGAAACACAATTTCAGCATAATGGAGGTGCCTTATGAACACGGGCGATACAGCTTGGATGATGGTATCGACCATCCTGGTTTTTGCCATGACCATACCGGGCTTGGCTTTCTTTTATGGGGGGCTGGTCCGGCGGAAGAATGTCCTGTCCGTCCTCATGCAATGCTTTATCATGATGTGTGTGATCAGCCTGCAGTGGTTTGTTTTTGGATATTCCCTTGCCTTCAGCCCTGATACGGGCCTGGGCATTATCGGCGGGCTAAAGTGGCTGGGGCTCAAAAACGTAAGTGGCGTGCCCAATGCCGACTACGCGGCAACGATTCCCCATTCGGTTTTTATGATTTTTCAATGTATGTTCGCCGTCATTACGCCGGCACTGATCATTGGGGCTTTTGCGGAACGGATGAAATTCTCGGCCTTTCTGGTTTTTTCGCTCCTGTGGACAACTCTGGTTTACGATCCCCTGGCTCACTGGGTCTGGGGGATGGGCGGCTGGATGCGTAATCTCGGCGGCCTCGATTTTGCGGGCGGCATCGTCGTTCATGTCAGCTCCGGTGTCTCCGCCCTGGTTATCGCCGTTCTCCTGGGGAGACGCCTGGGATATAACAGCGCACCTTTTCGACCCCACAATCTCCCTTTTACGGTTCTGGGCGGGGCCCTGCTCTGGTTCGGCTGGTTCGGCTTCAACGCGGGCAGTGCCCTGGGCGCCAATGAACTGGCGGCCGACGCCTTTATCACGACCCACATTGCCACGGCCGCGGCGGGATTGACATGGGGTTTGATTGAATGGATGAGGCACGGTGCACCGACCGTTCTGGGTGTTACGACGGGAGCTGTCGCCGGACTGGTCGCCATCACGCCGGCCTGCGGATTTGTCGGCCCCATGAGCGCCATCGCCATCGGTGCTCTTGTCGCCGTGTTCTGTTATCTTGCCGTCGCCGTGATCAAGGCGAAACTGGGATACGACGATGCTCTCGACGCCTTTGGCGTGCACGGCGTGGGCGGCATCTGGGGTACGATCGCCGTCGGACTCTTTGCCCAAAAAGCGGTCAACAGCGGCGGCGCCGACGGCCTCTTCTTCGGGGGATCTCAATTGTGGCCGCAGCTGCTCATGGTGGCGGTGACGCCCGTCTTTGCGGCGGTTATGACGTTTGTCCTCTTTAAAGCGGTGGATGCCGTAATCGGCATTCGTGTTCGGGAAAAGGAGGAGACCATCGGCCTCGATCTGACCCAGCAAAGCGAAGCGGCCTACACGGTGGTGGAATAGGAAAGGAGGCACGACCATGAAATATATCATCGCAGTCATTCAGCCCCACAAGCTGGATGCGGTCATGAAGACGCTGGAAGATGCGCAAGTCCCGTTGATGACCGTTTCCAATGTGCTGGGGCGGGGAAGGCAAAAAGGCGTCACGGAAGTCTATCGGGGGGCCAAGGAGGTGGGCAGCCTGTTGAAAAAGGTGAAACTGGAGATTGCCGTCAATGAGGAGTTTGTGGAGCAGACGATCAAGGCGATCATCGACGGCGCCCGAACCGGTGATGTCGGCGACGGGAAGATTTTTATTCTGGACCTCCATGAGGTCCTGCGGATCAGGACGGGTGAAACGGGCGGGATGGCCATTGGATAGGAGGTTAGAATAAGGACGAAGGCCTGCTTTTTGTAATGTGAGGGTATTTTATGAAGACCAGAGATAACGGTGCCGATGAAGACCTTTTGAGAAAAAACGTCGCCGAATTCGAGAAGTACATCATCACGTCGGCCTTGAAGCGAACGGGAGGTAACGGCCGGGAAGCGGCCAAGCAGCTCGGCACCACGCAAAGGGTCCTCATGTACCGGATTCAGAAATACGGCATCGACCTGAATGCGTTTCGCATGACGAGCCGCAAAAAACCGACAAACAAGGAAAATAAGGAGTAACCAAAGAAAGGAGTTACGACCATGATAACCTGTGAAACGAAAGAAGATGTGTTGAAGGCGGTCAAGGACCATAAAATCAGTTTTATCCAGTTCTGGTTTACCGACGTCCTGGGGATGCAGAAGATTTTCAGCATCACGCCGTCGGAACTGACGGAGGGCATCGAAGAAGGGATGGGGTTTGACGGTTCCTCCATCCAGGGATTCTGCCGGATCGAGGAGAGCGACATGATCGCCATGCCGGATCCCACAACGTTCCGGATGATTCCCTGGCGGCCCTCGGACCGTCCTGTGGCCCGCATGATCTGCGATATTCTCAATCCCGACGGTACGCCCTATGAAGGTGATCCCCGGTATGTTTTGAAGAGAATGCTCAAGAAGGTCGGTGATCAGGGCTACACCTTTTATGTCGGTCCGGAGCTCGAATATTTTTATTTTGCCGATGATCAGGGAACGGAAATCCTGGATCGGGGCGGCTATTTCGACGGCCTGCCGGTGGACCGGGCGACGGATCTCCGCCGTCAGACGATTTTCGCCCTTCAGGATGTGGGCATTCGCGTGGAATATTCCCACCACGAAGTGGCGCCCAGCCAGCACGAGATCGATCTTCGTTATGATGATGCCCTCGTCATGGCCGACAAAGTCATGACCTACCGGACGGCGGTCAAGGAGATCGCCCGGCAGAACGGCGTATATGCCACCTTTATGCCCAAACCCATTTTCGGGCAGAACGGCAGCGGCATGCACACCCATCAGTCCCTGTTCAGAGGCAGCACCAATGCCTTCTTCGACGGGAAAGACAAATATCACCTGTCGGCTCTCGCGAAGAGCTATATCGCCGGCCTGATGAAGCACGCCCCGGAATTTACGTCCATCTGCAACCAGTGGGTCAACTCCTACAAGCGACTCGTGCCCGGCTATGAAGCGCCCGTCTATGTGTCCTGGGCGCGCCGGAACCGTTCCGCCATGATCCGTGTTCCCATGTACAAACCGGGGAAGGAAAAGGCCACCCGCATCGAGTACCGGTCGCCCGATCCGGCCTGCAATCCCTATCTGGCCTTTGCCGTCATGCTGGCGGCCGGGATAAAGGGCGTGGAAGAAAATTATAAGCTGCCGGAGCCGGTGGAAGAGGACATCTTTGACATGGACGAGAAGGCGCGCAAAAAAGCGGGCATCACGTCTCTGCCGGGTAGCCTCTATGAGGCCTATCTGCTTACGGAAAAGAGCAAGCTCATCCGGGAAACCCTGGGCGATCACATTTTCGAGAAGTTCATCGAAAACAAAAAGATCGAATGGGACCGTTTCCGCACCCATGTGAGCCGGTACGAGATCGACCGGTATCTGCCGATGTTATAAGGTCGATGCCGCCGGTGCACCCTTAAAAAGTCCGAACATTTCGCTGTAGAACGTCCTTCCCCGGTGAAAGCCGGGGAAGGCACGCAGCGGCGCAGGATAGTGTGTGCCGCACGACGGGGATATTGCGTCCGGAACGTATTCTCTGCTCAAAAGCATGCAATTCATTAAAATTAAAGTACTATTAACGATAACCGTAAAGCGGATCATGTTATCGTGATTTAGAGGAGGAAGGACAATGAAAAGATCGATAAAGGAGAAAAGGTTTTTTGTCATATCATTAATGACGGCAATATTGGCCTTGACGGGACTGTCTGTTGCGTACGCCGAAGAAGAAAAGCCGATGGTTGAAATCGCCGTGACGGCCTCCAGCGGCTATGTGTGGAGAGGCTATGAATTGAGCCGAAACGGCATCGCCGTTCAGCCGTCCATGACAGTAGGCTATCAAGGATTTTCCGCCAATTTCTGGGGTAATCTGGATACAAAGCCCTACTGCGCGGGGACGGAAACCGGAAAAACTTACAGCAGCACCTGGAACGAAACGGATGTGACCCTGTCCTATACCAAAGAGATGGAATCCTTCAGCGTCGGTGCCGGGTATATCTATTACGGCCTGGGCGCGCTCAATCCGGATGCGGCAAAACGCCTCGATTCCCAGGAACTTTTTTTATCCGTCGGATTAAACACCATCCTCGCGCCGACCTTGACGGTCTATAAGGACATCGGCCATTATCATGCCTGGTACTTCCTGCTGGGCATCTCCCATGAGATCGCATTGAACCAGATGGTATCTCTGAATATTACGGCGACGGCCGGCTATCTGCTGTCCACCGACGCGTCGGCTTATCCCAAATTCGACGAGAATGCCCGGGCGACCGGCGATAAGTTCAGCAATTTCCATGACGGCGCATTAGCAGTCAGCCTGCCGATCAAGGCAACATCGTATATTACGCTGACGCCGACGATTTCCTATATATTCGCCCTGTCGGATGATGCAAAGAATGAGATGAAAGGACTGGGCCTGAAAGGAACCGCCTCTCCGGCGGAACGGGACAGCTCTTTTATGGTCGGAACTCTGACGGTCAGCTTGGCATTTTAAAATAATGTAAGGGGCAATGGGACAAACGTCTGGCATTATTTAGAATGCCATGATAAGGAGTCAGATCATGGATGAAATGCTGACGACAAAAGAGCTGGCGGGGCTGCTGCGGCTCAATGAAAAGAAAATCTATCAGCTGGTCCGTGACGGCACGGTGCCCAGGGTGCGTATTGCGGGCAAATGGCTATTCCCGCGAAATCACGTCATGCGCTGGATCGACGAGAATGTTCAGCGTCAAAAGGATATCCTCATTGTGGGTAGTGATGATATTCTCTTGGCCAGGCTGTTGTCGCTTTATTCCCACGAAAACATTCCCGAATCCATTGCCTATTATTCACCGGTAGGAAGCGCCAAGGGAATTGAAGCCTTGGCGAAGGGAAAATGCCAGGCCTGCTCGACCCATATCCTGGATGTGGAAAGCGGCGACTATAATCTGCCCTATCTGCGTAGAGTCCTGGCCGATCAGAAATACATCGTCGTCAATCTATGGTACCGCAGGCAGGGGCTGATCATTCAGAGGGGGAACCCTCTAGGGATCAAAAGCATTCACGATTGCATTGAACGGAAGGTCCGTTTTGCCGGCAGGAACATCGGCTCGGGAACGCAGGTCCTGACGGAGTACCTCGTGCGGAAAGAAGGACCGGATGAAAAAGCCGGCCTCAAAGTCGTCAGCACCTGCGATACCCACATGGAGGTGGCCCTGAAAGTGTTTTTCAATGAGGCCGACGCAGGGCTGGGCATCGAGTACGTCACCCGTCATCTGGGTCTCGATTTCATTCCTCTTAAAGATGAACGGCTGGATCTTGTTGTGCCAAAGGAACTCTGGTCTACTTTTTACATCAAACATTTCATAGAATATTTGAATCCGTCCATTGTCACAAAATTGTCTCGAAACCTTCCCGGATACGATCTGAAAGAAACGGGAAAGACCATCTTTTCTTGCTGAATCAAGACTTTTAAATAGAATGACCGATTCACCCCATCTGAGGTAGTGTGTCTCCTCGCATTCATCCGAATTTTTATGATGGAGCGGCAGGCGGCGTCTTTGGTCGATATCGGTAATATTTAGTTCAATTGAAGCATAATTTGGGATCAATGAATTATTTCTGTCATAATCTGTTTTTTTCGGATATACACTTCGCAGCGCTTGAAATATCATCATGACAATCAACCGATTCCATCATGCCGTCTTTTTTCGGAAGCGCTCAGATTTTTGCATATAGAGGATAACATGAAATTATTTATCGCTATCGACGATACGGATAACAGGGAAAGTATCGGCACCGGACGATTGTCCCGAATGCTGGCGGAGTCATTGACAAAGAACGGATTTCTTCAAGCCGGCCGGGTGACGAGGCATCAGCTTCTGGTTCATCCGGCTATTCCCTATACGTCCCACAACAGCAGCGCCTGCATCGATGCTGTTGTGAAAGAAAGTTCTCTTGATGATATCGCTGATTTTTCCCGGTCGTTTCTTCGGAATCATTTTCACGAAGGCGCGAATCCCGGCTTGTGCATCTGTAGACAGGAAACCGTGCCCAGAGAGTTGCCGATTTTCGGTGCCCGCGCCCAGCGAGAGGTGATCGATCTGGACGAGGCAAAGCTTTTGGCGGGTAATCTCGATTGCCTGATCTGGTGGGACGGGCCTACCGGCCAGGGGTGCATCGGCGCCATGTCGGCGGTTGGGCTCCGCAGTACGAATAATGACGGCAGCTACATCGGCCTGGACGGCATCCGGGAGATCGGCGGGATAAAGACCGTCGGCGAAATACTGAATATGACGGCTATCGATCGTATCTGCGATTTGGACGGCCATGAGTTGCCCCATGGGGAAATGGTGGATACCCAGGACTGGGTCCGGCCCATATTGAAAAAAGGGCGGGTCGTTTTGGAATTGATAAGAATAAACGGCCACTGGCGGGCGTCGCATCAAAAGAAGGCGAAAAGGGATAAAAATAAATGCGCTTCGCCGGTGGACGCACTCAAGTGAATTCATCAATCCGTCTAAACGATAATGTTTCAGCATGGGAACGTGATATTAAATGATCTATCATTTTGTTATTCTTTGAGACTCATGATGAATAAAAAGAAATGGGGGATGGATTTCAAATCCATCCCCCATTTCTTTTGGTCTTTATGCATCGACGCTGATCAAGGATGCGTCGGCACTGCTGCTTTGCTTGCTACCGAGGATTTCCACCCTTTTCGCGATATACTCGGAAGTCAGACTGGCCATATCGGGTGCTACCGAGTCACTGTCCGTAGACAGATAGATGAGCAAATCCAGCAGGGACGTCAACTGGTCGGTGTCCATGTTCATGTTCAAGACGATCGAGGTATTCCGCCCCACCTCCTTAAGGCCGTATTATAAAAACCAAATGTGACACAAATATGTAAGAATTGAGGAAATCGGCCCAGGCGTATTTTTTGTCTTGCTGATGGGGCCAAATGCCATTAAATTTACGGTGGAGGTACATGAAGTAAGATGAAAATCGGGATTACCTATCGCCTGTTCCTGGCCATTCTGATTGCCACGGGCCTGGCCATACTCGCTTTGTTTCTCATTATGGGTTGGAGTATCGATCGGGGATTTTACCAGTATCTCGGGCGGATGGATCAAAAAAGACTGGAACAGTTGTCCGTGAATATAGCTGATTATTATGAACGATACGGGAATTGGGATTTTCTGAAGGATAGATCTTTGCGCTTGAATTGCGACGGCATGGCACCTTCAGTCGGAATTGGTTTGGAAAACGTACCATCAGATGTTACGGGAAAGGACGGATTTGTTCACCGTCCGCCCCGGGAATTCCGGGATCGCCCTCCGGAACCTCCGGATCGTCCGGGGATGGGCGACCCGAGTCACCGGCCGTCGCCGTTGCCGCCGGATGCCGGACGGGCCCCCAGTCCTCTCATTATATTGGATGCTAAAAAGGAAGTCTTGTGGGGTGTCATCGACAAAGGTAAGGACGTCAACTATCGCCCGATTGTTGTTCGTGAAAAAATGGTGGGGTATATCGGCCTTTTGTCGCCGAAACAATTTCTGCATCCCATGCAGATTCGATTTCTCAGCGAGCAGAAAGCAGCCCTTGCCTTGGCGGCGTCGGGGATGGTCCTGATCGTCGTTCTCATTTCGCTGCCTCTGGCCAGACGGCTGGTCAAGCCTGTTCGGGCCATGGCTGCGGGAACCCGGGACATAGCCGCCGGCCGTTATGCGACACGTGTTTCGGTAAAGTCGTCCGATGAATTGGGACAGCTCGCCCGGTCTTTCAATGACATGGCGCTGACCCTGGAGAAGAACGAAAAAGAGCGGCGCCAGTGGGTTGCCGATATATCGCATGAATTGCGCACACCCGTTGCCGTGCTGCAAGGTGAGATTGAAGCGCTGCTGGACGGCATCCGCGCCGTTACGCCGGAGCAGTTGAAGTCTCTTCATGCGGAAACGATGCGGCTGAATCGCCTGATCAACGATCTGTATCAACTTTCCCTGTCCGATATCGGCGCTTTGGCCTATCGCAAGGAAAATGGGGACATCATCGAAATCCTCATCGATGTCTTGGAGTCTTACCGTTCTGAATTCAATCGGAAGAATATCTCCTTGACGACCGATATCCCGCAACCTATCAAGACTGTTGTTTATGCCGACGGGGCAAGGCTCGAACAGCTTTTTGGGAACCTGCTCGAGAACGCCTTGCGATATACGGATGAAGGAGGCCGACTCACCGTCAGCCTGTCCATGGCCTATCAAAAAGTTCTGATAGACTTTGAGGATTCGAAGCCGGGTGTCCCTGAAAAAGACCTGGACAGATTATTTGAACGGCTCTATCGTGTGGAAGGATCCCGAAGCCGTCGATCGGGAGGCGCCGGTTTGGGACTGACCCTTTGTAAAAACATTGTGGAGGCCCATGAGGGGACCATTTCCGCTCACCCGTCGTCAATGGGCGGATTGCTGATCAGGATCAGCCTGCCTCTGGCCGGAGGTTCAAGATGAGTGAAAAAATATTGATCGTGGAAGACGAGCCGAAACTTGCGGATTTGCTCAGGGACTATTTGAAAGCCTCCCGCTTTGACGCATCAATCCTGGCCGACGGACGGGATGTCGTGGGGTGGGTCAAAGAGCACAAACCCGATCTGATGCTCCTGGATTTGATGTTGCCGGGCATGGACGGCATGGACATTTGCAAAGAGATCAGAACCTTTTCCCGATTGCCTATCATCATGGTGACGGCCCGGATCGAGGAAATCGACCGTGTCCTGGGATTGGAACTGGGTGCCGATGACTATGTCTGCAAACCCTTCAGTCCCCGTGAGGTCGTAGCGCGTGTAAAAGCCGTTCTCCGGCGTTTTCACGATGGTCAAACCCTGCAGGCAAAGGGACTGGTCCTGGATGCACACCGCTATCGGGCGACGCTGCACGGCAAAGATTTGGATCTGACAGCTGTGGAGTTTCGCCTGCTGCAGTTTCTTGCCGAACAGGCAGGCCGCATTTACGGGCGGCAACAGATTATGGGAAACATTTACCACGACGAGCGTTTTGTCAGTGATCGTACTGTGGACAGTCATATTAAAAAGTTGCGGAGGAAAATAGAATCGATTGATCCGGAAGCCGACTTCATTCAGTCCGTCTATGGTGTCGGGTATAAATTTGAACCTTGATACGCATGAATAGTGACCCGTAACAAGTGACAAGTCATTATTTATGATGTAAATTTTTTCTCTCGTGCCCTATGGCGTTTCTTTAAGGCATGACCATTGATGTGTGTAAATATGTCATGAAGTATTTATCAGGAATTTTTACAGTCATACCATTTTTATTCTTTTACGGGTGCGCCGCTGTCGGTCCCGACTACGTTCGGCCCGAAACGGCTGTTGCAGAAAAATGGCACACGCCGTTGCAGGACGGTGTGACGTCTGAAAGAGCGGATCCGCTGAAAATGGCCGTCTGGTGGCGGACATTCAAAGACCCGGACCTGACCGCTCTGATCGAGCGGGCGGTCGGGAACAACCTCGATTTGAAAATGGCACAGGCCCGGCTCCGTGAAGCCCGTGCCCGCCGGGGGCTGGCGAAAACCGATCTTTATCCGACCGTGGATGCTTCGACCCAGGCAAGCCGCAGTGAGACCGATAGAAAAAGCGGAACCGATACGGAAACGCATTTTTATTCAGCCGGTTTGGATGCCTCGTGGGAAATAGATATTTTCGGCGGCACCCGTCGCTCCATTGAGGCGGCCGATGCGGATATCAGCGCTGCCGGTGAGGCACTCAACGATCAGCTTGTCTCTTTATCGGCGGAAACGGCTTTAAACTATATCGAGCTCAGGACGTATCAGACCCGCCTGGCTGCGGCCGAAGCGAATCTCAAAATCCAGAAGGAAAGCTGCGATTTGACCCGCTGGCGCTATGAAGCCGGGCTGGACGACGAATTATCCCTGCAGCAAGCCCTTTCCAATCTCGAAACGACGCAGGCCCAGGTCCCCAACCTGCGCACCGGTCTTGAGGAAACGAAGAATCGCCTGGCGGTCCTCTTGGGAGAACAACCGGGCGCTGTTCATCACATGTTGAAGGAACAAAGGCCCATCCCCTTCACCCCTCTGGAACTGGCCGTCGGTGTCCCTGCTGATGTGCTGCGTCAGCGGCCGGATATCCGGCGGGCCGAACGGGAACTGGCGGCACAGACGGCGCGCATCGGCGTGGCCGTCGCTGAATATTATCCCAAATTTACGCTTTTCGGTTCCATCGGTCTGGAAACCCTCTCTTTGAAAAATATGTCGACCATGGGCAGCTCGACGATAAGCTTCGGTCCGCGAATCGCTTGGCGGGTTTTTGATGCCGGTGCTGTCCGGCGTCGTGTTGAAGTCCAGTCCGCGATCCAGGAACAGTATCTGCTCGCCTATGAGGCCGCCATCCAGGGCGCGTTGGAAGAAGTGGAAAACAGGTTGACCGCTTATGCCGAAGAGCAGGTGCGGCGGACATCTTTATCCAAGGCGACGGAGGCGGCAAAAGAAGTTGCCCGGCTGGCCAAACATAAATATGAAGCGGGCCTCACGGATTTCAGCGCCGTCCTGGATGCCGAACGGTCTCTCCTTTCATTGCAGGACCAGTTGGCCCAGAGCGAAGGGATCGTAACGGCGAATGGGGTTCGCCTCTATAAGGCCTTGGGCGGCGGATGGACGCCATTGGGCGCGACGGGAAAAATAACAAAGGAATGAAAATATGGAATCAAAGTCTTTGAAGGAATCGGACATTGCCGAAACCCTGGAGCTTGGCCATGATTCGGGCGGCGGGAAAGGCCGGAAAAAGTGGGTTATCATAGGTGGCGTCATATTATTGGCGATCATCACGGTCCTGATGATCTGGAAGAATAAGAACATGTCCAATACTGTTCAATACAAGACCCAGAAAGTGACACAGAGTGATTTGACGGTCCTGGTGACGGCGACGGGAACCCTCCAGCCCACCAATACGGTTGATATCGGCAGCGAATTGTCCGGCATTATCAAAAGTGTGGAGGTTGACTATAATGACAAGGTCAAGATCGGCCAGGTATTGGCCAGGCTCGATACGACAAGATTGGAAGCCCAGGTGACGCAGGCCAAGGCCGCTCTGAATGCGGCCAAAGCAAAGATCATGCAGACCCGGGCGACGGTGAAGGAAGCCCGTCGGAAACTGACACAATTACAGAACCTCCAACAGTTGAGTGGAAATAAACTTCCGGCCCAGGCCGATATGGATGCGGCGGAGGCGACACTGGAAAGGGCCCTGGCTGATGAAGTCAGTGCCGAAGCGGCGGTCGCGCAGGCGACGGCTACCCTCGATGCCTATGAAACGGATTTGTCCAAAGCCGTCATCATCTCTCCCATTAACGGCATTGTTCTGAATCGCTCTGTAGAGCCGGGACAGACCGTTGCCGCCACCTTGCAGGCCCCGACTTTGTTCACCCTGGCGGAGGATTTGACGAAAATGGAGCTCCATGTCAATGTGGACGAGGCGGATATCGGTAAGGTAGAGGCGGGACAATCGGCGGCATTTACCGTGGCGGCTTACGCGGACCGCACCTTTCGGGCGAAAATTACCCAAGCCCGCTATGGTTCTACGACGACATCCGGTGTCGTGACCTATGAAACAGTCCTGAAAGTGGACAATTCGGATCTGGTCCTGCGGCCGGGAATGACGGCCACCGCTGAAATCACGGTTAAAAACCTTACGAATGTTTTTCTGATCCCGAACACGGCCCTGCGATTCCGGCCGCCCATGCCGTCGAGAGAATTGCAGAATGACAAAAAATCCTCCGGAGGGTTGGTGGGTTCCCTTTTTCCCCGTCGGCCCCGGCGCGTAAACAAATCACGTGACGATGCACAGAATAACAAGAAGGATCGGCAAATCTGGATTTTGAAGGACGGACGTCCTGTCGCCGTTCCCATCGACGTCGGAGCCACCAACGGCAGTGTGACGGAAGTGACCGCGGGAGACCTCCATCCCGGCATGGATGTTTTGGTCGATTATGTGGAGAAGCGCTCATGAATGAAATCGACCGTCGTCTTGATAGTCAGGAATTTCAGTCGCCCGTGATTACTTTTTCCGGCGTGACCAAGGTTTACGGAGAAGGTCAGGCCGCCATGGAGGCCCTGCGTGGTATCGATTTCAACATTGAGGAAGGGGAGTTCCTGGCGGTTATGGGACCCAGCGGATCCGGCAAGTCGACGTGCATGAATATCCTGGGTTGCCTGGATACACCGACGGCCGGAAGTTATCGGTTCAAAGGTGTCGAAGTCGGAAACCTCAGCCGCAGGCAGCGGGCCCTTTTGCGCCGGCATTACCTGGGATTTGTGTTTCAGGGCTACAATCTTCTCAACCGGACATCGGCTATTGAAAATGTGGAACTCGCCCTGGTTTACCGGGGCGCTTCGGCCCGGATCCGCCGTGCCCAGGCTGCGAGAGCGATTGAGCGGGTCGGCCTTAAGGGTTGGGAGTCCCATACGCCCGGTGAACTGTCCGGGGGGCAGCAACAGCGGGTGGCCATTGCGCGTGCCATTGTTACGGAACCCACCGTCCTGCTGGCCGACGAGCCGACAGGAAACCTGGACCGGTCCAAAGGCCGGGAAATCATGGACCTGCTCGTCTCTTTAAATCGCAATCAGGGGATTACCGTTGTGATGGTCACACATGATGCCGATATGGCGGCCTATGCCCGGCGCGTCATCCATTTTGTCGACGGGCTGGTGGCATCGGACCGCAAGAACGGAGGGTTGGCCTGATGCTCTGGAATGCCGTCTTACTGTCCCTCCGGGAGATCAAACGCAATGTTCTGCGGTCTTTTTTGACCATCCTTGGTATCGTTATCGGTGTCGCGGCTGTCATCATTATGGTAACCATTGGCGGTGGTGCCACCGCCCAGGTCAAAGAACAAATCGCCAGTCTGGGAAGCAATCTCCTCATGATCAGACCGGGCATGCATGTCGGCCCCGGCCGTGCCACAGAGCCGACACCTTTTAAAATGGCCGATGTCGAAACCATTGCCCGGCAGATTGATTCCGTTGTGGCCGCAGCGCCGAATTCCCGAGGGTCCGTTACGGCTATTTTCGGCAATGAAAACTGGACCACGACCGTTACGGGGACCGATAATCAGTATTTTACGGTTACCAAAAGTGCCATGGAACAAGGCCGGATTTTTACCAACTCCGAATTGCGTGCCGGCGCGCCGGTCTGCATTATCGGAGAAACGGTACGGAAGAACCTCTTTGGCGGTCAATTGTTTGTGGGCGAAAAAATCCGTCTACAGAAATTTTCCTGTGAAGTGATCGGGCTGCTCCAAGCCAAGGGGCAGAGCAGCATGGGCCATGACCAGGACGATATCGTGATCATACCGTTGCGCACCTTTCAGAGGCGCATCTCGGGGAATCAGGACATCAGTCTCATTCAGGTTTCCATCCGCGAAGGTGTCGACACGGAAAAGGCCAAGAGGGACATCGAAGACCTACTACGCGAACGTCGACATATCGCAACCGGGCAGAATGACGACTTTCAGGTGAGGGATTTGAAAGAAATCGCCACCATGCTGACCAGCACCACCAAAACCCTGACGGCTTTGCTCAGCGCCGTAGCGGCCGTAAGCCTTCTGGTCGGCGGAATTGGGATCATGAACATCATGCTGGTTTCCGTTACCGAGCGGACGCGCGAGATCGGCATTCGCCTAGCCATCGGCGCCCTCGAAGGGGAAGTCCTCATGCAGTTCCTTGTCGAGGCGGTGGTCCTGTCCTCTTTCGGTGGGGTCATCGGGATCATCCTGGCGCTCTTATCATCTATATGGCTGGCCGGTCTGCTCAAGGTTCCTTTTGTTTTTAATGCCGGTGTTTGCGTCGTGGCTTTTTTGTTTTCCGCGGCCATCGGCGTCATCTTCGGCTATTTTCCCGCTCTCAAGGCCGCCCGTCTGGACCCCATCGATGCCCTGCGCCATGAGTAGGAAAGGAAAGGATGATAAAATATTCTAATATTTATTTGACATAACAATTCGTTCTTCCTATACTTTTAACCATAAAATGCCATATCGCAACGCATAAGTGTGCAGGACAGATTTCGCCTCTGTCGTGTAGAGTTAAAGTTCCTGCTAACCCAGTGACTTAATTCCATACCTGATTAATCGGAGCAGATTCATGAAAGGTATCGGCAAGCCGCTGCAAAAAGCAACGGATTTCATTAAGGACGACATCTGGAGGATCCGCAGAACAAAACTTCCGCCCGGGAAATCTTTTTTTCTGACCTTGCTTCGGGTATTGATCCTGTCCGTCCGCGGTTTCGATGAAGACAAGTGTCAACTGCGCGCATCGGCCCTGACCTTCTATTCGTTGATCTCCATCGTTCCGGTGGCGGCCATGGCCTTTGGGATCGCCAAGGGTTTTGGATTCGAGAAATTGTTGGAAACGCAGTTGCGCACTAAATTTACCGGTCACGAGGAGGTCCTCGCCGCCGTCATTCAATTTTCCCATGCCCTGCTTGAAAACACAAAAGGCGGATTGATTGCGGGGATCGGGCTGGTGATTTTATTCTGGGCCGTCCTTAAGGTCCTGGGACATATTGAATACTCATTCAACGATATCTGGGGCATCAAGGAACGACGGACGTTCGGCCGGATGTTCGGCGACTATCTTTCGCTCATGCTGATCTGTCCCATCGTTATGATCCTCTCCGGCAGCGCCAATGTCTTCATCACCACACAGGTGACCCTGATCATGGAGAAGTTTGCCGTTTTGGGTGCCTTCAGTGCGCCGATCTTTTTTTTGCTGAAACTGCTTCCCTTTACGCTTTTGTGGGGTCTCTTCACCTTTCTTTACATTTTTATGCCCAATACGAAAGTCCGTTTTACGTCCGGTCTGCTCGCGGGTGTTATTGCCGGTACCATTTTTCAAATTGTTCAGTGGGGCTACATTACATTTCAGATCGGTGTCGCAAAGTACAATGCCATCTACGGCAGTTTTGCCGCTTTACCGCTCTTTCTGATATGGCTCCAGCTAAGCTGGCTGATCATCCTGTACGGCGCTGAATTGTCGTTCGCCTACCAGAGCGTCGATACGTACGAGTTTGAACCCGATGCGCGTCAGGCCAGTCATCGTATCAAATTATTACTTTCTCTCCGGATTATTCATCACCTGATTCAGCATTTTGTACGGGGCGAGAAACCGTCGACGGCCGACGAGATATCCAACCGTCTGGAAATCCCCATCCGTTTTGTCAATGAAATCCTTTTTGACCTGGTGAAAAGCAATATTATTTCCGTTGCGGAAACGGAAGAAGGAGGCGAACGTGGCTACCAGCCGGCTCTCGATGTCAACATGCTAACCATACAGTATGTCATCGATGCTCTGGAGCAAAGAGGAATCAATACCATGCCCTTTGCCCATTCCCCCGAATTTGAGGTCTTGTCGTCATTGATGGAAAAGTTCGGGACAACGGTTGACAAATTGCCGGAAAACAAGCTATTGAAAGATTTATAAAGTTTGACCGGTGAAACAGGCCGCAAGCAAAGAAGGTCGTTGTCCCTTCTTTATAATAGAGAACCGGTGGTCGGTTTGTGTTGGTAAAATATGCACCGGGACGTTCCGTGATTTCAATGTCGATTTATATTATGGACGTTTCCTTGTGCCTCTCTGATGAAATGGTGTTTTCGACATAAAACAGAAAGGAGGATGCAATATGGAGTCAAACTTGACGGTATTGTGCAATACTTTACAGTCCGCCCTGGGAGGCCAAATCCTGCAACTGCTGGGAGCGCTGGCCATCCTGCTGCTGGGTTGGCTGATTGCCGTGATCGTTCGTGCCGCGACCCGCAAAGGATTGAGATTACTCGGCGTGAACAAGCGCTTTGGCCAACTTACCGGCCAAACCATAGACATCGAAAAAGCGGTAGGTGTGGCTATTTTTTGGGTTGTATTGCTTTTTGCCTTGACGGCGATATTTAACCTGTTCGACTTATCGCTGGTTTCCGGTCCGTTTGCGGCGCTCTTAACCCAGTTGTTTGAATACGCGCCCCGCCTGCTGGCCGGTTTGGTCCTGGCCCTGATTGCCTGGCTGCTTGCCAGTATCGTGCGCACGATAGTTGTTAAGGTGCTTTCCAAGACATCACTGGATGAAAAGCTTTCCGAACACGCCGGCATGAAACCCATCGGCGGCGGCTTGAGTCAGGCGCTGTTCTGGCTGATTATTCTGCTTTTTGTGCCGGCCATCCTGGGCGCGTTGCAGATGGAAGGTCTGCTAAGCCCGCTTCGCGAAATGGTTGCCAAAACAGTCGATATTATTCCCAACGTATTGGCCGCTCTCATTATCGGGGGTGTCGGTTGGATCGTTGCGGTCGTGTTGCGCAACATCACATCCAATTTGCTGCAAACGGCAGGGGCGGATCAATTGGGTCAGCGTATTGGATTGGCGGAGTCCGTGCAGCTCTCCAGCCTGACCGGATTGCTGGTGTTCATCATTGTTTTCATTCCGGCGCTGATTGCCGCGCTCGACACGCTCAAGATTGAGGCCGTTTCCAAACCGGCGACGGACATGCTGCGTATGATGCTGGCGGCCGTGCCGCCTCTTATTGCGGCCGGTTTGATCCTGGTGATTACCTGGGTGGTGGTTTCTTTTGCCTCACGATTGCTGGCCAGCCTGCTGGCCTCCCTCGGCTTTGACACCCTGCCGGGGCGTGTAGGTCTGGCCCATGCGTTCGAAAAGACACCGGCCTCAGTCTTTGTCGGCCGCGTGGTCCTGTTCTTTGCCATGCTGTTCGCCACGGTGGAAGCGGCCAATCAGCTCGGTTTTGCGCAGGTCGGAAACATTGTGAGCACTTTCATTCGCTTTGGTGGCGATATCCTGCTGGGTTCGTTGATCCTGGTCATCGGCTTCTGGCTTGCCGGCCTGGCCTATCAGGCGATTGACCGCGCCAGCGGCCCTAAGACCAGAGGGCTGGCCCAGATTGGTCGTTTTGCGATCCTTGCACTGGTCCTGGCCATGGGTCTGCGTGCTATGGGCATTGCCGACGACATCGTCAATTTGGCTTTCGGCCTGACTCTGGGCGCGATTGCGGTAGCCATAGCACTGTCCTTCGGCTTGGGAGGGCGTGAAGCCGCCGGAAAGCTCATGGATCACTGGCTGTCCAGGTTCCGCGGCAATTCTCAATCCTAAACCTATTTTAGCGGACGCCGTGTGCCGATTACTTGAAGCGGCGGCGTCCGTTATGTTCCCAAACAGCCGGTTCTTTTCACGAGTGATCCCCAAAAAGTTTTTAACTGTTGAAGGCGGAACGGAAAAGAGGGTTGAGATGTGAATTGCAGAAAATTTATCCCTCTTATGGTTTGGTCCTTTTTAGGGGTAACGATTTATTTCGTGTGTATTACACCGGCGTTCGCATCAGACGGCTTTTTCCGACAAGAGACAGGAGAAATCCCGGACGTTACGTTAATGTCCGTATTCGACAATTATCAGGTCGTGGCCGGATTAAAAACGGCCTGGGGATTCGGCACGGTCGTCAAAACCCCTAAAGAGATTTTGTTGTTTGATACGGGAGGAGATGCCGAGACCCTGCTTTTCAACATGAAGAAAATGAACATCGATCCCATTTCGATTGATAAAGTAGTCATTTCTCATATTCATGCAGATCATCTTGGCGGCTTAAAGGGATTTTTGGAGAAGAACAGTGATGTCCAGTTTTTATTCCGTCTTCTTTTCCTGATTCCGTCAGAAAAACGATAAGCGGTCAAGGAGCCGATGTTGTAAATGTTTCCGGACCGCATCAGATCTCTGATTTTGTATTTAGCACGGGTGAGCTTTCCGGACCTCCTGCCGAGCAATCCCTGATTATTAAGTCTAAAAAAGGTTTAATTGTTATGACGGGCTGTGCCCATCCGGGGATTGTGGGTATTGTTAAAAAAGCCAGGGAAATATTTTCCGAAAAGGAAATACACCTGGTTGTGGGAGGTTTCCACCATCCCTCGGAAGCCGTGATTAAAGGGCTTAAGGAATTAGGTGTCGAAAAAGTTGCACCTTCACATTGTACGGGTGATCAGGCTATAGACGCCTTCAGAAATGAATATAAAAACAATTTTATAACCTACGGCGTGGGGAAAATCATTGTGATCAGGTAGGGAAAACCGGGAGGGTAGGGCTTTTCTCTTTCACTATTTGACGGCATAGAAAAACAGAACTTATGATCTCTTCACAATCCAATAACGCTGAATCGCTTACTTCCCCCAAAGGCGTCTATCGCAAGTTGCCGAGAGATATTTGGGCGCTGGGATTTGTTTCAATGTTCATGGACACGTCATCCGAGCTTGTTCATAGCCTCCTGCCCATATTCATGACCACGGTGCTTGGTGTGTCCATGGTCGCGGTTGGGTTCATCGAAGGAGCTGCCGAGGCGGCCGCCGCGGTTACGAAGGTGTTTTCGGGCGCCATCAGCGATTACTTCGGGAAACGTAAGGCGCTGGCCGTGGTGGGATACGGACTGGCAGCCCTGACGAAGCCTGTGTTTCCGTTGGCGCCGACGATTGGCTGGGTATTCGGAGCACGTTTTGTTGACCGCATCGGGAAGGGTATTCGCGGCGCACCGCGTGATGCCCTGGTTGCTGATATCGCGCCACAGAAGCTTTGGGGTGCGGCCTATGGACTTCGCCAGTCCCTCGATTCGGTCGGGGCCTTCATCGGACCGTTGCTGGCCGTCTTATTTATGATCTGGCTGGTAAACGACATCCGGGCCGTCATGTGGGTGGCGGTCGTACCGGCGTTCATTGCGGTGTTTCTCCTGATCTTTGCGGTGCGCGAACCCACGCCCTCGGACCATGCCCCCGGTCCCGGAAACCGCCTGACAATGGCTGATGCCAAACGCTTGACGTTGCGCTACTGGCTGGTCGTAGCCCTCGGTGCCGTTTTTACCCTTGCCCGTTTCAGCGAAGCGTTTTTGATTCTCCGCGCCCGGGATGTCGGGCTGGCCATTGGCTATGTGCCCGCCGTCATGATTGTGATGAATGTGGTCTATTCCCTGTTTGCGTATCCGGCCGGTGCGGCGGCCGACCGGCTTTCGGCGAGAAAGCTCCTGTTGTATGGCCTTGTCGTTCTCATTGCCGCGGATGTTGTCCTGGCGATGGCTGCTTCACCGGCGATGGCGTTTTTTGGCGCGGCCTTCTGGGGTCTGCACATGGCGCTAACCCAGGGATTGCTCTCGAAACTTGTTGCCGATACGGCCCCCACCGAGCTTCGCGGGTCGGCTTTCGGAATCTTTAATCTAATCACCGGCGGTGCGCTCCTGCTGGCCAGCGTCATTGCAGGGTCGTTATGGAGCATCTTCGGCGCCTCGGCGACTTTTATGGCCGGCGCATCATTCGCGACGATAACGGCTGTGGGACTGTTCCTTTACCGGCCCAATACAAAAATGGCCGGGAAGGGGATTGGCCCGAAAAGGCAAAAAGGTTAAGATACATCAATAATCCAATCCGTGTTCCATGACAAGGAGGGCTTATGGATCAATCAAACGACACCCATTTGAAGACGGTCGGCTACATCCTGTGGATCTTCGGCTTTACCGGCTCCCATCGATTTTACTACGGCAAGCCCGTCACCGGAACCATCTGGTTCTTTACCCTGGGGCTGCTTTTCATCGGCTGGATCATTGATTTATTCCTCATCCCGTCGATGGACCGCCAGGCCGATTTAAGATACCGCAGCGGCAAGATCGACTACACGATCGCCTGGATTCTGCTGACGTTTCTCGGATTATTCGGCATCCATCGTTTCTACATGGGAAAGTGGATTACGGGGATCGTTTACCTGCTGACGGCCGGTATCTTCGGCCTTGGATACCTGTATGACTATTGGACCCTGAATGATCAGATCACGGTGATCAACAGCAGTTCCTGAGGCCACGATGATTAAGGACGGTAAGAACCGTTTATTATCGGATGATTTTCATTCTGATCGTACCGGTCATTCGTCCAGAGATCTGATGGGTTGCTGTCTTTGGACACAGAAAAAGTTAACGCGATCGATCCTCTTGTTTCAGAATGCGTGGTCCGGAATTGACGGCGAAATGTGAATCGACGCGTCGAGGATTAAGGTTCAACAGGCGAATCCAGTTTTTCGATCAGGCCGCCCAGAACGAGGGATGCGATAATCAGCCAGCACTGCAGCACAATCGTGAACATCAGGCCGAAATAATACACCATGACAGGCAAGAGCGGTATTTTGACGGCGCGGCTGTACAGGAATACCGCCGCCCGCCCGCTGGACATGCCCTGGTCACGCAGCTCTTTTAAAAAAGAAAACCAGATATAGATGGGACCGTGGCTGAGGATGCCCATGGCCAGGGCCAGGAGCCAGCCTTTGAGCCCCGATTCCCGGCCCATGTATTTCGATACCGTCTGAGGGGATACCAGGTAATTGACAAGGCCCATGAAGAGGATGACGAAAGTAAAGGCCGGCAAAAGGCGCAATCCCAGAAGGCCGCTTTTCATGAGAGACTGCTGTATTTCACCGGGTTTA
Organism: Deltaproteobacteria bacterium; assembly: GCA_016928025.1. Lineage (GTDB taxonomy): Bacteria > Desulfobacterota > Syntrophia > Syntrophales > JAFGHS01 > JAFGHS01. The sequence continues at coordinate 25,063 of JAFGLN010000008.1, forward strand.
AAGAAAAAAATGATGAGATAGGCCGCCAGCACCAATCCCAGGAAATAATAGCCTCCCTTGCTCTTCTGCTGTTTTCCCCTGCCCGGTTTTCCGGTTGTCTTTTTCATTTCAGCAGCTCCAGTGTTAATGTATTTGCCAGCGCCACGGCTATGGCCAGGAAAAAGCAAATCGTGTTTCGAATAACGGCAAAGTGATTTCCCAGAAAAGACGCCTCGATTTGCAGCTGGATTACACCGACCGTTACCCAGGCGACGATGAAGGCGGTCACCGCGACAAGGCTTACGTGCTTTGCGATCAGTTCACCCCCGATGATGTAGCTCGTAACCGGATTGCCGCCCGAGATGCTTCCCACGAGCGATCCGACGATGGAATCCCTCAGGATCGATCCCGAAAAAAAGGAAGCGATCATGTCACTCGTCACGAAAGTCTGAAAAAGACCGATCAGCAGCATGACGCCCACCAGCTGTGGAATCATGGAAGCAAAAGCCTTCAGGGCTTTGATCAAGGCATCGGCCGCGGAGCGGCGACCCTTTGCCGGAGCTTGTGTTTTGTCGTTCACCGAACATCCTCCATTGTGCCGTCTGTTTCACCGAGAGCGGCGCGAACAGTTTGATTTACCCCCCGGGGGAGTTTACCGACAATTAAATGAAGAATATGACATAAAATGTATCCGAGTCAATAAAGGAATTACGTTTGCTGTCAGACTCACATCCACTGGACATGGAAGTAATGACGTAGTACACTTCGGCATATCCTACGATACGGACATTGATGATGGATATTGAGATCATAGGCACGGAATCGCTGGGGGTTCGCGGGCTGTGTACCAAGGTAACGGTGGCGGACCGGACCATTGTGATCGATCCCGGCGTGGCTCTCGGATACCGGCGCAACGGCAGATTACCCCATCCTTGCCAGGTATATGCGGGGGTCCGGGTTCGCAGACGCATCATCGCGTCCGTTGAGAAAGCAACGGATATTGTTATCAGCCACTATCACGGCGATCATGTGCCGCTGGTTAACGCCAATCCTTTCCAACTCGACGTACGAATGGTGACGGATGCCTGCAAAAATTCCCGCTTCTGGTGCAAAGCTCCTGATGATCCTGTTGCTGCCATTTCTCTGCGGTACAACGAACTGTCACAGGCGCTTGGCCGGACACTCCCCATTGTTGAGGGGACCGGTGAGGGTGTGATGACATTTTCCGGGCCGCAGCCGCATGGTGAGTGGGGCAACCATCTGGGGACCGTCATGATGACAAGAATCGCGGACGGAGGTGATGTATTCGTCCATGCGTCCGATATTCAGCTCCTCGATGACGGGGTGGTATCGGAGATTTTAGCATGGGAACCGGGGACCGTGTTCGTTTCCGGTCCGCCGTTGTACCTGCAGCGTATCGCCGCCGATCAGGTTGAAAAGGCGCGGCACAACGCCTTAACTTTGGCCCGGCATGTTCAGACGGTGATCATCGATCATCATCTCCTGCGTTCCGAGGCAGGGTGCCGCTGGCTGGACGATCTCGCGTCGGAAACGAAGCACAGGATCCTATGCGCGGCTGATTTTATGGGTCGAGACAGATTACTACTGGAATCGCGGCGGGAGCAACTTTACCGTGAGATGCCCGTGCCGGAGGGGTGGCATGAGGCCTATGCCCGGGGAGAAATTGATATCGATGCCTGCGTGTTCGAAAACATGAATGGCTGCGATGATTGAGACTGACGGTGCTCTACAGTTTGAACCTGTCGTTTGTTTGAACGGTCTTCATGATTTTTATCATCAGACGAAAGGGCTTGGACATCGATTGGGTCTGGTTGATGGTTCCGGCCATATAAAGATTCAGGTCTTCGGAATAATAGAGGAATGAGGCGGTAGACCCCGAATGGCCCCATAAAGGCGGGAGTTTCATGACCCGGTTCATGAAGCGGGGCAGACTGAAGTACATGGTGCCGTATCCGTATTGGAGGGGAAAACGTATTTTGTGCCAGTGATGCATCAAATCCAATGACTCTTTGCTGATAATTCGCCCTTCGTTCAGAGCTTTTAAAAACAGGATCATTTCTTCCGTTGTGGAAACAAGGCCGCCGTCAGCCCAGTAGGAACCGTTGGAACGCAGATTGCTGACAATCCGGTCTTTGTGGAAGGCGTCCGCCGGTGCCGCCACTGATGGAGCCAGGGATTCGGACCGGCCAATCAGCCAGGTGTGCTTCAAATCCAGAGGGCGAAAGATGAGTTCTTCGTACACAACATGAAGAGGCTTGCCGGTTGCGGCCTCGATAATTTTTCCCAGCAATTGGAAGTTGGTGTCCGAATAAGATGCGCCCGTTCCGGGCGGAAAATGGGGTTTCAGGTCTTTGCGCGCCCTTTCAATGGTTTCATCGACCGTCCAAGACCGGTCCGGCTCTTCCAGAAACAACTCGAAAAGGCTTTTCCCGTCCTGTCCCTTTTCGGAGTAGTAATCGGCGATGCCCGATGTCTGGGACAGCAATTGCCTGATGGTGATATCACGGGAATAATCTTTTCCCTCATACACATGGATACCGCCGATGAGCTTGTCCGGAAGGTACTTCGACATGGGATCGTCCAGAGAGAGGAAGTTTTTTTCATGCAACCGCATCACGACGGCGGCGGTATAAAGCTTTGTGATGCTGGCGATATAGATGGGCGTGTCCTTGGTCATGGGTGTCCCGCTGTTTTGATTGGCGACGCCAGCGGCGCCGGACCATGAAAATGAGCCGTCGCCTTTCCTGACGGACACTACGCAATTCCTTACGGATTTATCTTTTTTCACCAAATCGGAAACGTAAAATTGCATCGCCTGATTTAAATTGTCGAATGCGGGGCCTGACGATCTCCAGCGCGTTATAATGAGTCCCGCAATAAGTATCGCCAAAAGAAGAATGACAATAATAATCGCATGCTTCATTTTTGAAAAAAACTTCCCGGAACCTGTCATCTGAGACATCCGAATTTTGTCATTTAAAGTATCCCGCTGAAACGGGCCGTATCGTCTCCAAAAGCTTTCTGCTCCAATGATATTTTAGAATAGTCCCGGGATCATCCGCCATCGCACCGTTTTTTGATAATGCCGGTATTCGTTGGGGAATGTCTGCAATAGCACGGCTTCTTCTTTTAGGGACGTCACCACCCAATGGCCAATCGTCAACACAGACAATAGGAATGTTATCAAAACACCGAAAGCAAGGGCAATGCCTATGTTTTGAACGATGAGACTCAGGTACAGAGGGTGGCGGATTTTTGCGTGGACCCCCGTGACGACAATCTTGTCGATATGGTCGGACTGTTCGTGGGCCTGCTTATGATTTTTCTCTGTCCATCCATGGAAGACAAGCGCGAAGATGACAAGTATGCCGCCGAGAATATTGGATATGGGGAAAACGGAAAACCGGGTCCAGGAAAAAACCAGGCCGCAGATTCCTGACCCGATCAGAATCAAAAGCTCAAACATGCCCCGGCGAAAAGGATTGGAAAGAAAAATCTTGTCGACGATCGATCCGGTTCTCATGGTGGTGATATCCTCAAAATCTTTCTCAAAATCCATTCTCTGGAAGCTTCATATTTGTCGTATATCATTTTGTTATTTTCTGCTCCAGGTCTTTGAATAACTGTTCTTTGATCACCTTGCCCCCGGCGTTCTTGGGCAGCGCTGCGGTAAAGAAAACATATTCGGGGATTTTATATTTGGCCAGTTTGCCGGCGCAGAACTCCCGGATTTCTTCTGCTGTGGGGTTTTGCCCGGGAACGGCGATGACGGCCGCCGCCACTTTTTCTCCCATGACCTTGTCCGGCATGCCCAGGACCGCCACTTCCAGGACCTGCGGGTGTAGATAAATGATATTTTCCACTTCGACGGGATAAACATTCTCTCCGCCACGGTTGATCATGTCTTTCTTGCGGCTGACCACATAAAAGAATTCCTCATCGTCGACCCGTCCCAAATCACCGGTAAGAAACCATCCGTTCCTGAAGGCTTTTGCTGTCTCTTCCGGATTGTTGTAATAACCGTCCGCCACATTGGGTCCTTTAACGGCGATCTCGCCGACTTTACCTTGCTGAACTTCCTGCATGGTTTCGTTGACGATCTTCGCTTCGCAGCCGAGGCTGGGGCGCCCGATGGACGTTGGTTGCTCCGTACATTCCCGATCCATATTGGCCAGTGATACGGACGCTTCCGTCAGGCCGAAGCCGTTAAAAAACTTGGCGTTGACAAAGGCCTTCTTCATCTCCCCCATCAGGTCCGGCGACATGGGGGCGGCGCCGAAACCGGCGATCTTGATGGAGCTTAAATCATATTTCTTCGCTTCCTCCGTTCCCAGCAGTATCCTGTAAATGGCGGGTGATCCCACCAGGTAGTCAATCTTTTCCCGTTCCACGAGTTCGAGAAATGCCTGGATGTTGAGGGCGCTTAACATCACGACGGTGTTTGCCATCCTCATACAGGGCAGGAACTGCTCCTGAAGGGCCATCACATGAAAAAGAGGGGCGACGATCAGTGTTTTTCTCCCCACTGCGGGGTCGCTGACCCCCAGTATCTTCATGTATTGTTCAAGCCGCAGGGCGCTGTGAATGAGATTGCGGTGGACGATCCGAACCCCCTTGGGCTTGCCCGTCGTGCCGGAGGTAAAAAGGATGGTATGGAGATCGTCTTCGTTTAAGGCCGCCGGCGGACAGATACCACCGGAGCCCCAGATTTGGCTCAGAAAGCTACTTTCCAGCTTTGACGCCGCCAGGCCGTCGAGGCCTTTATCCCAGGTGTCGTTGTCAACAATCGCCACAGAAGGTGTGGTCTCTTTTATCTGAAATTCCAGCTCCAGTTTTGTCAGGCGGGTATTGAGAACAACGGACACGGCGCCCAGCTTCGATGCGGCCAAAAATACGACGGGAAACGCGTCATCGTTCTTGAGGAATACGGCCACCCGGTCTCCTTTTTTTAAATGACGGTCTTGTTGAAGATACGCGGCCAGTTCATCCACCCGGCGGTTTAATTCGGCGTAGGTCAGGCGGAGGTCTCCGTAGATTACCGCCAGGCGGTCGGGATAATCTTCCGCGGTCTTATAAAACATTTCATAAACGGTATGCGGCCGATTGACGTAAGTCTTGATCACGTGGTTGTTTATTTTCTTGTCTTCAAAGTCGTATCGCGATGACATGGTCGCCTCCTGTCGATAAATTCTGCGGTTGGTTGATGAAAGGACGCTGTGATGTCGCCGAAACGGATGCCCGCCCGGTGGGTGCCTGGGGAAAGTATAGGCGAAGCTTAAATTATGTCAAGTCATCTTTGAAAAACAAAATTTCTTTGACCCGCCCTGTCGTTCTTCGTATACTCTTGCATTAAAGAGAAATTTTTCTCAACACGCGGGGCAAAGTCTGTTTAAGGTTTACATCATTAGGAGCCCTTTGAATTTAAAGGGGAAATAATTTCCCCTCAATAACCGGAAGAAGTTAAAGGAGGAAACCTCATGGACTTTCAATTAAACGAAGAACAGAGAATGTTCAAAAACATGGTGCATGATTTCGCCGATCAGCGGATGGCAGCGATCGTCCAGGAATGGGAGGAAAAGGGCGCTTTTCTGGAGAAGAATATCTTATCGCAGTATGCGGAATTGGGACTTCTGGGGATCACACTTCCGGAGCAGTACGGCGGGGCGGGATTGACGGCCTTCGAAGCCGTCCTGGCCATCGAAGAGCTGGCAAGGGTCAGCCCGATTGCCGCCCTGCCGGTCTTCGAAACCAGTGTCGGCCCGATCCGTGTGGTCGAGATGTTCGGGACGGAAGAGCAAAAAGAGCGCTTCATTCCTCCCGCCTGTACCGGTGAAAAATTGATGGCCGTGGCGATGACGGAACCGGAGGCCGGCTCCGCTTTGACCGATCTGACGACCCGGGCCGTGCTCAAGGGGGATCATTATGTTGTCAACGGCCAGAAGCGGTTTATCTCGGGTGGCGGCCATTCGGACGCCTATATGGTTTATGTCCGGCTCAGCGAGCAGAAGGGCGCCAAAGGGATTGGGGGCATCATTATCGAAAAGGATTCTCCCGGTTTCACCTTTGGCAAGCAGGAAGTCTTTATGGGTTTACACGGCATGCCGAGCTGTGACCTGATTTTTGAAGACTGCCTCGTTCCCAAAGAAAATCTGGTTATCTCCGAAGGAGGATTTGCCTTTTTGATGCAGGCCTTTGACGTCGAGCGTTGCGGCAACGCCACGATGTCTCTTGGCATCGCCTGGGGCGCGCTGGAGGCGGCCAAGAAATATTCCCAGGAACGCCGGGCGTTCGGAAAACCCATCTGTGAGTTTCAGGCCGTCCAACTCCTTCTGGCCGACATGGCTATGAAGGTCGAGGCCGCTCGCCTGCTGATTTATCGGGCCGCCGTCAATGCCGGTCTGGGGCTTCCATCTATTTATGAGTCTTCCGTGGCCAAGTGTTTTGCTAATGAGATCGGGAAGGAAGTAACGGATATGGCACTCCAGGTCTTCGGAGGATATGGTTATTCCAAGGAATATCCCATTGAGCGCATGCTACGTGACAGCCGGGGCTGGCCGGTTGCGGGAGGCACCGTGCAGATGCAGCGGGTCAATATCGCCGGCGCCATGCTGGGACGGCGGTTTAACCAGCGCTGAAAAGGCTTTTTTCCTTTTTTTGTCATTCCGGACTTGATCCGGAATCCAGTGTTTTCAATATGTTCTGGATACCGGCTTTTGCCGGTATGACGTGAAGAGGACTTTTTACGAATCCGTCACGAGTGATAAGTAATTATCTGATCATGTTAATCTTTTTCCTTGCTGCCCGTCGTATGATTTTCTTGCCTGGTGGGCTTTGCCGGGGCATGGATAATTATAAAAAACGCCGCTTTCTGCCTTTTCCCCAAGGTAGATTTAAGCGGCGTTTTTTGATCTGCAGAATTTAGTAGTCGTAATCACCCATGTCCGGTGGCGGTATCTCCGGCATTGCTTTCTTTTTCTGGGGCTTCTCCGTTACCATGGCTTCCGTGGTGAGCATCATGCCGGCAACGGACGCGGCGTTCTGCAGCGCAAACCGGGCGACCTTCGTTGGATCAATGATGCCGGCCTGTATCATATCGACATATTGTCCCGTTTCGGCATCAAAGCCTGTCGCGCCTTTTTTCCCTTTGACCTTTTCCACAACGATGGAGCCTTCATAACCCGCGTTGGCGGCTATCTGACGAAGCGGTTCTTCCAGTGCGCGTCGAATGATATTAATACCCTGCTGTTCTTCATTGTCGAGCTTGGCCTTGGCCAGAGCCGTGATGGAACGAATTAAAGCCACGCCCCCGCCGGGGATGATGCCTTCCTCCACGGCGGCCCGCGTGGCGTGCAAAGCGTCATCGACGCGCGCCTTCCTTTCTTTCATCTCGATCTCTGTGGCGGCGCCGACACGAATGACGGCAACGCCGCCCGCCATTTTGGCCAGGCGCTCCTGTATTTTTTCCCGGTCGTAATCAGATGTTGACTCTTCATATTCCCTGCGAATGCGATTGATTCGTTCTTCAATATCGGCTTTGCTACCACCGCCATCCACAATCGTTGTGTTGTCTTTGTCGACGTTGATTTTCTTACAGGTACCCAAGTCGCTTAGTTTGATATTTTCCAGGTTAATACCCAGATCTTCGGAGACATATTGTCCGCCCGTCAATACGGCGATGTCCTGCATCATGGCCTTGCGCCGGTCGCCGTAGCCGGGCGATTTGACCGCCGCGCATTTCAGGGTGCCGCGCACCTTGTTGACGACCAGCGTTGCCAATGCCTCGCCCTCAATATCTTCCGCAATGATGAACAGAGGTCTGCCCATCTTGGCAATCTGTTCGAGGATCGGAAGCAAATCGTTCATGGTGCTGATTTTCTTTTCGACAAGCAGGATGAAAGGATCCTCCAGGTTGACCTCCATTTTTTCCGGATCCGTCACAAAATAGGGAGAAATATAGCCCCGGTCGAATTGCATGCCTTCAACGATGTCTAAAGTGGTTTCCATACCCTTGGCCTCTTCCACGGTGATAGCCCCTTCGTTGCCGACCTTATCCATGGCTTCGGAGATCATCTCGCCGACCGTTTTATCGTTGTTGGCTGAAATAGATCCCACTTGGGCGGTTTCTTTTTTGCCGGTGACTTTTTGGGACATCTTCTTCAATTCGTCGATGGCGATGGCAACCCCCTTGTCGATCCCGTTTTTCAGAGCCATGGGATTCACGCCGGCCATGACCAGCTTCGATCCTTCACGGAAAATCGCCTGGGCCAGCACCGTCGCCGTCGTGGTACCGTCACCGGCCTTGTCCGATGTCTTGGCGGCCACCTCTTTGACCATCTGCGCGCCCATGTTTTCGAATTTATCTTCCAATTCGATTTCCTTGGCGACCGTCACGCCGTCCTTAGTGATCTGCGGTCCCCCCCATGATCTGTCAATGACGACATTGCGACCCCGCGGCCCCAGGGTCACTTTGACCGCATCGGCCAGGGTATCGACGCCCTTCATGATTTTCTCACGGGCCTGAACGTTGTATTTGATTTCCTTAGCGGGCATTATATTTTTACCTCCTTTGCCGTGTAATGAACTGAATTGAATTGATGAAAGGTAAGACCTTTAATGTATTGATATCTTTACCGTCTGACGAAAACACAGCGCTAATATAATCACAAAAGCGCGCTTGTCAAGGGAATTGAAGGGGGATATCGCGAAAACTTGTTCAGGCTGTAAAATATTATTTACAATTTTCATAATAAGTTGTTATTGAATTTTAGACAGTTGAGACATACCGCCAAAATTCGGCCTTAATGGAGGGGGTACAACGGGAAACGAAAATGGCAAAGGAAACTCACGACATTAATACGGACATCCTTAAGACGGGTATGCTCGAGGATGATCAAATACGGCAGGCAAAAACCCGGCGTGTCGTTAATCTTGGCTTGGGCGCCAATGCCTTTCTGGCCATCACGAAACTGTCCGCCGGTATTGTCGGCCACAGCCAGGCCTTGCTTGTGGACGGCATCAATTCGCTTTCGGATGTAATTTATTTCATTATTGTACGCATTCTGGTGACCTTGTCGGCTAAACCTGCCGATGAAGAACATCCGTACGGACACCATCAATTGGAAAGCATTGCCGCCGTGATTGTCGGGGCCTTCGTTATTACGACGGGGCTGGCGATCTTTATGGACTCCGTCAATAAGACATTCGATTTGTATACCGGCAGTGTGGCGGTCAATCCAATCAGCTCATTCACGTTCATTGTTGCCGTTGGAACAGTGGTAATTAAAATCATCCTCATGATCAATGCCAAATTAATCGGTACGCGGATTCAAAGTATCGCCGTCCTTGCGCTGGCAAGAGACCACCGCAATGATATATGCGCTTCGGCGGGAGCGGCCGTCGGCATCTTATTCGGTCTTCTGGGGTACCCGATTTTTGATCCCGTCGCAGGGGCTGTTGTTGCCGTTGTGGTGGTGAAGACAGGCATTGATATTCTAAGAGAGTCGGCAAACGAATTGATGGATTCCGTGCCCAGTAAAGAGATTGATGAACAAATCAGGACCCTTGTAAAAAAAATACCCGGTGTTCAAACGGTCGAGCAGGTGCATGCCCATCGGTTCGGCCCTTATTTGATTGTCAATATCACCATCGGAATCGATGGCCGGCAGACCGTGGCCGAAGGAAACAAAATCGCGGATGCCGTCGAAGACTATCTCTGTGAAAAAATTTACTTTTTACGAAAGGTTTATGTCCATTGCCACCCCGTTTACACCGACAACCGGGAGGATCATTCTTAGCTTGCCTGCCGGTTAATTTCCTTGACAGGCGGTGAGCCCGTAACCTATAATTCTTTTAGTGAAAATAGAAACTTAAACGTAATGACGAAACCGGAAGTCAGGAGGGGTCAAAATGAAAAAAACATGTGATTCCTGCGGTCAGGAATACCATTCCGGTGAGGATTGGATCAAATGTCCCCATTGCGGTCGCGTCTTATGTCCCCGTTGTACCGAGCGGGAAAGCAAAAAAGACGTTTACATCGCAAGATTTCGGGAAGGCGACCCATATACTCGATTGCGGTTGAGGTGTCCCAGTTACTCGATTGAAATGATGTAAGTATTTCCGCCCACATGGCTTTCCACTTCTCTCTTGAACCTGAGCTTATCTGTTGTTGCTCGCACTAACAAAAACATTTTATTTCGCAAGTCTGCCACTGCTCGTTTCATCATCATCGGCAGTTGCAGTGCAAAGCCGTAAAACGCTCTGGTCTATGATCTATCAAATCGTTACCGATCTTATTGTTATTCTTCATTTATTATTTATTTGCTTTGCCCTGGCCGGCGGCTTGCTGGTGTTGAAGTGGCGCCACATCGCCTGGCTGCATCTGCCTGCGGTGCTATGGGCGGCATGCATTGAATTTGTCGGCGGGATTTGTCCCCTGACACCGCTTGAAAACTGGCTGAGCGCCAGGAGTGGAGGAAGTGTCTATCTATTAGATTTTATTGAACAGTATATTCTGAAACTCATTTATCCGGAAAGCCTGACACCGCATATGCAGATTGTCCTGGGGCTCATGGTCATCTTCGTAAATGGGGTTGTTTATTTGTGGGTGTGGTACGGCAAAAAGATTGGGAACAGGGTTTAGGATCGAGGTCATGGGCACCTTCCCATGGTGACCGGTAACGACTGACAAGGACTTCATGCCATGTTGAATATGTGCCTGTTCTTGGTGACGGGTAGCGGACTTCCTGCGACTCTGTTTAGACTGCGCAAGCTTTTCAAAGCAGGCTTTCCCTTCCCAAATATCAATGAACGTCGTGTCCCGGAAAGTTGAATTCAGCAGGTATTGATGATTGATCTACAGGTTTTCCGCCAACAGGGTCAATCCACGGACAGTGTCCGCACCCAGATGGAAGCGGATTACCTTCCGTCCGGCGGTGACCAGTGCCCTTCCATCGCCGAGGACCTGGGCCATTTTCAGGATGCCGAAGGTCACTGCTGAGCCTGGTTCGCCAGCCTCATCGGGGATGGGCAGATCGCCGGGGCTATCGGCGGTAAATTGCATGAATAATCCTTTGCCGCTGTCGCCTTTGTGAAGTTGACCCGTGGAATGAAGGAAGCGCGGGCCGTAACCGATCGTCACAGCCAGCTTGAATTTGTCGCGAAGGTGATGCTGCAGGGCCAGAAGGGCGGTACGGGTTTGTCTTGTCGGTTGGATAAAGGCCTGCAGAGCAATGTAGGTCCCCGGTTTGGCCTGTTGGAAAAAAGCATCTAAAATATCCGCGAGGTTCCTGCCTTGAACATCCCCGAAGACGGTGATCCCTTTTTCCGAAACAAGAGGCTTGTCGTCAGGCAAAGAACCTTTTTGGGCGTAGTCCGAGATCATCTGCCTGGCCAGCACTTTTGCCGTGTCCACATTGGGCTGATCGAAAGGATTGACGGCCAGGAGGTGTCCCGCGACAGCCGTGGCCAGTTCCCAGATCAAACACTGACAGCCCAGACTATAGAGGTCGTCAAGGAGAATGTGAATGACGGGATAACCCGCTTCCGCGAGACCGGCAAGCTTTTTCTCATCGTCAGGGTCATCTTTCAGCCCGATGAAGATAAAGATTCGATCGTTGCCGTATACGGAAGGGTTACCCAGGGGTTCCCCGACGACGGGCAGGATCCCTTTGCCTTCTTTCCCCAGGCTTTCGGCAATGAGTTGTTCGATCCAGGCGCCGAAGCTTTCGATTTGCGGTGAAAAGAAAAATGTCACCTTGTCCCTTCCCGCTTTGGCCGTTTCCCCCAGAACAGCGCCCAAAAAAATGCCACTCAAAACGCCTTTGTGGAATTCCTCGGATTCCGTTAATTCCGTGGCCAATGCCGTTTGCGCGGTTTCCAGTAGCCTCCGGATATCCATCCCGATCAGCGCCGCCGGTACAAGGCCGAAGAAAGTCAGGGCCGAATAACGCCCGCCGACGTCGGGATCGTTGAGAAAGATTTTACGAAAGTTGTATTTTTCCGCCGTGGCGGCCAGAGAACTTCCCGGATCGGTAATGGCGATGAACTGATCTCCCGCGTTTGAGGCGCCGGTTTTTTCTTGAACCCGATTGTAGCAGTACTTGAATAACGATAAAGTTTCGACGGTGCCGCCCGACTTGGTGGAGACGATAAAAAGTGTCCTGGTTAAATCGAGTTTTTCGACGGCGGCCAGGATGGCGCCGGGATCGGTGCTGTCGAGCACTGACAGGTCCAAATAACCTTCCGCGACGCCGAATGTCTTACGGAAGACCTCAGGTGCCAAACTCGATCCTCCCATGCCCAGCAGGAGGGCATGCGTGTAGCCGTCGGTTCGCACATCATTGACAAAATTTTGTATCTCAGCGATGTTGCCCATCATGGAACCGGGACTGTCAAGCCATCCAAGACGGTTGGCGATGTCATCGGGAGAGGGCTTCCAGAGGGTGTGATCTTTTTTCCAGATGCGGCGGACGACATGATTTTTTTGCATTTCTTCAACGGCTGCTTCGACGGCGGGACCGTATTCGCCGAGCGTTACGCTCACCAATGCACCAGCCATAATGACCTCCTCCTTGAAGCATTCATAAGGAAAACAGGCCTTGTTGACACTCACCTTGTCCCATAAACCTATCCCTTAACAAACCGCGCCTCACTGCCCTGTTTACCTGCTGTGATTTCCAGACGGACGTCGATCCATTCCTTCATTTCCGGTACATGGGAAATGACACCGACGAGGCGGCCGCCCTGCTGCAGATCAATCAAGGCGCGCATGGCCTGCTCCAGGGACTCCGGGTCAAGGCTGCCGAATCCTTCATCGATGAAAATCGTATTCAAATGGATGCCGCCGGCGTAGGATTGTACCACATCCGCCAGCCCCAAAGCCAGCGACAATGACGCGAGAAAACTCTCGCCCCCGGACAGGGTGGCAACACCCCGCATGGTCCCGGTGTAGGCATCGTAGACTTCCAGCTCCAGTCCGCTGGGCCGTTTGCTTTTGTCCCGAAGGCGATGCAGCTCATAACGCCCCCGGCTCATGATTTTCAGTCTTGCCGAGGTCGCCGTCAAAACATCGTCCAGAAGAGCGGCCAGAACAAAACGCTGGAAGGTCATTCCATAAAGGTTTTTCCCGTTGGCAACCTCCGATATCCTGCCGAATACGGCGTAACGTTCTTCCAGTTTTTCCCGGCGGGTGAAAAGTACCTTGAGATGATTGAGGACGGCGTCATTCTGATAGCGCCGCGAATTGAGTTCCGCCTGTTCTCCGATGAGGGTCGTCAATTTTTCCTTGAGGGTCCGGATATTTTCCGCAAGACGATCCATATCCGGCATGGCCAGACCCTCCGCCGCCTCGGCCGCCCGCCGCGCCCGCTCTTGAGCCGTTTGTCTTGCCTGGGAGAAGGCATTGATCTCCGCATCGAGCGATTTTATTTCCTGAGCGTTTTTTTTAGCGGTTTCAAACGCCGTCTTATCGGCAAAACCGGCTTCGCTCAATCGTTTTTGGAAGTCGTCGGCATCCCGGTTCATTTTTTGTGCCGCGTCGCTCAATGCCGCGGTTTTTTCCTTTAAGGCCGCTTCCAGGGCAATTTTGTTTTCTCTGGCGGCGATATTTTGCTCCTGAGCCCGGCGCAGACCTTCTCTTAGAGCTGCGATCCGGGCGGCCGTCTTTTTCAACTCCGTTTCCAGATGGCCCCTGTCCCGCCAGGCTTCCGGTACAGCCGTTTCACGCTCCCTCGTGACCGCGGCCCCTTTTTCTCTTTGGATGATCGACAACTGGTGATCCTTACGGGCGTTTTCGAGGATTTCCATGTCTTTAATTTCTTCACCCTGGAGTTTTTCCACGTCATCCGATAGTTTCTTTAACCGATCACCGGCGTCCGTGGCTGCCGTCAGCGCCTTTTGCGCGTCATCCACCTGTCGCTTCAGCAAAGAAACGGACTTTTCGCAGGCGTCGCCCAGACTTTCCTTTAAAACAGCGGCGTTCGTTTCGATCCTTTCTACTTCCAGACGGCTTTGCAGCTCCCGGTCACGAATGGCGGACAGGTCACGTTCCTGCTGCGCCAACTGCTCCCGGATTCGCCGGAGTTCCCCTTCCTCCGGCAGGGCGGTGTCGGATGCCGCAGGCATGGGATGCTCCCGGGACCCGCAAACGGGGCAGGGTTCTCCGGCAACCAGTCCCGCCGACAGAATCGCCGCCTGTCCCGCCTGCCATAGGTGTTCTTTGCTTATCAGGTCTTCCCTCAATATTCCCCGGGTGTGTTCCGTTTTTTGTTTCTCGGCGAGAATATCGTCATAGTGTTTCCGGGCCTTGACGACGGCAGTCTGCAGTTCCTCATACCGGCGGCGCTGGTCATAGACCCGCTGAATCTCCGTATGGTCGGCCTTCAGCGTTGCTGTCTGCGCCGCTGATGCCGAGGCATCCGTTTGCGCCTTCTTCCGTTCTTCAAGCCGCCCCCGCAAATCGTCCAGGGTTTTTTGTGCCGCCAGCCATCGAGTTTCGCTTGACTTGAGCGCTTCATCGGCTTGGGAAAGCTCGGCTTTTGCCTCTTGAAGCGCCCGAACTTTCGCGGTCATGGCCGTCAGCTCGTTTTGGATCTTTAAGGTTGCCTCTCTTTCCGGTTCCCGCGCCTGTTCCTTCCGGAAGGCCTCCTCCGCTTCTTCAGCCGCTTCGGCGGCGGCGGCCAACTGCGATGTCATGGATGCAACGGACCGGCTCAGCGCTTCCCATTCTTTTTGCCGGCCCTTCAGGGATTCCTCCGCGTCGATTAAATGAAAGGCCCGGCGGGCGGCCTCCAGAAGCAGGTTTTTGTCCTTGAATTCGTCCTGCCGTTCTTCCAGTAGCCGCGACTCGACATTGGCGGCCTCGCGCTCTTTGATCTTCTCCGACGTCCCGACGGCTTCATTCCATTCTTTCTGAGCGTTTGTTTCTTCCTGGCGGACCTGCTGTATCGACTCCTGTTGGTCCTGCAGGATCCTGTTGAGCGCCTCCTGTTTTTCCGCTAATTCCGATACCGTTGAAACGCCCGCCTGGTCGAGGAGAATGTCGATCCGTCTTTGCGCATCCTTGATATCGTCGCCGATCTGCTTGGCTTTTTCCTTCAGCCGTTCTTCCATGATGCGATAAATCTCCGTGTGGAAAAGCGTTTCCAGAATTTTCTGCCGTTCCCGGGAGTCGGCCGATAACAACTGCCGAAACTGCCCCTGCGGCAGCATGACGACCTGACGGAATTGCGAGCTTTTGAAGCCGAGAATCTCTTCGATCTTTTCGGTCACGCGTTCCCACTGGCCGGCCAGAACGGTTTGGCGGCCTTGGGGGGCGGCTGCGGCGGTCGATTGCCAAAGCACGGCCTGCGGATCGTCGACCGTCGATCCGGCCCCGCGTTTCTTCGGGCGCTCCTGTCGGGGCCTGCGGCTGACCCGATAAACCTTTTCCCCGACTGAGAAATCAAAAATCACTTCCGTCGGTACCGCCGGGTCGGCGTGGTCGCTGCGCATCTCCCAGGACTCGCGCTCCGCGCCGCTGCTCGATCCGTAAAGGGCAAAACACATGGCGTCTAAAATCGTCGTTTTCCCCGCACCTGTCGGGCCGTGAATGAGAAAGAACTGGCGTCCGTCGAGTTCGGCGAAATCGATGATCTGGTTTCCTGCGAAAGGACCGAAGGCCTGCATGGCGAGCATCAGCGGTTTCATGGTGAAGCCTCCCGTTCCGATTGCCCGACCTCGTCCGCCATGAGGGCGAAAGCCGCGGATTGTTCCTCCGAAATGTCTTCGCCCGTCGTCTGCGTGAAGAAAGATTCGAACAGATCGATATCCGTCATCTTGGTATGGTCGACGGCACGGACCGCATCCCCGTTTTCGACCATCAGGGAGGGCCTTTCGATATGCAGGCAGTTTGGATAGACCTCGCGGATCTTTCCCATGGTGTCCAGGATGGCCCCCCGGTCCAGCAGCCTGACCATCAGGTAGTCCTCGCGGCTTTCACCCGCTGCGGGGCCTTTGAGGATGTCCTTCAAATAGCCCTCAAGGATGCGCACGTCCCGGTGGGGGACCAGAGGGATCCTTTCAAAACGGGAAACACCACGGTCATCCATCTCCACAAAGTTCACCGACTTGACATGATCCGCCTCGGAAAAAGCATATTTCAGCAGAGAGCCCGCGTACTGAACGGTATCGTATCCGATGGCCTGGGGGCGATGGAGATGTCCCAGGGCAGTGTAATCGAAATCCCGGAAAAGGGCAGCGTCAACGGCCGCGGCGCCGCCGACGGACAGGGGGCGTTCCGATTCGCTGGCGGCCGCTCCGGCGATGAAGGCGTGACCGACGCAAATGGCCAATTCATCAGGTTCCCGGTTGTCGATGAGGGAACGGATGACGGCGGACAGGGACGTTTCGTGATCCGAGATCGTGTCGTCCCCCAGATAGGCGCGGATTGTCGGCGGGTCGCCATAGGGCAGGGCGAAGATCCGGGCGGACAGTCTGCATTCCCTGTCCATGATGAGGACCGGCGACAGGAGGCGTGCGTAGTCACTGAAGATGAAAAGCCCCTGTTGGGAGAGGAGGCGGGCGCCGAATCCCAGACGTTCACCGCTGTCATGATTGCCGGAAATCATGACAACAGGAACCTTGATGTCCGTGATGATGCTCGACAGCACCTCGTTGAGCAGTTTGACGGCGATAGGAGGCGGAACGGCCCGGTCATAAATGTCGCCGGAAATGAGGACGGCGTCCGGTTTCACGTCCACAACCAGCCTGACGAACTGCTCCAGGACGTACGCCTGATCGTCCGCCAGTTGTAAGCCGTAAAAGATCCTTCCCAGATGCCAGTCTGCCGTATGAATAAATTTGAGCAAGACTTGTTCCTCCGGTGACGGAGTTATTTGATGAGCGTCTTTGCCAACGCGGCCACTTTCTCGGCGGTAAAGCCGAATTTCTCAAAGAGGACCTTGGCGGGGGCACTGGCCCCGAAACCGTCCATACCCACCATCAGACCGTCAAAACCGACATGACGCTCCCATCCGATTCTGACGCCGGCTTCAACGGAGATTCTGGCGCGAACGGAGGCCGGCAGGACGCTTTCACGGTATTCGGCCGGCTGGAGCTCGAACAGTTCCCAGGACGGCAGGGAAACGACGCGGACGCGAATGCCTTCCTTAAACAGTTTTTGGGCCGCCTCCAGGGCGATGCTGACTTCTGAACCCGTTGCCAGGATAATCAATTGCGGAAGAATCGTGGATGAATCCCAGAGACTGTAGCCGCCTTTCCGCAAACCCGTCGCCGGCGGGAATTCGGATCGTTTGATGACCGGCAGATTCTGACGGGTCAAAATCAAGGCGGTCGGACCGGTTTGATTTTGCAAGGCACATCGCCAGGCTTCCACCGTTTCGTTGGCGTCGGCGGGCCTGATGACGGTCAAGTTGGGGACGGCCCGTAAATTCATCACCTGTTCGATAGGCTGATGCGTCGGTCCGTCTTCACCGAGACCAATGCTGTCATGGGTGAAGACATAGATAACGGGCAAACCCATGAGGGCGGCCAGACGCATGGACGGCCGCATGTAATCACAGAATGTCAGAAAGGTCGACGCATAGGGGATGAATCCGCCGTGGATGGCCATGCCGTTAACTACGGCCGCCATGGCATGTTCGCGTACGCCGAAATGAATGTTCCGACCGGTATAACTCCAGTCGCTTCCCGTTGTGCCCTGTATTGCAGACCCGCCGGAGCCCGGCTTCTGAAAATCGCCGAGTCCTTTCAGCCAGGTAAAGGTGGATGGATTGAGGTCCGCCGATCCCCCCATCAGTTCGGGCAGGACGTGGGCCAGGGCCTGCAGGACGCCTTCGGATGCTTTACGGGTGGCGATGTCCTTGGAATCGTCCGGAAAGACCGGCAGGGCATCTTCCCAGCCTTCGGGCTTTTGGCCCGCCATGATTCGCTGAAACTCCCGGGCGGAGTCGGGATTTTTCGCCGCGTAATCGCCGAAAATCTTTTTCCACGCCTGTTCGCGTTTTTTTCCTTCCGTCACGCACTCGCGAAGATGGGCCGACACGTCTTCGGGGATGAGAAATGCCGGCTCTGCGGGCCAGCCCAGCTGTTTTTTCGCTGCCAGCAGTTCATCCGGCCCCAGGGGCGAGCCGTGGGCGTCGGAGGTTTCCTGCTTATGGGGTGCACCGTAGCCGATGGTCGTCCGGATGCAGATGACGGAGGGGCGTTCCGTATCCCCTTTTGCCTCTTCGATGGCCTTATCGATGGCCTCAGTGTCATTGCCGTCCGCCAACTTCTGGACATGCCAGCCGTAAGCCTCGAAACGCCTGCCCACGTCTTCCGTGAAACTCAAGGCCGTCGATCCAGCCAGGCAGACGCCGTTTTCGTCATACAGGACAATCAGCTTGCCGAGACCCAGATGCCCGGCCAGCGAACAGGCTTCGGCGGTGACCCCTTCCATCATGTCGCCGTCGCTTGCCAGAACGTAGGTAAAATGGTTGACGATATTCTGTCTGGGGCGGTTGTATTTTGCCGCCAGATGGGCCTCCGCTACGGCCATGCCCACGGCGGTGGCCAGTCCCTGCCCCAGGGGGCCCGTCGTGACTTCACAGCCGGGGGGATGATGGCGTTCCGGGTGTCCCGGCGTTTTGCTTCCCCACTGCCGGAAGTCCTTGATATCGTCCAGCGAGACGTCATAACCCGTCAGATGGAGCATGGCGTATAGCAGCATGGAGGCATGACCGGCCGACAGGACGACGCGGTCGCGGTCCACCCACTGGGGATTGGCCGGGTTATGTTTTAAGTGATGCCGCCAAAGGGTATAGGCCATGGCCGCCGCGCCCATAGGCATGCCGGGATGACCTGATTTCGCCTTTTCCACGGCGTCCGCCGCCAGAAAACGAATGGTGTTGATACATTTCTGTTCGAATGGTTCTTCTTTTGTCATAGACTAACTCCTCTTTATCACTCCTTATATGAATGGCAAACCGCAGCAGGCGGCCCCGATCAGGGCGACCCCCGGGTTGGTAATGACATAAACGGGCATGCGATCAACCAAGCCCGACATCCGGCCTTTCCGTAAAAAAGCCTCCATGAATCCTCCCTCGTTGAGGGCGGGTAAAACATGCAAGGCAACACCACCGGCCAGATAGACACCGCCCGTGGCCAGGATTTTAACGGCCAGATTGGACGCCTCGGCCCCCAGAACGGCGATGAACAGCTCCAGGGTTTTTCTTGCAAGCTCGCACATCCGTTCTTTATCGATGGCCGCGTTGATGATGACCGGCGTGGCGTCTCCGGCTTCGCGCAACCGTCGGCTGAGCCAGGCGGGTTCTTCCGCACAGCCCCGGTCTTTCAGAAACCGGTACACGAAGGGAACGGCCTGTCCGGCGCAAACCCGCTCATAGCTGACATGGCCGAACTGTTTCTGAAAGTCCTGGAGCAGCTCCATTTCCAGGGGGCTTTGCGGTGCAAAGTCCGCGTGGCCGCCCTCGGAGGCATAGGCATGATAGCGCCGGCCGTCCCAGGTGAGGTAGGCCTCTCCCAGCCCCGTTCCGGGCGCAATCACTGCGATGTTGCCGCCTTCCGCCGGCTTGCCTTCATGAAGAACGACAGCGTCACCGGTGCCCAGGGAGGGAATCGACCAGGCCGTCGCTTCCAGGTCATTGATCAACTTGACCCTGGGGATGCCGAGATCCCGGGAAAGCTCGTTTTCCCCGATCACCCAGGGCAGGTTGGTGATCTTGGCCCGACCGCCCACAACCGGCCCGGCCACGCCGAAACAGGCCGCCGTGACCTTGAAGTCTCCCGACTCGAGGAATTGTTTTACAACGGCTTCCAGAGACGAGGACGGATCGCTGGAAAATTGTCCTTCCGCGATGGGTTCGGGCAGCGTTTCGCCAGGCTCAAAGATTCCCAGCCGGATTTTGGTGGCGCCCAGATCACCCGCAAGCAGTCCCATCTCATCCTCCCCATGGCATCTTTTATGAATTTATCAGTTCGGCGGACATCCAGTCGAGGTAATCTTTGCTGCCGTTGTCGACGGGCACGGCAATGATCTCCGGTGTTTCATAGGGATGAATGCTCTTGATGGCCGCCTCGATTTGACCGAAGAGGTCCGCCCGGCTTTTAATGACACACTGCCATTCGTCCGCCGTTTCGATTTTTCCCTTCCAGGGGTAGATGCTTGTCACGGGCCCCGCGATCTGGACGCAGGCCGCAAGTTTCTTTTCAATCAAAATCCGCGCGATCTTCTCGGCATCCTTTCTTTGGTCCGTCGTTGTTGTGATGATGACGAAATCACTCATGATGAAACATCCCATCGGTTGCTCCGGAAGGGCGAAGCGCATTCATACATCATGATGGCGGCGGCCTGAGGGAGGCTCAGGGAGTCGGAATCGACCACGCCGGGAATTGACCACAATTCATCGGCCGACTTCAACAGCGATCCGGGGATACCGTGGCTCTCGCTTCCCAGCAGTAGCGCCGTTTTCTGCTTGCACGGATGAGGGTGAATGCCCTTTTTTACGTGGCTGCCGATGACGAAGTAGTCTTTCTTTATGGCCGGCATGGTTTCGTAAAAATCAACCCGGTCGACTATATTAAGGTGAAAGAGGCTGCCCATGGAGGTCCGCACGACCTTGGGATTCGTAAAATCCACGGATCCGGTGCCCAGCAGGACCGTATCGAAACCGAACCATTGGGCCGTTCGCAACAGAGCACCGAGATTGTTCGGGTTGTTCACCTGATGCAGCAACAGGAGACGGTCCGGATGCCCCTTGAGCTCCTGATAAACGTCTTTTTGCGGGGGCTTTTTTACGACGGCGATGAGCCCTTCCGATTCTCTGTCCTGACTCAGTCTGTCCCATTGTGTTTCCGTTAATCCGTAAAGGATCTTGGTGCTGGGGATTGCGAAAAGAAATGTCTCCAAGCGTTCCTTTTTCTCATCCAGAACCAGCAGCGCCTCGATATCCCATTCGCTTTTGTAAAGCTCCTGGATCACCTTGAACCCCTCGGCCAGAAAGAGACTCTGTTCACGGCGATCATCAGCGTGCTTTAATTCTCTCCAGAGCTGTATTTGGGCGTTCATCGGTTTGATTAACTTCAGGCGCTGCGCCATTGTCAATAACCTCTTAATCCAACATAAAATCCATGAATCCGTGCATCGCCGCGAGGTTGGAACGGGATATCGGGGTCAGGGGCAGGGTCGATAGACGCGCAATTCCCACAGGCCTCGTTAGAAACACGAATGATTCGCTGGCCGTCTTTGGGTGCCATGGAAATGACAAGACCTGCCGTATCCGGCAAGCATTGGGGTATTTTCGGAAACCTCTTTCTCCGAGCCGGAGTATAGGGTAAGGCGCCGTTGATGTCAAAAAAATTTTTGATTTTGTAATAAGCAGACCGATATTAATGCATATTCAGGGCTTGGAGACCGTCATGAGGCAGGGAGGTGCCTTTTTTATTTCCCCCTTCTTAATTCTATTATGGACAAATTTGAAATTTTATAATGTTTGGTATGAGCAATCTTTCATTAAAATAACACGATATCTCAAAAATATGTCGGATATATTTACATTCCCTATTTTATTACAACTTGCTAATTTAATGTGGTATTTTCTATTCATTATCCTGACTTGAATTAAGTATTGTCGATATACTTTACAATTAATGAATATTACAAATGATTCATTCTATGGATTTTTCAATGATGACAGTATATTTATGAGTGGATATCGGCACTTACACATATGCATTATTGTCGGCTGTAAGATGGCATAATGGTTGCTAAAATTTAAATTGATTATAAAAATTTGCTATAGAATAGAGTGTTGTTCACTTATCTGAAAGGAATTTTTCATCAATCAAGAAAGTTCGCTTATCTAAAACGATGACTTATCAATTAACATAATCAAATTCGAAAGGGAGGGGTAAAAAATGACTCTTCTATCCAAGAAAAAATTGATGACTTTGATTTTGAGCTTCCTGCTCGTCGGTGCATTGGGAATTCTTAGCCCGGCTTTTGCCGGCAGATATCTTCCGTATGGTATGGATTATGGCATAGGTTGGTATGATGCCAATAAAACCGTGGCCAACACAGAAGATGACGAAATGTGCTGGGCCGCCGCCGCTTCGAATATTCTGGCGTGGGGTAATTGGAATGCAGGTATGACGGTATTTTCAACCGAAGATGCCATTTTCCAACATTACCAGAACCATTGGACGGATGACGGCGGCCTCATGGAATTTGGCTGGGAATGGTGGATTAACGGCACCAATTCGTCTCCGACGGTACCCGGCTGGTCTCAGGTTGATGTTGCCGGTGGTGTGCCGGCAGACGGTTTCTGGCCTCAGTATAATTTCTATGATTACTATTATCGGACTTGGGAGGATGATTTGGCGATGCAAGCCATCGACGGATACCTGCATGCCGGTTATGGAACTACAATTGGTATTTATACGGAGGATGGTGGCCATGCACTGACCATCTGGGGGTATGATTATGATGATCAAACAGGTGACTATACCGGCCTTATTTTTAGTGATTCTGACGATTATTTGTCCGCTGACGGTTCCTATAAGAACCTTTGGTTATCCTCTCTCAGCTATGATACTGTTGCCGGCAAATGGTATATCGGTGGCAGTAACTGGTATATCGGCGAAGTGATGGCGCTTGAGGGCAAACCAGTTCCGGAGCCGGGCACACTTGTATTGTTGGGCTTCGGCCTCATCGGGTTGGCGGCTTGTCGGATTCGGCGTAAATAAGCACTTGGCTCGCAGTTTCTATGGTACAAAAAAAGGCAGCGGAGAGAATCCCCTGCCTTTTTTATTCAATTGTCATGCAATTGATTATGCTTAACATGCTTCGCTCAGGATTGTATTTTATTAGAATCATGGTTCATCCGGCAAATGACGAGACAGGCTCATAGAGAGTGTTGGGAGTTGGTTTTTTGAGAAAGGAATTCAAAAATTGGGAAGATAAAGAGAGGGTTCGCCCGGTCGGCTCCTCCGGGCTCAAAATCTTATTCCGACCCTGCACCCTCTCGCTTCGCTGACGTTTTTTATGGGGACTGATTTCAAATCTGTCCCCATAAAAACGCCCTCAAACATCGCCCCCGGCGGGCGCACCGATTCTATTTCATGGGGCCGGAAAAATCTTGCATTCGCCCTGACGAAGTCAAACAGTCTCACCCTGTCCGTTCCTTTTTCCAAAAACGGGCTCAGGGGTTATCGGAATGAAAGAATTCAAAATATCGATTGCAAATTACCGGTCCCCCGGTGAAGTCACTGCCGGCCATTAAATGATTTGACTTTGAACTGAATGTGGCGTACCGTATGTCGTACGTAAAGGAGGTTGAAAAGGATGGCGACATTAACGGCATCGGAAGCAAGAAAACGTCTTTACAAACTTGTAGACGAAGTGAAAGATACGCATGTTCCCATACAGATAGTCGGCAAGAGAAATACGGCCGTTCTTATTTCAGAGGAAGACTGGCTGGCCATCGAAGAAACTTTGTATCTCACGTCGATTCCGGGCATGCGGGAATCCATAAAAGAGGGGCTGGAGACGCCGGTTGAAAAGTGTGAGGAGGACCCCGGCTGGTGATTTGGCACGTGGTTTTCACGAAGCAGGCGCAAAAAGATGCCAAGAAAATCGTACAAGCCGGCCTTAAACCCCAGGCAAATCGCCTATTGGATTTACTCAGAGAAGATCCATTTCGCCGCCCGCCGCCCTATGAAAAACTTCTGGGCGATCTTTCGGGCGCCTATTCTCGAAGAATTAATATACAGCATCGCTTAATTTATCAGATACTCGAAGATATCAATAAGGTTAAAATCATCAGGATGTGGACCCATTATGCGTAATCCGGCAAAACATTGATGTTTGTCATTTGTCATTCCCGAGCAATCGGGGAGCCGGGAGTTATAAGGAGAGGAAAGGAGAGGTATGGATAGGGTGATTCCGCTGGGCTTCTCCGGGCTCAAAATCTTTTTCCGACCCAGCGGCATCTCGCTACGCTGCCGTTTTTTATGGGGACAGTTTTTAATCTGTCCCCATAAAAAAAGCCCTCAAACATTGCCCCCGGCGGCCGCTCGGCTGCGATGGCATGGGGCCCGGAAAAATCTTGCATTCGCCCCGATGAAGCCCAACAGCCTCACCCTGCCGGTTCCTTTTTCTGAACCCTTGCCCCTATCCCCTGAACTCTATGCCGCCCATCCTATTGTCCTGAGAGAAACAATAAATGATTGACAATTGAATGGCAAAGTGGTTTAAAATCCGACATTCCTCATAATATCCATATGGTTATTTTTAACTGATCCATGTTCCGGCCCTTGAACGGTAAAGAGGGCGATCGGGATGAATAAATTCAAAACAATGAGTCGCAAAGCTGAAAGTGTGGTAAAGAGCAAGAGAAGATTTGCTTATTATATGTATCTGCATAAAACCCTGTTCAGGAAATGTATTCATGGCTAATAATGATTGGATAACCGATAATTCGTGACAATAGATAAGGTATTTTATAGGGGTGTTATAAAGCAAATTTGTGTTGTTCAGGTTTTTATAAAGATCCATATAAAAACGGTTCGGTTTAATGAGAAGCAAAAGGAGATTATTATGAAAGCAGAGTTTACAGCAATTATAGAAAAAGCACCAGAAGGCGGATTTTGGGCAATTTGCCCTGAAGTACCCGGTGCTAATGGACAGGGTGAAACAATAGAGGAAGCCAAAACAAATTTGCGAGAGGCTATTGAGTTGATTTTAGAGGATCGCAAAGCTGATATTCTTCGAGGGCTGCCTGAAGATGCTATCCAAGAAAAGGTGATGATTGGATGAAACGACTTGATTTAGAAAGGAAATTGAGAATCGCTGGCTGCTATTTGAAGCGAGAAGGAGCTTCGCATTCACTCTGGATTAATCCAAAGAACGGTTCAATAGAAGCTGTTCCCCGACACAACGAAATCAAAGAACCATTGGCAAAGAAAATCTTGAAGAATCTAAACGCAGAATAGACAACCGAGCCTTGGGGACCGTCATGAGGCAGGGAGGTCTTTTCTATCTGCCTTTTTCTGATGCTACCGCCCATCATCCCTTTTTTCCAATGTCACCATCAATTAGCCCTCCTTCCAATGCTACCACCAATTCTTCCCTCTTTTTCTACAGTCACCACCACTTCATCCTCTTTTTATAATGTCACCACCGATTTCTCCCCCTTTTGCAATGCCACCATCAATTACTCCCCCTTTTCTAAAGGGGGCCGGGGGATTTTCTTCATACCTGTCAACACTTACGAAGCTTTAAGAAAGGAAGGATTCACCTGTTGACTTCTCCGGGCTCAAATTTTTTTTCCGACCATGCGGCATCTTGCTTCGCTGCCGTTTTTTATGCGCTGTCTTTTTAAGGGGACTGATTTCAAATCTGTCCCCTTAAAAACGCCCTCAAACATCGCCCCCGGTGGGCGCTCCGCTGTGACGGCATGGGGCCCGGAAAAATTTTAGATTCGCCCCGACGAAGCCCGACAGACTCGCCCTGTCAGTTCATTTTCTTTAATCTCCTTTGTCTCTGAATCTTATTATCCTGAGAAAAACAATAAATGATTGACAAGGGAATGACAAAGTGGTTTAAAATCCAGTATTCCTTATAAGTTCCATATAGTTATTTTTAACTGATCCATGTTCCAACCCTTGAATAGCAATGAGGGGATCGGGATGAATAAATTCAAAACAATGAGTTGCAAATCTGAAAGGGTGGTAAAGGGCAAGAGAAGATTTGCTTATTATATGTATCTGCATAACATCCCGCTCAAAAAAAATGCACGACCGATAATTATTGAATAATCGATGATTAGTAACAATACATGAAGTATCTTACAGGGTTGCTATACTGCAAATTTGCATCGTTTAGATTTTTATAAAGATCAATATAAACATGGTTATGGATAGAATATGAAAACAATGTTTGTGCTTGGTGCTGGCGCATCTCAAATGGCAGGAGCTCCATTGATGTCAGATTTCTTGGACCGGGCGTATGACCTGCTAAGGACAAAGACTACAGGCGTGATTGACGCGAAAGACCAATTTGAGGACGTATTCAATGCCATTTCAGAGCTTCAGGGTGTTCATTCGAAGGCATTCCTTGACCTGAACAATATCGAAATAGTCTTCGGTGCAATCGAAATGGGGCTCTTGTTGAAGAGGCTTGGCACCAGAGATGAGGCATCCATAACAAAACTGCGCGATTCACTCATTACCCTCATTTATAAAACTCTTGAATTTGGAATACGGTTCCCGGTAATAGACAGGAAGATTCGACCACCCAGGCCTTATGACGCATTCATGACAACTTTGGATGAGGTCGAAAAAAAACAACCCCCTCAGGACCCGCATGAATTTTCCTTTGTCACCTTCAATTACGATTTGTGTCTAGATTATGCCCTATATCACTATGGTAGATCTTATGACTACTCTCTGGATGCTGAGGCCCATCCCCATACTTGTCCGCTGCTAAAGCTACATGGAAGCATTAATTGGGACCTTTCTGAAAATGGCAAAATAGTTCCCTTTGAAGTACGGGACGCGAGATTCCAACTTTTGGGTGAGCAGAAATATGTCTTCTACAATCTCGGAACAATGCTCAGTGAAAGGAATTTTGAAGATAAGCCACTAAATGGCCCACCTGTTATCGTCCCCCCTTCCTGGAACAAAAATGGCTATCATGGTCAGCTGTCAAACGTCTGGTCTCGGGCGGCCTATGAATTCGCAGCAGCAGAAAATATCTTTATCATAGGCTATTCTTTACCAGAAACAGATTCCTTTTTTAGGTATCTCTATGCCTTGGGTAGCGAAAGCAAGGCAAGACTCAGAAATCTCGTAATTATTAATAAGGATGATTCTGGCAGTGTTGAAGCTAGGTTCAGGCAGCTAATTGGCAGAGGTGTCGAGAGCAGGTTCATGTATATTCCGGCGACTTTTGGTAATGGTTTATCTCGAATCAAAGATATCTTGGTGAATCCTTAATGATGCCATACAGAGGATCGGCCCAAAAGCGGGGAAGTAAAAGGGATACCCTTAAAAATTTAATTTTGTATAAGTGACATGCAGTGCAGCAGGTAATAACCAAAGGCTATTGGTACAAATAATTTAAGGATGTGCCCCCCGTTGCGTATTCCGACGCAAACCGGCACCCGATTCCGATTCATTCCGTCACCTGATTCCGATTGATGTCGTCACCCCATTCCGAAGGAA
>JAFGLN010000110.1 GCA_016928025.1 Deltaproteobacteria bacterium
GATAATTCCCGGCGGATCATATCGTCCATATCCTGCATCGCTTTTGGTAAAAAAGCGGCAGGAATTTCTTCCGTTCCTATTTCAAGTAAAACATCTTTGCCCATCAAAAACTCCCTTAGAAAATAGGTTTAAGAGACAGGGTATTAGGATCAAGGATCAAGGTTCAAGGAACAAAGAAATATCAATTCAAATAATTCCTGTTTTTCAAAACTTCATTACTAACGGATATCATTAAAAACCTTGCATCTTGCACCTGTCTCTCCTATCCCTGTGCCTGATTTAAAAGCGGGTAACCCATCTCTTCCCTTTGCTTTAAATAGCCCTCGGCGCTCAAGCGGGCCAGATTTCTCACCCGGCCGATATAGCTGGTCCGCTCGGCGACACTGATTGCTCCCCGGGCGTTGAGCATGTTGAAGGTGTGAGAGCACTTGAGGCAATGATCATAAGTCGGCAGGACCAGTCCTTTTTCGGCCAGCCGGATACCTTCCGCCTCATACATGTCAAAAAGCTTTCGGAGCATGTCCGTATCGGCGATTTCAAAATTGTAGTGTGACCATTCGACCTCACTCTGATGATGGACATCGCCGTATTTGATCCGGTCGTTCCACTGCAGGTCGTAGACACTGTCAACACCTTGAATGTACGTGGCAATCCGTTCGATGCCGTAAGTGATCTCGGCGCATATCGGGCGCAGGTCGAATCCTCCGACCTGTTGAAAATACGTAAACTGCGTAATTTCCATGCCGTC
The DNA here is from genome assembly GCA_016928025.1 of Deltaproteobacteria bacterium. GTDB lineage: Bacteria > Desulfobacterota > Syntrophia > Syntrophales > JAFGHS01 > JAFGHS01. The sequence continues at coordinate 749 of JAFGLN010000110.1, forward strand.
AAGCCAGACCTCCCAGCCCAGCCCCCAGGCGCCGACGGTGGGGGATTCCCAGTCATCTTCCACAAAGCGAATGTCATGATCCAACGGGTCGATGCCGAAACTCTTGAGGGAATCAAGATAGAGATCCTGGATATTGGGCGGTGACGGTTTCATGATTACCTGATACTGGTAGTAATGCTGGAGTCGGTTCGGATTTTCACCATAGCGGCCGTCCGTCGGCCGACGGGACGGCTCCACATAGGCGACATTCCAGGGCTCCGGTCCCAAAGCCCGTAAAAAGGTCGCGGGGTTGAAGGTACCGGCTCCGACCTCAACATCATAGGGTTGCTGGATCACGCATCCCTGATTTGCCCAATATCTTTCCAGGGCTAATATCAGTTCTTGGAATGTCACAATTCCTCCTTATAGAAAATATGTCGACTCTTAAAAAATCCGCATGTCCCGCATTTTCCGCATGGCGTTTCATCGTTCTTCATCATGACATGCATTAACAGGTATTTCTTGTCCTGCAATTTGTACGCCTTATTCTTCATTGGCGGGAGAGATATTGCAACTATCGTCTTAGTCTTTTGTTTTTAACCGGTTATGAATGAATCAAACCTATCGAACAAATAGGGTCTTTGTTTAATTCAGGCGTACCCCTAACATGATGATAAGACCCTGTCAATATTTAAAATTTTCCTGTGAAGGCCGCTATTTTGTCCTCTTGCAGATGAATCGGTCTCCGGATAATACAACCGCTGTTATTGAGATCAAAGGTGGTATCATAGGGAAACCGTCAAAAAGATTATCCGAGGGGCCGTCAACCCGTCGGCGTTGGGAATCAAATGCCCAAGCGCCTGATTTGATTGAGAACATGGGCAGATTTTAATTCCTTGCCCAACAGGTGGCGGATAAAGCCGGCAAGGAGGGTTTTGCTCTCCTGTGCGGTCTGCGGTGATAGACTCAAACGGTGGATTTTGGTCAGGTCCATGTCCTTGCCCAGCAGGAGCGATTTTACCGTCCCCAGCGATAGAGACAGACCGTCAAAGGATCCGTTCCTGCAGTGATCGCAGTTGATCCCCCCGTCGCGGAAATTGAAGCGGCACGTCTTTAATTCATTAACGGGCTTTTGACAGACGGTGCAGCGGTCGAGAACGGGTTCGTATCCGGAGTACTTGAGGAGTCTCATTTCAAAGAAACGAAGGAGTGTATCGGATGCGTGTCCTTCATCGATAAGCTTCAAAAAATCCTTTATTGATTCAAACAGTAAATAATTCGCTTTGCCTTCCAGGGTAAACTGGTCCGTTAGATCGACAAGATAAGAGGCCTGCAGGGTCTTTTCCAGGTCCGCCCGGATGGCGGCGTAGTGATCGATTATATCGGAGTTTTCCAGAAAGGCCAGGGAGGCGTCGTCTTTCTTCGAAAAGAGGATGGTAATGCAGGAAAAAGGTTCCAGAGTATTGGCAAAACGGCGCTGGCTGCGCCGCGCCCCCTTGGCGATACCCTTGATCTTGCCGAAATCGGCGGTGTAAAAAGTCACAATCCGGTCCGATTCCCCGTAGTCGAGGGTTCTTAAGACAATCGCCGGGGTTTTATGCGTTGTTTTGGCTTTCATCGTATGTTATCTCTCCGCCCATGATGGTCATGACGGCCTTTCCTTTCATCCGCCGACCGTGAAAGGGGGAGTTGCGGCTTCGTGAACGGAATTGATGACAGTCGACCGTCCAGATCTTTTCCCGGTCGATTACCGTGACATCGGCATCGACGCCGACCTGAAGGGTCCCCTTGGGTATTTTGAGAATCTTCGCCGGATTAAAACTCATTTTTTGGATAAGCTGAGGAAGCGTCAGAATACCGTCGTCAACGAGCTTCAGGCTCAAGGCCAGAGAGGTTTCCAGCCCGATCATCCCGCTGGCGGCAAATTCGAATTCCACATCTTTGTCCGTCACGGCATGGGGCGCGTGGTCGCTGGCAATGACGTCGACGGTTCCGTCCCTTAGCCCCTCCTTCACGGCTTCCAAATCTTCCTTTGTCCTTAAGGGCGGATTAACCTTATAAAAAGTATTGAAATCCCGCAGGGAGTCATCGGTTAAGGTGAAGTAATGCGGCGCCGTTTCCGCCGTGACCTTCACGCCCCGTTTCTTTGCGGATCGGATAAATTCCACGGAACCGGCCGTGCTGACATGGGCGATATGAACGGCCGTACGGGTGTACTCGGCAATAATGATGTCTCGCGCCGTCATGACATCTTCCGCCATGGCCGGAATCGGGGCGAGCCCCAGCTCCGTCGAAACGAAGCCTTCGTTCATCGAACCGCCCGCCGACAATTGGGGGTCCTCGCAATGACAGATGACCGGCATGTCAATGGAAGAGGCGTATTCCAGGGCCCTTCTCATCAGGGCACTGTTCAGGACGGACTTCCCGTCATCGGAAAAGCCGATGGCGCCCGCATCCTGCAAATCGCGGAAATCCGTCAGGCTCCGTCCGGCTGATTCAATCGTTATCGCCGCTATGGGATAGACATGAACCCGTCCGGCCAGGGCGGCTTTTCTTTTGATGAATTCCGTAATGGAGCGGTTGTCGTTGACGGGCTGGGTATTGGGCATGCAGGCAATGGACGTGAAACCGCCTGCGGCGGCGGCAAGACTGCCTGTCTCGATGGTTTCTTTGTATTCAAAACCCGGTTCCCGCAGATGGGTGTGCATATCGATAAGCCCCGGCACCACGACCCTGCCGGTAAGATCAATGGTCTTGGTTTTTGAACTCGGCCCTTTCCGGCCGTTTGTCTGCCCTTCCGAAAGGTTGGGGCCGATTTGAACTATTTTAGCATCCTGGATGGCGATGTCCATGAGGGCATCGATATTTTGGGAGGGATCGATAACCCTTCCCGCTTTCAATAAGAGCTTCATCAGTTGCCTCCTGTCAGAAGATAAAGCAGGGCCATTCTCACGGCCACACCGTTTGTGACTTGATCGAGAATGATGGAAAAAGGGGCGTCGGCGATGTCCGGGGCCAACTCAATCCCCCGATTGACCGGTCCGGGATGCATAATCAGAACGTCGTCTTTGGCCAGGGTAATATTTTTACGATTCAGACCGAAATAGGTCGAATATTCTCGCAGGGACGGGAAAATATGCTCCGTTTGCCTTTCCAACTGGATGCGCAGCATCATGATGATATCGGCGTCGACGATGGCATCCTCCAGCTTGCAGCACGCTTTGACGCCCATCTGCTCGATATATCTCGGCATCATCGTGGCCGGCCCGGCAACGGTCACGGAAGCTCCCATTTTGGTCAGGGCGTAGATGTTGGACCGGGCGACACGGCTGTGGGCGATGTCCCCGCATATCGCCACTTGCAGACCGGCGATTTGCCCTTTCTTCGATCGGATCGTCATGAGATCCAGCAGGGCCTGGGTCGGGTGCTCGTGGGCGCCGTCGCCGGCATTAATGACGGACTGTTTGACGGTTTTGGCCAGAATATGCGGCGCCCCGGCGGCGCTGTGCCGGATCACGATAATGTCCGGGTTCATGGCCTCCAGGTTTTTTGCCGTATCGATCAGGGTTTCCCCCTTGACAATACTACTGGTTGATGAGGAAATATTGATCGTGTCGGCGCTTAACCGCTTTCCGGCGATTTCAAAGGAGGTCCTGGTCCGCGTACTGGCTTCCAGAAAGAGGTTGATGACCGTTTTTCCTCTTAAAGTGGGAACCTTCTTAATTTCCCGCGTGGAAACCTCGATAAAGGATTCGGCCGTATCCAGGATGAGATTAATTTCTTCGACGGAAAGGTCCTTAATGCCTAAAAGATCCTTTTGGGTGAGCTTCATGATAAGACCTCGAATTTCATACGTTAAACGCTTTCTTCGATAACCACTTCATCTCTGCCTGTTTTCTCCGTCAGATGGACGGTAACCGCCTCCCAGAGAGACGAGGGGAGATTTTTACCGACAAAGTCCGCCCGGATGGGCAGTTCCCGGTGTCCCCGGTCCACAAGAACCGAAAGTTGAATCAGTTTGGGTCTGCCGAAATCGATCAAGGCGTCCATGGCCGCTCTGATGGTCCTGCCGGTAAAAAGAACATCGTCCACCAGAATGACTTTCTTGTTGTCCAGTGAAGAAGGCATATCCGTTTTACCCAGGAGGGGTTTTTTTTGTGTCTTCAGGACATCATCCCGGTAAAGGGTAATGTCCAGAATGCCCATAGGGATTTCGACGCCTTCGATTTTCAAAATCTTTTCCCGGAGCCTTTGGGCGAGAAAAACCCCGCCCGTCCTGATGCCGACGAGAATCAGGCTTTCGACACCCTTATTCTTTTCGATGATTTCGTAAGCAATTCGAGTAAGCGATCTGTCGATGCCGTCAGCGTCCATGACCACTTTTTGATTTGCCATAACGTCAGGTCTCCTTTTCCGGACAAAATAAAAAGGCCTCCCCGTTTATTGGGAAGGCCTGTTGTTTTATGCAGGAATTTTAAGGTGTTCTTCATGCCCTTTTTCAATCTCTCGGGATTAAATTAAAAAGGAAATTTATATTCTTTTTCATTCTCCGGTTCGCTTTTATAATGAAACGGCGGCATCTGTCAAGATGTAATCATGCTAAGCACAATGGGCAGGATCGGATGACGCAGAACATTAAAAAACGTATCGTTGTGTTAAACCGTAAACCTCACGCATTGATCCCGGTTATTTCAAGAGATTGCCGAATCTTTTCCAGCGGACACTGTGGTCTTCTTTGTTCCATGACCAGTAAATGATAAACGCTTTTCCGAGGACATCTTTGGACTCGACAAATCCCCAGTAGCGACTGTCGGCGCTGTGATCTCGATTGTCCCCCATGACAAAATAGGATCCTTTCGGGACGGTGACGGGTCCATAGTTGTCCCGGGGCTGGAGAGAACCGGGAATGATGAAATCTTCCTTATAAACACCATGTTCATCGTTGTAAGGCAGGCCGTTCAGGAAGATTTTTTTGTTTCTGATTTCTATGGTATCACCGCCGATACCGATGACCCGTTTAATGAAATCTTTCGATCGGTCTTCCGGGAAAATAAAGACAATAATATCTCCTCTTTTCGGTTCGGTGATGTTGAGCAGGGTTTTCCTGAAGTAGGGTATTTTGATTCCGTAGATGAATTTGTTGACCAGGATATGATCGCCAATCTGCAGGGTCGGTAGCATGGAGCCGGAAGGGATCTTAAACGCCTGTATGACAAATGCTTTTAAGAATAGGGCGATCAGGATCGCAATAATTATCGCTTCAGCGTACTCTTGAACTTTGGACTTCGTTTTGACCATTGCTGATTCCTTTAAGAATAAATATTCATCAGGGTGATGACGATCATGACGATCGACAGAATGCCCTTGACGAAGATCCCGGCAACCCTTCCCAGAAAGGCGCCATAGCCGGCCCGAAAAGCGGGTCTCATTCCTTGCTGACGGATCAGCTCGACCACCAGGACGCCGAAGAACCCGCCGATAAAGGCTCCGATGATCATGCCCAGTCCCATTAAATAGGGGGTCATGATCATGGCACCGATGATGCTGCCGATGATCGACGCCCAGATGCCTTTATTCGAGGCGCCGAATTTGGCCGCTCCTGCCACACCCAGAAAGAACTCGATCACTTCCGCGATGATCATCAAGACCGCCAGGATAATAAGGATTTTCAGGCCGATTTTCGTGAATCCCGTAATGATGGCATAAATAAGGACGTCTATGAAAATGATCACTGTTCCGGGGAATCCGAAGATAATGGAGAAGATTCCCAACAGCAGCACGAGAATGAATATTGTCAATCCGGCAATTTCCAGAGGCGACAATTTATTTCTTCCTTTTAATTTTGGAAGGTTTAATTTTTTCAAACAACAATACAATGGGGCTGGCAATAAACACGGTGGAATAGGTACCGGCCAATACCCCGAACAATAAGGCAAAAGTGAAATCATGGATGACCGTGCCGCCGAAGATAAACAGGACCAGCAAAACCATCAAGACCGTAAGGGACGTCAAAATGGTCCGGCTCAGGGTCTGGTTGACGCTTAAGTTGATGCACTCATTCAGTTGCAGTTTGATATTTTTCCGGGTATTTTCCCGGATGCGGTCAAAGACGACGATGGTATCATTAATGGAAAAACCGACAATGGTCAACAAGGCGGCGACGATATTCAGATCGAATTCCTTGCCCGCCAGGGAAAGGGCCGTGACGGTCACCAGAATATCATGCACCAGGGCGATGATACCGCCTAGGGCATAGCGGAACTCGAAGCGGATTCCGACGTAAATGAGGATGCCGATCCAGGAGAAGATGATGGCGAAAATGGCCTTCTGGGTTAAATCCTTTCCCACTTTCGGCCCCACGACCTCAACCCGGCGGACATCGTAGGTATCCTCGCCGAAAGACGTCTTGAAGGCACTGTCGATATTGCCGGACAGACCTTTGAGGTCTTCGGAGAGTTCCGCCGTCCGGATGAGGACTTCCTGCACGCCGAATTGCTGAATGATGCTTCTTTCAAAACCTAAAGGTTTTAGGGCCTCTCGTATATGCTCAATGTTGACCTCATTTTTAAATTTGACTTGAATCAATGTTCCACCGGCAAAGTCGATACCCAGGTTCAGGCCGCCATGGTAGATTACGGAGGCGATACCCAGAATGATAAATGCGACGGAGCCGATAACGGCGATTTTCATCATGCCGACGAAATTAAAGTGAGTTTCGGTTTTTATGAATTCCATGTGCATCTCCTCATTTGAGAATCAAAAATAAAGGCATCTTCAATACGTCAATCAGATACTTAATTTTTGAATTTTTCTGTTCCAGATGAAGTAGTCGTAAATAATTCTGGATACGAAGACCGCCGTGAACATGCTGGCGACAATACCAATGGTCAACGTTACGGCAAATCCCTTGACCGGCCCCGTCCCGAATCCGAAGAGAAACAAAGCCGCCACCAGGGTCGTCACGTTGGTGTCGAGAATCGTCAGAAATGCCTTGGCATAGCCGGCTTCGATGGCGGCTCTCGGTGTTTTCCCCAGACGGAGCTCTTCTCTGATCCTCTCGTTGATGAGAACATTGGCGTCGACGGCCATACCGATGGTCAGGGCGATACCCGCGATACCCGGCAGGGTCAGGGTCGCCTTGAAGGCGGCCATCGTCCCCAGGAGTAAAATCATGTTTAAGACAAGCGCCAAATCGGCGACGAGTCCGGACAGTCTATAGTAAACGAACATGAAGATGATAACCAGAATGCCTCCGATAATGCTCGACCAGACCCCCTTGTCGATGGAGTCCTGTCCGAGCGAAGGACCGACGGTCCGTTCTTCCAGAATATTGACCGGAGCAGGCAGGGCGCCGGCGCGAAGAACGATGGCCAGGTCGTGGGCTTCATCCATCGTGAAAGAGCCGGTAATCTGGGCGCTGCCCCCGGAGATCCTTTCCTGAATGACCGGCGCGGAATGAACAATGCCGTCCAGAACGATGGCCAGGCGCTTTTTGACGTTGGCCGCCGTGATGCGGTCGAAATCCTTGGAGCCCTGGGTGTTGAACTTTATCAAAACGTAAGGCTCGCCGAACCGGTCGCCGATCTGCACCTTCGCGCTCTCGATATCGCCGCCGGACAGCAGGGTTTTTTCCTTCAAAAGGTAGGGGGTTCTCACGCGGCTCCTGTTTTCCCGGTCAACGTTGTAGCCGTATACAATGACGGATCCTTCCGGAATATTTCCCTTCAGGGCGTCATCCAGACTGTGTTCCTCGTCCACCAGTTTGAACTCCAGCAGGGCTGTTTTTCCGATGAGATTTTTGGCCCTTGCCGTGTCTTTGATGCCCGGAAGCTGGACGATAATACGGTCATCACCCTGGGGGATGATCTCAGGTTCCGTGATGCCGAACTGATCGACCCGGTTTCTGATGGTCTCCAGGCTTTGTTCAACGGCCTGCTTTTTGATTTCCTGGGCCCGCTTCTCCTTGATTTTCAGATAAACCGTGGAAGCGCCTTCGCGGGTTTCCGATGAAGCTATTGCAAGGTCCGGATAATAGTCCCTGATGATTTTTTCCATGGCCTCCCGCGCGGGACTGTCGGGCACGTCAATGGCGATGGTCAGGTTTTTCGTTCGTTCGATCCGTCTGAATTTCACTCGTCGGTCCATGAGAGTTTCTTTCAGATCATTTGCCGTCCGCTCCAGTGTTATTTCAATCGCCTTGACCGTATCCACCTCTAAAACAAGGTGCATGCCCCCTTGGAGATCGAGGCCTAAATGAATTTTTTCCGTCGGCAGGTATTGCTTCCAGAGATCAGGCAGATTTGAGGTCACGGTCGGCGCCAGATAAACAAAGGCGGCAATGCAGATGATCAATACGATTGCGCTCCTGAGCTTGATGTTTTTAGACATATTTTACCTCTTTTTAATGAATTCCGTACATAACTCCAGACCCCGCGCTTGACCTTTATGGGATGGCTGCGGGCAATTTTAAGTCGTTTTTAATAATGTTATAGAAGAATCAGGAGTATGGAATGATGGCGCATCGGTTATTCCTTTGCCGCTTTTTGGATGACCGCGGTAATGAACTCCCGCCCGACCTTCACTTTCACCTTCTCGGCAATTTCAAGGGTAACCACCGTGTCTGTGAGGGCAGTGATTTTGCCCTGGATGCCCCCTGTCGTCAGTACCTGATCCCCATGGCCGAGACTGGCAAGCATCGCTTTGACTTCTTTTTGTTTCTTCTGCTGCGGCCTGATGAGAAGAAAATAAAAAATGGCAAAAAGGGCTGCCATCATAATGATGAAGCTCAAATCGCCGCCACCGCCGGGAGCTCCTCCTCCGCCCATACCATAAGCTAAATCTATCAAGGTTTTCCCCTCCTTTTGCAATGATGAACAGGCCGACAGGCCTGTGTCCTTTTCGGCTGATTTCAAACAGACGTTACGGATTGCGTTCTATTTGATATATGATTTCTAAAATCTAAAAACCGATCTTCCTGTATGGCCCATCGGATATTTTCCATTAAGCGCATGTAATAGCGAATGTTGTGTATCGTATTTAAAATCATGGCCAGTATTTCCCTGGCCATAAATAAATGTCGCAAATAGGCCCGCGAGTAGTTTCGGCAACAATAACAATCGCAGGTTTCATCAACCGGCGCATCGTCGTTTCGATAGCGGGCGTTTTTTATAACAATCTTTTCTTGATTTGTAAATAATAATCCATTCCTCGCACAGCGGGTCGGGATAACGCAATCAAACAGGTCAATCCCGTGGAAAACAGAGGCGACAATATCGTCCGGCATTCCGACACCCATAAGATATCTTGGCGTATCCTCAGCCAGCAGCGGGGTGATGCCTGCCACAATGTCCAACATCACGTCTTTAGGTTCTCCCACGCTTAAGCCGCCCAAGGCATAGCCGTCAAAACCAATGGCCTGCATATCTTCGGCCGCCCGTTTTCTCAGGATATGGTATGCACCGCCCTGAATGATGCCGAAAAGTGCCTGGTCGGTTTCTTTTTTTGCCATTTTGCATCGTTGCGCCCATTTGAGGGTTAAAGTCAGGGAATTTTCCGCTTCCTTGAGGGTTGCCGGGTAGGGCGTACATTCGTCAAGGCACATCATGATGTCCGAGCCGAGGGCTTCCTGAATTTCCACGGCCAGCTCCGGACTGACGAAGTGGCGCGAACCATCGATATGAGACTGGAAATAGGCCCCTTCTTCCTTGATTTTCATCAGCGGACCCAGACTATAGATCTGAAAACCGCCGCTGTCCGTGAGTATCGGTCCCGGCCAGTTCATGAATTTATGCAGTCCGCCGAAAGATGCAATCAGTTGATGTCCCGGTCTCAGGTAAAGGTGATAGGTATTGCTTAAGATGATTTGCGCTCCCAACGCCTTCGCGTCTTCCGGCAGGAGGGCCTTGATGGCCCCTTGCGTGCCGACGGGCATGAAGGCCGGCGTAAGCACTTCACCGTGCGGGGTCATGATTTTACCCAATCTCGCCGCAGAGGACGGGTCTTTTTTTACCAGTCGGAATCCTTTATCCATATTTTACCCTTGGACCTTTATCACTGAATCAGCATGCAATCGCCGTAGCTGTAAAAGCGAAAACCGTTGTTAATGGCTTTTTGATAGGATGATTCCATGAGGGTTTTCCCGGCAAAAGCGCAGACAAGCAGGTATAAAGAAGACTTTGGCAAGTGGAAGTTCGTCACCATGGCGTTGACACATTTGAACCCATACCCGGGATAGATAAAAAGCCTGGTCGTTGCGGCCATCGGTTTGACTTTGCCTTTCTCATCGGCGGCGGACTCCAGCGCCCTCGTTGAGGTCGTCCCCACGGCGATGACTCTTTGGGCGTCGTTAATCAACTGTGCCTCTTCAGGTCCGATTTCGAAGTATTCTTCCTCCATCTCGTGATCTTCAACATTATCCGTTTCAATGGGTAAAAACGTTCCGTACCCGACATGCAGGGTAATCCTTGCGATCTGAATGCCTTTTTCACCCAGAGTTTCCATGACCTCTTTTGAAAAATGAAATCCCGCTGTCGGTGCGGCGATCGATCCGGGGACTCTGGCATAAATGGTCTGGTATCTTACCTTGTCTTCTGGTGATTTCTGGTGAACATTTTTTCTCTTAATATAGGGCGGAAGCGGTGCTTTTCCGTATTGATCGAGAAATTGATCAAAGGGTCCATCCGTCATGAAATGAATGAGCCATTTTTTCTCATTCAGCCGCTCGATGATTTGCCCTTCACAGACGCCGTGAAAATTTATGACGTCCCCCTGGCGGATGCGTTTGGCCGGTCGAAGCAGGACTTCCCAAGTCTGGGAAACGTCATCCGTCGATCTGGCTGACAGAAGCAGGACCTCGATGACGCCTCCCGTTGCCTTACGGCCCGTCAAGCGGGCGGGGATGACCTTTGAATCATTGACGACGACGACATCTCCCGGTTTCAGATACCGCGGAAACCGGTGGAAGACGGATTCTTCTATGGCGCCGGACATCCTGTCCACGACCAGCATACGAGAGTCATCCCTTTCGGGGCTGGGTTCCTGGGCGATCAGCTCTGCCGGAAGGTGGTAATTGAATTCTTCTAATTTCATCATCTAATATCAATAAAATGAGGGTTATCCCAAATGAAAAACAGGATGGGGCAGATAATCAGAAATAGGGGTGAATGTCAATGATATCTTTACGATATCTTTAGGATCTTCCCGCGTAAACCAGAATGAGTCCTAAAACCATCGCCAGCAGGCCCATCCATCTTAAGTGTGCAGCGGGTATTTCAGCCATTTTCACCAAATAAATTTTGAGCTTTTCGGGAAAGGCAAAGTAGGGGAGTCCTTCAATAATGAAAACCAGGCCCAGGACACAAAGAAAAAATTTCATCCTACGGGACCTCCTCCTCGAGCTTTTTCGCCCTGTTCCAGAGCTCATCCATCTGATCCGGGCTGAGGCCGGAAATGGTTTTCCCCTGCCCGCCGACCGTCCTTTCCATATAGGCAAACCGACGGATGAATTTCTGTGCGGACGCGTTCAAGGCTTCCTCGGCGTCAACGTTGGAAAAACGGCAGAGATTCACTATTGAAAAAAGCACATCGCCGATTTCCTCCGTAATATCCTTATGGCTGATGCCTTTCAGGGCCGACTTCAGTTCGTTTAGCTCTTCTTCCACTTTATCGAGCACGCCGTCGATATTTTCCCAATCAAAGCCGACTTTGGAAGCGTTTTCGGTTATCTTTTGGGCTTTTAGCAGTGCCGGCCACGATCTGGGGATTTTACCCAAAAGCCCGGCGGGCGGGCGCTCTTTTTTTTCAATGTTTTGTTTGATATCCTCCCAGTTGGCCTTGACCTCCTCAACGCTACTGACCTTGACGGCACCGAAAACATGGGGATGTCGGCGGATCATCTTTTCGGCGATGTCATCCATGACGTCGTCAATGGCAAATTCACCGGCCTCCTCGGCCAGATGGGCAATAAATAGAATTTGAAACAGGAGATCGCCCAGTTCTTCTTTTTGATGACTCGGGGAGTCCTCATTGAGGGCATCCATCACTTCATACGCCTCTTCGAGGAGATACCTGCCGATATCTTCCTTTTTCTGCCGGCGGTCCCAGGGACACCCGTCGGGTGCCCTCAACCTGCCGATAATCATCCTTAGTTTTTCTAATCCTTTTATTTCGTTTAAATTGTCCGTCATCTTCCGACCATATTTTATTGTGCATTGTTGCCGGTCAAATAAATCTCTCCCACCGTTCTCCGTACAACTAAGCTTGTTAAAACAAACCGATCCAATTATTTGAAAATGGCTGCAGGAATTTTTCCGAAGGAGACCACGACACCAGATTCGATCCGTGATGATTTTATCGCCGGCTTTCCGGTCCTCTCATGAACTATTTCCTCGCTTCCTCATTGAGAGCGAAAAGTCTGAATAAAGGCCTCAAAACCCTTGGAAACGGCCCGCAAATTTCGGCTGACCCGAAACAGAGGTAATTGCAGGATGTCTTCCAAGCTGACAACCATATTCAGGAGCAGGGTCTGAAGTCTTAGCGCCGGGACGGCAAAACCTTCCACCTGTTTATTCACTTGTCCCGTAACACGGTTAACATTGGTAGTGATATTTTCCATATTTGTCAGAATGCCCGGCAGGTGTTGATTCAGTGTCAGCAGAGTCACATCGATCTGGTTCAAGGTTTTTTGAATTCTTACCAGAAATAGAACCGCAAATACGCCGATTATAAGTAGAAAAACGGCGAGAAGAATCAAGATGGTATCCGTATTCATGGCACGACTCCTTTTTTAAATGAAAAAGCGTTATCCGCGTTCCTTTTCTTCTTTATAGGCTTCAATGCCGGCATTGACGGCCTTCCGGATACGTCCCTTCTGTTTTTCCATCGTCTGCCTTCCCAGTTCTCCCAATTCCGTCACTTTTTCTTCCAATTCTTCCGTCTTTTCCTTCACAACATGTTCAAAGACTTGTTTGTATTCTTCTTTTGCTTTGACGAAGAACTCACCGGCTTTCTTTCCCAGTTCTTCACGGGTTTCTTTACCGCTTTGGGGGGCATAAAGCATGCCGATCACTGCGCCAAGAAAACCGCCGATCATTCCTCCAATTAATACATCCTTGGTGTATCCGCTTTTGTTATCCGACATGGCTTTTCTCTCCTTCTTGCGGGATTGGCAAAATAACATGCAACTTTTGTCTTTATCCGGTCTTCTCATCAACGCTTATGGATGCCCGGATTATTTGTTTGCATAAACTCTTATTATAATTTTGTGATGATTTGCAAGATATATTCAGAGGAAGGGAACGATTATGATTGAATGTATTACATATATTGACATTGAAATGATGATGTGGAAATCCGTCTTCCCAAACACCGGACCGTCTATGAACGTCCATATCCGGTCCGGTGTTTTTTTCAAAGTAATAAGTTACTTTGCTTCCGTTTCCGGTGTTTTTTCGCCTTCTTCATCAGCCGCATCATCTTCTTCGTCAGTCGGCTTGCTTTCTTCGGTGGCGGGGCTACTTTCTTCAGCGGCGGGAGCGGGAGCCCCTACCTTCGGTGCTTCCGAAGCTGAATCTTTTTTCTCGTTGCAGCCGACAACTGCAAAAGAAAATGTCACGAAAAAAAGCAGGGAAAGAAAAAGAGCAAAGAGCTTCTTCATTTTATCACCTCCTTTCAATCATCATTCATACCTGGGGTGATGGTGCATCAGCCAGGATGAAGCGAGGAACATACGCCTTTTTTTTGCCTTGTCAAGGGGTATTTAACGTTATAAAGTGTCCTAAAAAATATTTAAAATTCCGGTTATGGAGCGTGAGTATGATCTTAGGGATCGATGTTGGTGGGACCCATACGGATGCCGTTCTGGTGGAAGGTTGCGACGTGCGGAGAAAAGCTAAAGTGAGCACCGATGCCTCCCATTTGCTGACGTCCTTATCGAGGGCGGTAAAGGCTGTCCTGGAGGGGGAAAATCCTCTGAAACTGAGGCGCGTCGTCCTCAGTACGACCCTTTCGACGAATGCCATTGTTCAAGGTAAAGTCGACAAAGTGGGTATCGTGCTACCCTCCGGCCCGGGGCTGTCACCGTCTCATTTCCAGTTAAAGGACCCGGTTCATTTTGTTTCGGGCTATGTCAATCACCGGGGCATCGAGATGGCGGCTATTGATGAAGATGAAATAGCCGGACTTGCCTCAACGTTTCATGATCAAGGTATCAGACATGCGGCCGTTGTGGGAAAATTCAGTACCCGGAACCCTTTACAGGAACTGGCTATAAAAGACATGATTGGCGGCCGTTTGAGGCATGTCAGTCTCGGCCATCGATTGTCCGGAAACCTGAATTATCCGAGACGTGTGGCGACAGCCTATCTGAATGCTTCGGTATGGGAGACCTATAACCATTTTGTCGGACAGGTCTTGGATTTTATCCGCGAGCAAAATATTTCCGCCCCCATCTACATCCTGAAAGCCGACGGCGGGACCTTTAAGATTTCCGATTCCGCAGAATATCCGGTGCAAACGATCCTCTCCGGTCCGGCGGCCAGCATTATGGGTGTTCTCAGCATCGTCTCCTGCCATGAGGATGCTGTTGTCATCGATATCGGCGGGACGACGACGGATATTGCCCTGTTTGCCCGTGGCGTCCCCCTCCTGGAGCCTTTGGGCGTTACGATCGGGGACTATAAGACATTGATCCGGGGGATGAAGACCAAATCCGTCGGGGTGGGAGGGGACAGCGCCGTCTCGGTTGAAGACGGAAACCTGAAAATCGGCCCCCGGCGTGAAGGGGTTGCGGCCGCGTTCGGCGGGCCCTGTCCGACACCGACGGATGCCATGATTGTCCTGGGCTTAACGTCCATCGGCGACCGGCAAAAGGCTGCAGAGGCCATAGACGCCGTTGCGAAAGAAATGAAATCTCCCGTTGAAGAAACGGCCGAACGCATCGTCGGCCAAATGTGCGGGATCATCGCATCTCATGTCGGACAGGTCATTGAAGACGTCAATAATCGGCCCGTCTATACGATCCATGAACTCCTGGAAGACGCCCGATTGCAGCCGCGAGTCCTTTATCTGGTCGGAGGGCCGGCCAAGCCCCTTTCCGCAAACCTCGGCAAACTTTTGGGGTGTTCTGTCTTTGTGCCGGAGCATGCTGAGGCGGCCAATGCCATCGGTGCTGCACTGGCGCGAACGACGGCGGAAATAACCCTGCTGGCCGATACGGAGAGAAAGGTCCTTACCGTCCCCGAAACGGGCACCCAGGTGAAGATTCCGGCCCATTTCAAAATGGCTGATGTCATCAAAGCCGGTGAAGACATGTTGCGCCGGGAAGCCGTCAACATGGGTGCGGACGAAGAAGATCTGGAACTGGAAATTGTTGAATCCCAAGAGTTTAATATGATCAAGCAGTTCTTTACGACGGGTAAAAATATCCGGGTAAAAATTCAGGTTAAACCCGGCTTGATTGCCGTTCTTCAGTGAGAGGAATCGTGATGACAAAAAAGAAGAAAAAGACGGCCCTTGTATTCTTTCCCGCTTTCGATTGGGCCATATCGCCGACCCATCCGGAAAGGGAAGAAAGGCTTCTGTATACGCAGGATCAGATCTTTGAGGAAGGGCTGCTTGATTTCGACAACATTGTGGAGTACAAACCGGGCATTGCCACGGTTGAGGATATCAATCGGGCCCATATCTGTGTTCCCGACGCTCAGAGCGTCACAATGGAACCCCATCTCATATCCGCCGGCGGCGCCATCACGGCCGCCGAAAAGGTGTTGAGCGGCCAGGCGGATAATGCCTTTGCCCTGGTGCGGCCGCCGGGCCATCATGCCATGCTGGTCGTGCACGGCGCACGCGGTTTTTGTAATATCAACATCGAAGCGATCATGATCGAGTATGTCAGAAAAAAATACGGCGTGAAGAAAATCGCCGTCGTGGACACGGATTGTCATCACGGTGACGGGACGCAGGACATCTTTTGGCATGATCCGAATGTCCTTTATATCTCCGTCCATCAGGATGGGAGGACCCTCTATCCCGGAACAGGTTTTCCCGATGATTTCGGCGGACCCAACGCCCTGGGCGCCACCATCAATATTCCACTGCCCCCCCGGACGTCCGATGAAGGTTTTCTATATGCTTTGGACAATCTTATCCTGCCCATTCTGGATGATTTCCAGCCGGATTTGATCATCAACTCGGCGGGTCAGGACAACCATTACTCGGATCCGATCACGGACATGCGCTTCAGCGCCCAGGGATACGCCCTCTTAAACGAGAAGCTGTCGCCCCATATCGCCGTCCTGGAGGGCGGCTATTCGATTGAGGATGCCCTGCCATATGTAAATGTCGGCATCATCCTGGCCATGGCGGGGATCGATTACAGTCATGTCCGGGAACCGGATTATAACTCTGCCGCGTTGAAACAGTCCGATGATATCAGCCGTTATATCGAAAAAATGGTTCAATATATCGGGAATCAATGGAAACAGCGCCATGCCATCAAGGAGAAGCTGGTCGGTTCCGCGAAGCATGCAGGACGAAAGAAAAATATTTACTACGATACGGACAACATCAGTGAACAACAGGAGGAAACCGTCAGGATATGCCGTGACTGTGGAGGGGTGGTGACGATCGATTCAACGGCGGATACGGGCAACAGAATATTCGCCGTCATTATTCCCGCCCTGAGCTGCGATGCGTGCCGGCGGGAAGGTGAGGATATTTTTGAAAAAACCGAAAAGGGCAAGTACCGCCATGTCTATCTTCAGGATAAAGACCGGGGCGTTTACCTGGCTAAATAAAGCGGCCCTCTCCGGATGGAAACGGTAAACCCTGAGTGCTCCGATCCGTCCCATCTATTGAAGGGCAAATCCGACGGCCGGGAAGAAAACATTGTTTACCTTCCTCGTCGCGAATTTGCCCCGGATATCGATTTTGACGTGAAACGGTTCTCAACGGTCTTTTTTATGCCGATTTGTTATCAAATCATGAGAGGACATTACCTGATTACTTGAGTACGGCAAGGACCTGATCCGTCTGAACCTTTTCTTTGATCTGGACCTTAATTTCTACGACCTCACCGTCAATAGGCGACGGGATGGGATTTTCCATCTTCATCGCTTCAAGGATCATCAAATCTTCATCGGTGGACACCTTATCGCCGACCTTGACCAGAATTTCCGTAATAACGCCCGGCATGGGGGATGTGACATCAACACTCATGATTAACCTCCTCAGGTTTTTTAAAACTGCACGTATGGCAATTCTGAAATAGAAAGAATCTCATCGCTGCCCGGCGCCGACATTCTGTTCCGATAAACACATCTGTGATCTGGGTAAGACGCCGGGTCGATGGAGCGCTATAAAATCAGAAGTCGTAATCCTTGTCAAGGTGAAATTAGGAGAACATTCGAGGGATATGAGAAGGATAAGATTCAAAGCTGATTCATTAATTAAACGGGACAAAATGAGATAAAAAAGAGGCGTTCGAAAACGCCTCTTTGATAAATCATATTATGATAATAAAGCTCTCTATGAGCCTGAGCCTGCAACCGCTGCCCTTTGTGTGAATTCACCGTCTGCATTGATAATGGCTGAACCTACGCCAAGATCCCATGCAGCATTTCCTGCAATGGTTATTGTATAATCTGTTACGCTGGTCCAAGTAACTGTACAGGACGCTATGCCGTCAGATTGCACATAACCCGCAGATTTCAAACCTACCCCTGCTGTTTCACTGCAATCCATTGTCGTTAGATTCGGATTATCGGCGATCAATGCCGCCGATGCGGTGTAGGCATTTTTAGCATCGGAATTGATGGTTGTCACCCAGCCTCTCTTCCGGTACTGCTGGAACTGCGGGATGGCGATGGCCGCCAGAATGCCGATGATGGCGATGACGATCATCAATTCGATCAGTGTAAAACCTTTTTCACCTTTTTGTAATTTGCTAATCATGAACGTTCTCCTTCCTTGGTATCGTTAAATAAGTATTTAAATCAAAAAATTCTGTTTGACTGGATAATCCGTCCATCACCTCCTTGTTCTTTTTTTTCACTGTCAGTTATTTTTTAATGATTGCATCATATGGTGTCTCAAAAAGAGATCGCCCCGGCGCTTGACGTTTTTTTGTTGTTTTAATGCAGTAGATGTGCCAAATTTCTATAATCGTGATGACATTTGGTAAATATCTTTAAATTTCTACAATATTAAAAGGATAGACACCGTGCTGATTTTGTCTTTATGAACTGTTTGATGATAATTTCAAAAAAAATTGGTGAATTCCACAAACAACTGGTGATTTTCATCAGTAGGATCCCATAGCTTATGGATAAGAATAAGCGCCGGCCATCATTTAAGGAATATTTCCCGGGCGTGTTTTTGTGTCGTTGGTTTTTTTCATGTAACTGTGTTATAAAATGATGCAAATATCTGTCGCTTTTGCGTTGGAAAATTGGCAGGCTCTCTGGCACGTTTTAGATCGGCAATGGTCGTGTGTGTCCAAAGATGCTGTTGGGCAATACATTTATATCCGGCTATTTCTATATGATCGGGAAGGGCTGAGAACCGAAAAAAGCGGTGTTGGTTTAGAGGAAAAATAATGTATGACGTCACCATAAAAAGATCATTTTCCGCCGCCCATGTTCTGGAAGAAGTAGGGGGGGGGTGTGAAGAACTCCACGGGCACAATTTTTTAGTGGAAGTAACGGCATCGGCAAGGGATTTGAACCCCCAGGGTCTGGCCGTTGATTTCCGCGTCCTGAAACGATGGACGGAAGAGGCCATCGCGGCGCTTGACCATAAATACCTCAATGATGTAGAGTATTTCAAAGCATCCAGTCCGTCCTCGGAAAATATTGCCCGCTATATCTATGAACAGCTGCAGGATAAGGCACGAAACGAGCCGTTTTCCATTTCGTTGGTCACAGTCTGGGAGTCGGAATCGTCAAGGGTCGGTTACAGGACGGATCATCATGATTGATATTCAAAATCTCGAAGATATAAGAAATATTGATATTAAAAAAGTCGGTGTCAAAGGGATCAAATATCCCATTATTGTTCTCGACCGGGCCAATGGTGTCCAAAACGTCAATGCCACCATCAACATGTATGTCAATCTCCCCCACCGTTTCAAGGGAACCCACATGAGCCGCTTTGTGGAGATCTTAAATGCCCACAGAGGAAAAATCAACATGAAAACATTCCTCACGATTCTTGATGAAGTGAGGGAAAAGCTTCACGCCGAATCAGCGCACATGGAGATTGAATTTCCCTATTTTATTGAAAAGACGGCTCCCGTATCTAATGCAAAAAGTCTTATGGACTATACGTGCATGTTTTGCGGAACAAGCGACAGCCAAAAAAAAGAATTTCTCGCAGGCATTGTAGTACCCGTTACGACCGTGTGCCCGTGTTCCAAGGAAATGAGCCGCATGGGCGCCCACAATCAGAGGAGCATCGTCACCGTCAAGGTCCGGTCCCAAAGGTGGTTTTGGATGGAAGATCTCATCAGCCTCGTCGAACAGTCGGCAAGCGGCGAATTGTATTCCCTGCTGAAACGGGTGGACGAAAAATATGTTACGGAAAAAAGTTACGAAAATCCCATGTTTGTAGAGGATGTGGTGAGAAATGTGGCGCAGCGGCTGAATCAGGATGACAATTTTACCTGGTACAGCGTGGAGGCGGAAAATTTCGAAAGCATTCATAATCATAGTGCTTACGCATACATCGAAAAAGATTAATAAAAATGGACCAATGGATTGAGAGATCGGTCCCTGAATTTTGATAACAGCCTGTGTGATGACGGAAAGATAAAATGACAGGCCTGGATGATCACCCTTAATCGTTCAAGAAAGGGTTTCTTATGGCATCAAAGAAAAAAGAAGAATTTTTCAATCTCTATCGTCATGGATTTATCAAATCGGTTGTCTGTATCCCGGAGGTGAAAGTGGCCGATTGTCTTTTCAATGCGGCAAAAACGGTGGAACTGGCCAAGAAGTCCGCCGAAAAGGATGCGGTTTTCGCCCTTTTCCCGGAGTTGGGCCTTTCCGCTTATTCCAATGAAGATCTTTTTCATCAGGATGCGGTCCTGAAGGCGACGCAAAACGCGCTGCAATTTATATTGGATGAGACGAAAGATCTGAATCTGATCATCGTTTGCGGAGCGCCGCTGCAGGTCGATGCGGGCCTTTTTAACTGTGCCGTCGTTTTGTACAAGGGGTGTCTCCTGGGGGTAGCGGTTAAAACCTATTTGCCGAATTATCGTGAATTTTATGAGGGCCGTCAGTTCTGTTCCGCCGAGACGGCCTTTTCTCCAACCATCAGCCTCTGTGGTCAAAGCAATATCCCCTTTGGGGCGGATTTGATTTTTCAGGTCGAAAATATCAGAAATTTTAGTTTTTTTATTGAATTGTGCGAAGATGTCTGGGTGCCGGTTCCTCCGTCGAGTTTTGCCGCCATGGCCGGTGCGACGGTGATCGGCAATCTGTCGGCCTCCAATATTACGGTCGGAAAAGCGGAATACCGACACAGCCTCATTGCCAATCAATCGGCGCGCTGTGTGGCCGCCTATCTGTACACCGCGGCGGGGCCGGGGGAGTCGACAACCGATCTGGCCTGGGACGGTCATGCCATGATTTATGAAAACGGCAATCTCCTGGCCGAGTCGGAACGCTTCAGCCAGGAGCCGCAGATCATTTATGCCGATATCGACCTGGATCGCCTTGCCCAGGACCGAATGCGCCTCACCAGTTTCAGTCACAATGCCCGGATCCACCGGGATAAACTGACACCATTTCGCCGGGTTTCGTTTACCGTTGATGTCCCCGATGATCGTCTGTTACTGGAGCGCGAATATCCGCGTTATCCTTATATCCCGTCCGATCCGGGCAAAAGGGATCAGCGCTGTTACGAGGCATACAATATTCAGGTGCAGGGTCTGGCGCAAAGACTGCGATCGTCCGATATCCCCAATATCGCCATCGGCATATCCGGCGGCCTCGATTCCACGCACGCGCTCATTGTGGCGGCCCGGACCATGGAATTGCTGAAACGGCCGCAATCGAACGTGCTGGCCTACACAATGCCCGGTTTTGCAACGTCCGATCGGACGTATAAAAATGCCTTGAGATTAATGAAGGCCATCGGCGTGGAAATGAATGAAATCGATATAAAACCGAGTTGCCTGCAGATGTTGAAAGATATCGATCATCCCTTTGCCCGGGGCGAGCAGGTCTATGATATTACCTTTGAAAACGTTCAGGCCGGCGAGCGGACGTCGCATTTATTTCGTGTCGCCAATATGAGGAACGCCCTGGTCGTGGGAACGGGGGACCTCAGTGAATTGGCCCTCGGATGGTGTACCTACGGTGTCGGTGATCATATGTCGCATTACAACGTCAATGCGAGCGTTCCCAAGACCCTGATCCAGCATCTGATTCGCTGGGTGGCCCAGTCCGTACAGTTCTCCCCGGAGGTTTCGGACATTCTGATGGATATTTTAGAGACGGAAATCAGTCCCGAATTAATTCCCGGCGGCGAGGGATTAACGCCCGATCAGAAAACGGAATCCGTGGTCGGTCCTTATGAGATGCAGGATTTTACCAATTTTTATATTACGAGATTCGGCTATCTGCCGACAAAAATCGCTTTTATGGCCTATTGCACTTGGCGAGACAAGGATAAGGGCCTCTGGCCCGATGTGCCGGAACATAAAAGACGGGCTTATACGATCGGTGAAATCAAAAAGTGGATGGAAGTCTATTTGTTTCGTTTCTTTAAGACGAGCCAGTACAAGCGTTCCTGCATTCCCAACGGTCCAAAGGTCGGCTCCGGCGGGTCCCTCTCCCCAAGAGGCGATTATCGGGCGCCCAGTGACAGTGAGGCGACCGTCTGGCTGGAAAACCTGAAAAAAATTCCGGTGAAGGATGATTAAAGAATGGAGAGAGGTCAGTACAAGGATTTTGACGCCACGGAGCTGTTTTGTCCCGTCTGCGGAAGGGCCGTTCCCGTGAGAAAAAAACTTTTACTCGTTCTGGCGGATGGGGATAAGTACGATTACTCATGTGTGTATTGCGGAACGTCCATAGGTGATAAAACGGTCAGGCAGCAGGATGATATCAGGATCATCCGTTAAGGGGGAAAGTTATTTTATACCGTTTTAGCCCCAAGAAAACGTTCCGGAAAAATATCAAATCAACACCCTCCATGTCATGATGATCCCGATATTTCACACCGAAATACTCTGGAATTCTTCAAAAGGATACAAAATAATAAGATGCACAATCATTTCTGTTTTGTTATCATTAATCGTCAAATCGATTCTCTCATTGAACGGTGAACGATTGCATAATCTGATCGATGAATATATCAATTTCCTGTCCGTTGAAAAGGGTGCTTCGCATCATTCCCTAGAGGCCTACAGCCGGGACTTGAATCGATATATAGCGTTTATTCGGGGCCGGGGTATTGACGTTTTGCGGAAGGTGTCTCCGGAAGATGTGATTGCCTATCTGGAAAATCTGCGAAAAAACGGCTTGAGTGCGGCGTCTATGAACCGGAATCTGGCGGCGATCCGGGGATTTTATAAATACCTCCTCCGGGAGCAGCGAATCGATCTAAATCCGGTTGCCAATATCGGTATGGCAAAAACCTGGCTTAGACTTCCGGATACCTTGAGCCGGGAAGAAATGAACCTGCTTCTGGCTCAGCCCGGCTCAGGAAGCGCGGCCGCCGTCAGAGACAAAGCCATGCTGGAACTCATGTACGCAACGGGTATTCGGGTGTCCGAGTTGATTTCTCTGACGCTCAACTCAATGAACTGGCAGGTTGGATATCTTAATGTCTTTGGTAAAGGCGGCAAGGAAAGGATCGTTCCCGTGGGCAAATCCGCTTACGCGGCATTAACGAGCTATGTTGATCAAGCAAGGCCGGTACTTCTGGCCGGTAAAAAAACAAATATTCTGTTTCTCAACAGATCGGGAAAAGGCCTGACACGCCAGGGATTTTGGAAAATTTTAAAAAAATACGCCGGGAATGCGGGGCTGCAAAAAGACGTTCATCCCCATACTTTTCGTCATTCTTTTGCGTCTCATCTCCTGGAAGGCGGTGCTGACTTGAGGGCGGTCCAGGCGATGCTCGGCCATGCCGACATTGCAACGACGCAGATTTACACCCATATTTCACGGGAAAGACTGAAAGATATCCACCGGAGGTACCATCCGCGGGGATAAAGAGGCCCAAAGGACATAGGACCCTATGGACGATAGAGGCAAAAACAGAAAAAAGAAATCCTGTCAGGGATTGTCTTTCGCCAGGAAGAGCCGTTTGATCCTGGCGGGTGTCCTGTTGATCGGCATGGCTTTTGCCCTTTATCCCGTTGTTTTGAAGGACACGGGTATTTCCCAGATCATGACCCGATTGAAAAACGTTTTCGCCTTTACCTTTTT
Source organism: Deltaproteobacteria bacterium (assembly GCA_016928025.1). Taxonomy (GTDB): domain Bacteria; phylum Desulfobacterota; class Syntrophia; order Syntrophales; family JAFGHS01; genus JAFGHS01. The sequence continues at coordinate 24,166 of JAFGLN010000110.1, forward strand.
GGGGGCACCGCCGCAATTTTATTATCTAGATATAGAAAAAAACGGCGAAGATTTAAAGATTACAAACGAAGACACCTTCGAGGTAACCTACCGGGATGAATTTGTCGTCAAGCGTGTTGTCACCGATGTTCTTTCGGGCAGAAGCATTTCCGTAAACATTCAGGGGGTGGAAGGGGAAAACAATTTTCGTTCTTTGATCAAAGGAATTGACATGGTTGATCGAGCCATTGCGTCATCGCGAGGACGTGTTGTCCGGAACGAAATTGACGACTATACGATCAGTGTGTCCTACCGTAATCAAATCATTGCCGTGATTCCCATGAAAATAAGCATTACCGCCCAGGATTGGTTGCGATATGCCCGGGCGGCCGACAAACGGCATTTGCGCATCCAGTATTTGAAGCGGGCCATCTCCATGAATCCAGAGGACACCAATGTTCGGAAGACGCTGGCGGCGATTTATGTCAATGCTGGTATGATCGATAAAGCCGTTTATCATTATCGGAAAATCCTATCCCGGACGCCGGATGACCTGACGTCCCTGGAGGCGCTGGTAAAATGTTATATGTCTAAAAAAAATTATGACGGCGTTGTTGCCACGGGATTAAAATTAATCAAGGCAAATCCCAAGGATTACGCCGCTCATGCCAACGTAGCGTTCGCTTATGCTCAGTCGGGCCGTTGGGATCAAGCCATCAATCATTATCAACAGGCGCTCAAGATTGATCCGGACAATACGGCTGTCCGTCTCAAATTGGCGGAGGCTTACGAAAAGACAAAAAAGAGCGATGCCGCCTTCGATCAATATCAGCGCATTATTAAAGATACCCCCCAGGATGTGAACGCACTGGTTTACTTGGCGGATGCCAGTCTGAAAAATGAGAAGTATGACGAGGCCATTCGCTGGTACCGCGAAATGATTAAAAAGCAGCCCCAAAACGCATCGGCCTATGCCAATCTTGGTGTCGCTTACGGCAAAAAAGGGTCGGTGAAAGAAGAAATTGAAAGTTACCGCAAATCAATTAATTTGAACGCGAAGGACCCCGTCGTCCATTATAATCTGGCGGTTGCTTATGAAAAGCTCAAGCGCCGGAAAGAAGCCATTGGCGAGTACCAAGAGGTTCTCAAATTAAAACCGTCGGATATCGATGCCCTGGAGAGAATCGCCGATGTTTCTCTGCAGGCTAAGCAATACAGCCAGGCGGTTGAATACTATAAAAAATTACTGAAGCATTTTCCAAAGAAAGCGGTTATATATGCCAACCTGGGTTTTGCTTACGCCGAATTAAAAAAATATTGGCCGGCGGCGGACAATTATCAAACAGCGATCCAATACGGCCTTAACGAACCGGAGGTTTATTATAATCTGGCGGACAGTTATCGAAAGCTGGGCAGGATGGACAAGGCGCTTCCCGTTTATGAAAAACTGGCCGCCTCCAAGCCGACGATGGACGTCTATAATATTCTTGTCGAAAACTACCTGAAAATGAAAAAATATGATGCGGCCGTCGGTGTTTATCAGAAGATGATCAAAATGCAGCCACAGCAAGCGTCTCTCTATTCCGGCCTGGCCTATGTGTATGACCTCGAAGGAAAGATGGATAAAGCGATTGAATATTATAAAAAGTCGCTTTACTATGATGCGGACGACTACATGGTTTATCTCAATTTGGGGGAGGCCTATGAAAAAAAAGGAATGCTTGAAAAGGCCATAACGGCCTATACCCGGGCTTATGAACTCAATCCCGACGCGGACAAGGCGGCCAGAAAGATCCCTCAACTGAAGATAAAAATGCTTCAACAAAAACATCAAACATCATGATAAATCATCGCAAAAACGTAGGACAGGCATCCCGGCTGTTGGACGTTGCGTGAAAAATGACCGGTAGGCCGGATGCCTCACCTGTCTATTACCAGGGTAGAGCAAATGAAACAAATCAAATTAGAAAATTTTGTTATCGGGGATGGGGCGCCGTTAGTGCTGATTGCAGGGCCTTGCGTCATTGAAGATGAAGATCAGACCATCCATATCGCCCGGTTCTTGAAGAAATTAACCGGCGAGCTGGCGATTCCATTTATCTTTAAGGCATCCTATGATAAGGCAAATCGTACCTCCAAAGATTCATACCGGGGACCGGGCATCGACCAGGGCCTGAAAATCCTTGCGGGGATAAAAAAAGATTTACAGGTGCCGGTTCTGTCTGATGTGCATCGCTTTGAGGAGATCGACCGAGCGGCGGAGGTGCTGGATATTGTGCAAGTCCCCGCATTTCTTTGCCGTCAGACGGATTTTGTTGTCGAAATTGCGAAGAAGGCCAAGATTGTCAACATCAAAAAAGGCCAGTTCCTGGCGCCCTGGGATGTGGCGAATATTTTGAATAAAGCCCTGGTCGGAAATAACGATAACATCATCATTACGGAAAGAGGGACAAGCTTTGGCTACAACAACCTTGTGGCGGATTTCCGTTGTTTGCCCATTATGGCCGCCATGGGTTATCCGGTGATTTTTGACGCGACCCATTCCGTCCAGTTACCCGGTGGAAGCGGCACCTCCTCAGGAGGCCAGCGAGACATGGTCCCCTATTTGTCCCGCGCTGCCGTTGCCGTGGGTGTAGACGGATTGTTTTGGGAAGTGCATCCCGATCCCGAACGAGCTCTGTGTGATGGTCCTAACTCGCTCTATCTCGACTCGTTATATGAGCTTTTGAGTTCGCTGAAAAAAATCGATCAGGTTGTGAAAGGGGCGGGGCGGATGAAGTGATAGGAAGGATTTGAGGTGTAAATGGATTTATGGGAATGGCATTTGACGAACAATTGCTGGAAAACATCCGGTCGCTGAAACTGCTCATCCTGGATGTCGATGGGGTCTTGACCGACGGTAAGGTTATCCTGGACGATACGGGGCGGGAGATAAAACATTTCGATGTCAGAGACGGGCATGGACTGAAAATGCTGATGCGATACGGTATCGAAGTCGTTTTTCTGACAGGGAGGCGCTCGTCGGTTGTAGAATATCGGGCCTGTGATTTAGGTGTCGTTGAGGTGTATCAAGGGGTAAAAAATAAACTGGAAATGTACGATGAGATTGTTGAGAAAAAGAATATCGCCGGGGCTCAGGCGGCTTACATGGGTGACGATATTATTGATATCCCGTTTATGCGGCGGGTGGGATTTTCCATTGCTGTTGCCGATGCCGCAAATGAAGTCAAAGAAATTGCTGATTATGTTACCGAAAAAAGCGGAGGCCGCGGTGCCGTCAGAGAAGTCTGCGACCTGATTCTTAAGCTTCAGGGCAAATGGGAGGAGGTCGCAGAAAAGTATGAACTGCCTTAAATTGTGCTATGGAACTTGATCTTTTCTTGAATCGAAGCTATAAGTGAAACTGTAATCACCAATTGATACGTTATGAATTTTAAGAAAACAACAAAGATCATTCTTGGGTTTATCATATTGGCGGTTATCGTGATCTATGGCATCTTCGTGATTGAAAAGCAAAAAACGCCGGGAAACCTGTTGAAGATTCTACCGGAAAAAGTCGATTTACAGATTAAAGATGCTCGCTATACGGATGTTTCCGAATCGGGGATGAAATGGGAGATTACGGCGGACACGGCACGCTATATCAAGAAAGAAAATGTTGCCGTATTCGATAAAATTGCGGCAAAGCTGATTACCCGAGAAGGCAAAACGTTTCTTTTGACCGGTGATCAAGGTTATTTAAATACCGATACAAAAGATATGAAAGTGTCGGGGAACGTGAAGATTGTATCGCACAATGGCGATTCTTTCAGGACGGATTGTCTGGATTATTCAAATAAAGAACAAAAATTTCAAACGGAAGCATCCGTCAAAATGGAAAATCGCCTGTTAACAATTACAGGCAAAGGGATGGTCCTGTCGCTGACCGACGAAAAATTGGCCCTGATTTCGGATGTAAAAGCCGAAATCAGGTATAATGAACAAACGGTATTTTAATGAAAATAAGGACGGTTTTGATCGGATTTTTGTTTTTGGGGCTGATTGTCTATCCTAAAAGTGTTGTTGCCGAAGACTTCAGTTTATCTGAAACAAAGGCGATTGAGAATGACACGCATGTTGAAATTACATCCGACCGCCTGGATGCCTATCATGAAAAAAGGCTTGTTGTCTTTTCGGGAAATGCCGTGGCTACTCAGGGCGATATAATGATCAAGGCCGACAAGATATTAATTTATTACAAAAAAAATCAGGAGGATCCTGAAAGCGAAGGTTCAACGGGCAAGAAGCACGGGGTCGATTTTGAGAAAATTGAAGCCAAAGGTCACGTAACGGTTATCCAGGGTGATCGAGTCGTTTCCGGGGATGACGCCGTTTACGATGATGATGCGAAAAAAATTGCGATGACGGGAAATGCCGTGATGCGTGAAGGAAACAACATCATCCATGGTGAAACCATCGTGGTCTATTTCAAAGAAAACAGAGGCGTTGTCGAGGGTGCTGAAAATAAACGGGTAAAAGCAACAATATATCCTGAGAAGATGGAGGAAGAATAGCCGGATCTTGAATGGGGTATGGTTCCACCCCTATCGACAGAGGTCAGGGCGGATAATTCATGGGGAAATTATTAGCAACGGGTCTGATAAAAATTTACGGGGGGCGACGGGTCGTCAATGAGATTGAAATTCAGACGAATCCCGGCGAAGTTGTCGGTCTTTTGGGACCGAACGGCGCCGGTAAGACCACCACATTTTATATGATTGTCGGGCTGGTTCATCCCGATGGCGGCAGCGTTTATTTAAACGGGGAAGACATCGGCAGATGTCCCATGTACATGAGGGCCAGAAAGGGCTTGAGCTATCTTCCGCAAGAACCGTCAATATTCAGGAAGTTGACCGTTGAAGAAAATATCATGGCCATCCTGGAAATGGTTGATATGGAAGACGACCAGCGAAAAAAGCGTCTGGAAGAACTGCTTGCGGAACTCGATTTGTCTCAACTCGCAAAAAGCAAGGCGTATTCCCTGTCTGGTGGAGAGAGAAGACGGGTCGAAATCACCAGATCCCTTGTAACATCGCCGAAATATATTTTGCTGGATGAACCGTTTGCCGGGATTGATCCCCTGGCGATTGCCGATATCCAGAACATCATATCCAAGCTTAAGGCGAAAGGGATCGGTGTCGTCATCTCGGATCATAATGTCCGGGAGACGCTTTCCACTTGCGACAGGGCTTACATCATCAACGAGGGGGCCATTCTCGTTGAGGGCAATCCCGAAGAGATCGCAAATTGCGAGGTGGCCAGAAAAATATACTTTGGCGAGAATTTCAGCTTCTGAAAAAAGGGTGCAATCAAATGAATCGTGGCATAATAAAAAATTTTTCGAAGAAAAATAATGTATTAAAGAAACATGTAAGATGGCACTGGAATTAAAACAAAGCCTAAAACTGAGCCAGCAATTGATCATGACGCCGCAACTGCAGCAGGCGATCAAGCTGCTCCAGCTTTCCCGGCTGGAGATGGTCGATATGATCAATCAGGAACTTCAGGAAAATCCTCTTTTGGAAGAAGCGACGTCCGAAGATGAGAGGGAAAAGACCATCGAACCTGATACGGATGATCGACCGTCTATGGACATGGAGGACGTGAAGGTTGTCGACCGGACGGAGGAATTAACGGGAGAAGGAGACGGTAGAGAGGACTTTGATTGGGACAATTATCTGGAAGACTACAGTACCACCGGCACAAATTATGGCAGAACCGACGGGGAAGCACCGACCTGGGATAATGTATTGACGGCCAGGGCGACATTAACGGACCATCTGATGTGGCAGCTTAAGCTTTCGCACTTTAATCATCGTGAGATGGAAGTGGGAGAGCAGATTATCGGTAACCTGGATGAGAGTGGTTATTTGAAGGCAACCCTCAAGGAAATAGCCGATCAACTAAATGTGACCGAAGAGGATGTCGAAGGCGTGCTCATAAAGGTTCAGGAATTCGATCCGGCGGGTGTTGCCGCCCGGGATCTACCGGAATGTCTCCTGCTTCAGGCAAAATTTCTCGGGATTTTGAACGCTGTGAATGAAACCATCATTAAAGAACACCTCAAGAGCCTCGAAGTTAAGAATTATAATCACATCGCCAAAGCTCTGAAAATTCCCCTCGCTGATGTTTTACAAGCCGTTATGTTGATCAGCCGTTTAGACCCCAAACCGGGCGAGGTTTATAATGACGAAAGAATTCAGGCGATCATTCCGGATGTCTATGTGTTCAAATCCGGCGATGAATATAAAATCGTCCTTAATGACGAAAACCTGCCGCAACTGAGGATCAGCAATTTTTACCGGGAAATTATGGCTAATCTCAAGAGTGATCCCAATGCCGAGGTCAGTAAGAAGTATATTAAAGAGAGGGTACAGTCGGCATCATGGTTTATCAAAAGTATTCAACAGAGACAGAGAACCATTTACAATGTTTCGGAAAGCATCGTAAAATTTCAAAGAGATTTCTTTGATCATGGGATCAGTCATTTGAAACCGCTGGTGCTGCGGGATATTGCCGATGATGTGGAAATGCATGAATCGACGATCAGCAGGGTGGTTACCAATAAATATATGCATACGCCGCGAGGCATTTTCGAACTGAAGTATTTTTTCAGCAGCAGTATTCAAAAAACAAGTGGAGACACGATCGCGTCTAAAAGCGTGAAGGAAGAAATAAAGAAAATCGTTGCGGCGGAAGACTCTAAAAAACCATACAGCGACAACAAGATTGTTGAGTTACTGGAAAAAGCCGGTATTTCCATTGCGAGAAGGACGGTGGCCAAATACAGAGACATGTTGGGTATCCTGCCCGCGTCCAAAAGAAAGGAATATTTTTAAAGAAAAAACGTTTGACAAGCGTAAGCGATATCATTATAAAAGCACCTTTTCGCATTTTTCTTCTGGCAAAACCCGATGTGTAGACAACGAACAGGGCGGCAAGTGAGGAAAGGCGGATCAGGACGCTACTCTTACAGGAGGAAAGGACATGAATGTATCTGTAACCTTTAGAAGCACGGAAGGGGAGGATTGGCAAAAGGAATACATCGAAGAGAGGCTCAAGAAGCTTAAAAAATATATAGATAATCCCATTGATGCGCGTGTTGTTCTTTCGGTGGAAAAATTTCGAAATGTCGCGGAGGTTAATATCACGGCGACCGGATTAAATATTAACAGCAAGGAAGAGGATAAAGATATCCATCTGGCCATTGATAATGCGATTGAAAAAATCGAAAGGCAGATTAAAAAACACAAAGAAAAGATTCGAGGACACAAGACGAACAATAACCGGGTGGAGGAGATCATACCGGGAGAAGTGTTCTCCGAAGAAACGGAAGACACCCTATACGCAAAATTGGCGGAAACGAAGAAACTGGTGTTGCAACCCATGTCCATTGATGATGCCGTGATGGAAATGGAATCGACAAAGAACCTGTTTATTATTTATCGGGATTCAGCGACGGAAAATGTCAGCCTGATATATCGTCGTGATGACGGCAAATATTCGCTCATTGAGACAAACGGATGATTGTTGGAGTTTTTCATGAATATAGTCAGTATGTTACAAAAGGAATTTGTTATCGAGAATTTAAAGGCAAAAAATAAGAGAGATGTTCTTGCCGAATTATCGGGTATCTTTTTAAAGGCCTATAAAAACCTCGATAACGAGGCGGTTTTGGATGCTTTGCTGGAAAGAGAAAAATTGGGCAGCACCTGTATTGGTGAGGGTATTGCCATACCCCATGGAAAACTCGGCAGTCTCGATAATCTGATCGCAGCCTTTGGCAGAAGTGAAGAAGGGATTGAATTTAACGCCCTGGATGGCAAGCCGGTCCATATCTTTTTTCTGTTAATGGCGCCGGAAAACAGTACCGGTCAGCATTTGAAGGCTTTAGCAAAAATATCACGCATGTTGAGAGATTCTGAATTCCGAAATCAGCTGATGGAAGCAAAATCCCAGGATGAATTGTACAAGATCATCAAGCAAAAGGATGAAACGTGTTGACGGTTTCCGCTTACAAGCTTGATCATTTTGATGATGGTTATGACGATCAACGACCTGATTGCAGATCATAGAGGAAAACTGGGCATCAGGCGGATATGGGCGAGCGGGACGGGTGTCTTGAAGAAGTTGGCGGATGTGAAAGTCCAAATTTGCACCAATCCCAGTGAATTACTGAATCATCTCGTTTATCAAACGCCGCTGATCATCAACAGAACTTGTATGGTTCAACTTAAATCATCCTCACCGTTGATACGCCGTCGCGTTTTGCAAAACATTAAATATTGGGGAATTCCCTGGTTAGCTCTTAGCGATTCCCTGGAAATTCCGGATGATTTTAAACGCTTTTCAGAGATCCATCACGTACCGATAGTCAGTTCCCTATACGATGAACACCTTTTAGAAAGTCGGATTTTAGGTCTCCTGCGGGAGAAGATCGAACAGGTTGTGACGATTTATGGCGTCCTGGTTGATTACAAAGGGGCCGGCCTTTTGATTAGAGGAGAAAGCGATGTTGGAAAAACGCGGCTGGCGGTTTGTTTGATCGGGCGGGGATATCGCTGGGTTGCTGATGATGTTGTCGAAATTGAAAAAAGAGCGGAAAACGTTTTGTGTGGACGCCCCCATCGACGTGTGGCAAACCTCTTGGAATGGAAGCCTTTCGGCATTGTCAATGTCGTGGATTTATTCGGGACGGAATCTGTTTGCCGAGAGACCTTGATGACCATGATCCTGGATTTAGCAAAAACTCCTTTCAAGGAAGACGCTACGGTGAAAGCCAAAAATACTTATTCGATTATGGGCGTTGAGCTTCCCGTTGTAAAAGTGGCCGTTTCCGATGATATTTCCGCTATAGCCGACCATATCCAGTCTTGCCGGAGCGCTGCTTAAGGGGGAGACCCTCAATCGGCCGTGAAAGGAAAACGAGCTCTTTTTTCCCCGTTCTTTAATCATCATCTATTCCGGGACAAAAGTGAAAAATAAGTTGCTGATAGAGTATGGGTATGTCAATCTTGACGAAGCCTCAAATCAACCAGGCGGTCGAGAGTTCCAAATAAGTTGATGACTGCGGGGAAAAATGGTCGTGGTCGTCTGTTGCGAGGGGACGGCGAAGGAAGAAGGTGAAGCGTGAAAGAGCTGAAGGTTGTCGTTATTACCGGGTTGTCCGGTTCGGGTAAAAGTACGGCCCTGAGGGCACTCGAGGATGTGGGATTCTTTTGCGTCGATAATCTGCCGGTTGCGCTGCTGCCCAAATTCCTTGAGATTCAATCCGATCCGGCAAAAGATATATCGCAGGTCGCCATGGTCATGGATCTGCGGGAAAAGAGCTTTCTGGAAAAATACGCACGGATTTTCTCCAAAATGAGGGAGAAAGGCTATAATATTGAAATATTGTTTGTTGACTCCAGCGACGAGGCTTTGGTTCGACGTTTCAGTGAAACCAGAAGGCGGCACCCTCTTTCCGTTAAAGGATCGGTCATGGAAGGGATCCGGCTTGAGCGGGAACGTTTGGCGCCTCTTAAAAAAATGGCCGATAAAACGATCGATACAACATCCTATAACGTGCATCAGCTCAAGGATGCGGTTCAGCGTTATTTTCTTGCTGCTTCCCGGACAAAAAAACTGGTGATTAATATAACGTCTTTTGGATATCGCAATGGCCTGCCCGTCGATGCCGATCTTGTTCTGGATGTCCGATTTCTTCCCAATCCCCACTTTGTGCCCGACCTCCGACCTTTTGACGGCCATCAGCAACAGGTCCGTGATTACGTTCTGGGATCGAAAGAAAGTGATGCGTTCATCGATAAATTATTTGATTTGATGGAATTTCTAATTCCCCTTTATGAAAAGGAAGGAAAAACAAACATCAATGTCGCCGTTGGTTGTACGGGCGGACGGCATCGATCGGTCGTCGTGGCCAATTGTCTCGGAGGGCATTTTGCCGACAAAGAATATATCGTCAACATCAATCATCGTGATATCGGTAAGAGCTGATACTGGTTTCTCTTCCATTTTTTAGGAGTTACCTGTTTTTCAGGTATTTATTTTTGAAAGGGGGCAGCCATGATCGTCGATGTACATTACCACAACATCATTAACATGAGTGAAAAAGCGGCCCGGGCCAATTTGCCGTTGATGATCCATATCGCCCAGGAAATGGGTGTTGAGGCGGATCCGGAATCCCTGGTTAAAACCGCCATGGAGACATGGGGAAATCCGACGGGTGAAAAACTGATTGAAACGATGGATGTCGGGGGCATTGATGTAACCGTGGCCGTCAGTGCTGACGATTATTCAAATCCGGTCTATACAATCGAAGGGGTCAAAAGATCAAACAGGCTGCTCAGCGAGGCGGCCCAGAGATTTTCCCGCCGCATCGTTCCCTTGGCCGCCCTCGACCCGCGAAGACCTGAAGCGGTTGAACTGGCTAATCTGTATCTCGGGGATTACGGGATGCGGGGATTTAAATATCATCCCGATAACGGCTATGATCCGTCCGGACCGGAATCCTACAAAGTGCTCGAGGTGCTGGCCAAACACCAGGGCATCCTGCTTACCCATACGTCGCCCCTCTCTCCCCCGTCGCGCAGCAAATATAGCGAGCCTATGCTGTTGGCGGACATGGGTGTTGACTTTCCGGAAATTACCGTGATTGCCGCCCATATGGGCGGCTACATCAACTGGCGCCCCTGGGCGGCCCTGGCGTCTGTGCAACCGTCGTTATATGGTGATCTGGCCATGTGGGATACGCTGGCGTACCATCAATATGATCTATTTTGCCGGGAATTGCGAACAATTATTGATTTTGTGGGTGCCGATAAAATTCTTTTCGGTTCCGATGCGCCGATTCACACCATTGTAAGGCCTATTAAGGACTGGGTTCAAACGATCCGGGAACTGCCGGAAAAAGCGCCGGCGGGAATTTACTTTACAAAAGAAGAGATAGACTTGATTCTGGGCGGCAATGCCGCCAAGATTCTCAAATTGGATCATTGATGCTCTTCAGGCTGGCTCATTGGCCCAAAACAGCCGCTACGGTTTCACCGATATGAGCGGGGTTTTTGACGACGGTGATGCCGGCGTCTTTCAGAATACGCATTTTCGATTCGGCGTCGCCGACGCCGCGGGAAACAATAGCGCCCGCGTGCCCCATCCGTCTGCCGGGCGGCGCCGTAACGCCGGCGACGAAGGCGACGAGGGGTTTTTTCATATGGTTGCTGTGATATTGGGCGGCGTCCTCCTCGGCCCGACCGCCGATTTCGCCGATCATCACGACGGCATCCGTGTCTTTGTCTTTTTCAAACATTTCCAGTAAATCGAGATAATTCAATCCGATGATGGGGTCTCCGCCGATACCGACACAAGTCGATTGGCCGATGCCTCTCTTGGTCAGTTGATCCACGACCTCGTAGGTCAGGGTGCCACTGCGCGAGATGACACCGACCCGCCCTTTCTTGTGAATATAGCCTGCCATGACACCGATCTTACATTTGTCGGGGCTGATAATCCCCGCCGTATTCGGACCGATAAGGAGGGTCTGCTTACCCTTCATGTATTGGTGGACCGTAATCATATCCAGTGTGGGAATGCCTTCGGTGAGACAGACCACGAGACCGATCCCCGCTTCCGCCGCTTCCATGATGGCATCGGCCGCGAAAGGCGGGGGGACGAAGATGGCGGCGGCGTTGGCGCCCGTTTCTCGAACGGCTCCCCTGACCGCATTAAAGATCGGTATCCCATCCAGATTTTGTCCCCCTTTGCCGGGTGTAACGCCGGCAACGACCTTTGTTCCATATTCTACCATTTGTTTTGTATGAAACCGGCCTTCCTGTCCGGTGATGCCCTGCACCACGACCTTTGTTTTTTTGTTAACGATAATGCTCATGAGCGCCTCATTTATCATAAATTGTCGTGAAGTCTTAATCGTTGAAGATTTCCCGCGATCCGGCTCCATTAGGCGGGGCCGGTAACGGCCCGCTTGTTGTTACCCAAGGCTTAGAGTAATAGTCCATCGCCTATTCCTATAGGAAGGCCGACACTTTCTCGGCGGCGTCCTTAAGATTTTCCGCAACCGTGAAGGAAAGACCGGAATCGGCCAGGATGCGGCGCCCCTCATCCACATTGGTTCCTTCAAGCCGGATGACCAGGGGGACATTGATGTCCAGTTCCTTAGCCGCGCTCACCACGCCTTTGGCCAGGGTGTCGCACCTTAAGATGCCGCCGAATATATTGATGAATACCAGCTTTACCGCTTTGTCGGAAAGGATGATTTTAAGACCCTCCCGAACCATAGAACTTGTGGCACTCCCACCGACATCAAGAAAATTCGCCGGCTCGGCGCCGACATGTTTGATGAGGTCCATGGTGGCCATGGCAAGCCCGGCACCGTTGACCATGCAGCCGACATTCCCCTGCAGCTTGATATAATTAAGGTGATGTCTTGACGCTTCAACCTCCAGGGGGTTTTCCTGCTGATCGTCCCTCAAACTCATCAGCTCCGGATGCCGGTAAAGGGCGTTGTCGTCGAAGTTTAACTTTGCATCCAGGGCGACTATCTGGCCGTCTTTTGTCACAACCAGGGGATTGATTTCGGCCAGTGAGCAGTCTTTGTACATAAAAAGACGATACAAGTTTGTAATGATGCTGCTCATTTGTTTGGATAATTTAGAATCCAGGCCGGTGGCATAAAATAGTCGATTGACCTGAAAGGGTCGTAAACCTACAGAGGGATCGATCATTTCCATAGCAATTTTTTCGGGCGTCTCGGCAGCGACTTTCTCAATTTCCATACCGCCTTCGCTGCTCGCAATGATACTGACACAGGCATTCTCACGGTTAATGGCAAATCCAACATAGAGTTCTTTGACTGTCTCGAGGGCTTCTTCGATTAAGACATGGTTGACGGGACTGCCTTCGGAGTCTGTCTGATCCGTGACCAGCCTCTTGTCGATCATGTCTTCGGCGGCCCTGCTGGCCTCTTTCGCACCATTGACAATCCTGATGCCGCCCGCCTTACCCCTGCCACCGGCATGGATCTGGGCCTTGATGACCAGGGGGATGTGTCCGAGGCCGGCCAATGCTTGCCGAACTTCGGCTGCGGAACGGACTGTGACGCCTTTGGGGATAGGAATACGATATTCGTGAAAAAGCTGTTTTGCCTGATACTCATGGATTTTCATTTATGATCTAACTCCGGTTTCCTAAAATGATTATTAGTTCCAAATTCCTCCCATTTTATAATAGTGCGCGCATCCTAAAATATTTGCCGGATAATGTCCAGAAAACAGTTTGCCGGATGGCTAATTTAGAGCGTTACATTGTACAGGCGTTTGAATTTTGCTTTCAATTCATCCCGGAATGCCGGATGGGCGCAGTTGATGAGAGATTTAGCACGCTCTGGAACCGAACGGCCTCGCAGGTCCGCGCTGCCGAACTCCGTGACAACAAAGTGGATGTCGCTCCTGGTCGTTGTGACAACGGCGCCTTCGTCCAGCGTGGCGACAATGCGTGATAATTTGCCATCCGACGCCGTCGAATGAAAGGCCAGAATGGATCGTCCTCCTTTGGACCAGGCTGCGCCGCGTACAAAATCCGCCTGACCGCCGGTGCCGCTGAACTGTTTGTGTCCGATGGACTCAGAGGCGGCCTGTCCCGTTAAATCAATCTGTAGCGCGGAGTTGATCGAGACCATGTTATCATTGCGGGCAATAACGGCGGGATTGTTGGTGTAGTCGACCGGAAACATTTGTACCATGGGATTGTTATGGACAAATCGATAGAGCTTCTCGGTGCCCATGAAAAACGTCGCCACCATTTTATTGGGGTGTAAATTTTTCTTTGCGCAGGTGATGACCCCCGCCTCCACCAGGTCGACCACCCCGTCGGAAAACATCTCCGTATGAATGCCCAGGTCCTTTTTGTCTTTCAGAAACCCCAGCATGGCATCGGGGACGGCGCCAATACCCAATTGGAGGCAATCTCCGTCTTTAATGATTTCCGCGCAATAACTGCCGATCTTTTCATCGATTGCGGTAATCTTCGGCGGCGGAAGGAGAATGGGCCGGGATTCGCTTTCCACAATAAAGTCAATAGCTGAGACATGGATGAAAGAATCACCCAGAGTCCTCGGCATATGGGGTGTAACTTCGGCAATGACGGTCTGGGAATTTTCCGCCGCCGGTTTTGTGTAATCCACGGAAATGCCGAAAGAGCAAAATCCATGTTCGTCGGGAGGCGAGACCATGCAAAGGGTTACATCCACCGGCAGGACCCGTTCCTTGAAAAGAGACGGTATCCGGCTGAAATGGGAGACAGTAAAAAATGCTTGTCCTTCGTGGATGGCTTTACGGGTTGTCGGGCCGGCAAAAAGAGAATTGTGGATAAAATGATCTGCCATCTCGGGAAGGCAATATTCAGAGGCTCCCATGGAGACCATATGAACAATTTCCACATTTTTATAAGTGTCGGCATTTTTCACCAGGGTTTTCAAGAGCTTTTCCGGCGATCCGCAGGCATGGCCGACCACAACCCGGTTTCCGTTTTTAATGCAATTTATGGCTTCTTCAGCACAACAACGTTTATCGTTATATAGGTCTTGCCAATGGGTCATTGTTGTATCCCGTAAAAGAGTTTCAAACGAAAATAATAAGGCGTTTACCGTTTTTCCTATGGGGTAAGGTCGATAAAAACATGTTTAGCTATCATGAAATGGGATGAATTTGTATAAAAAACCCGGCCGGAATCTGTAATATATTCTTTTTTCTTAGGTGATATTGCCGGTCTGTCCTGTCGGAAGCAGGCTTGTGGCGGCATCTGAGTGTGATCGGTGCCGGATATCCGGTTTTTCACCATGGTCGGGATGTCAGCGCAAAAAAGTAATCAAAATACCGGCGGCTGTTGCGGAACCGATCACGCCGGAGATGTTGCTGGCCATAGCATATTGTAAAATGTGATTCTGGGGATCATGTTTGAGGGCGATGTCGTTGGCTACCCGACAGGCCATGGGAACGGCGCTCAGACCGGTGGCGCCGACCAGGGGATTAATTTTCTTCTTGGCAAAAAGGTTGTATATTTTGACGGCAAATATTCCCCCGGCCACGGAAATGCAAAACGCAATGAATCCGCCGATAACGACGCCGATAGTGCGGAAAGTCATGAATGTCTCGGATGTCATGGTTGCGCCGACACACAATCCTAAAAAGATAGTAGCTGTATTGAGAATACCCCCGGATGCTGCTTTATGTAACCTTTCCGTGGATGTCCCGATTTCTTTAACCAGGTTGCCGAAAACCAGCATGCCCACCAGGGGCAGGGCGGAGGGTACAAGGAGGGCGACAATGCCGCCGATCATGAGGGGAAAGAGTATTTTCAAGATTTTTATGTTTTTAATGGGTTTTTTGCTGGGGTACAGGACATCCATCTGTCGCATGTTGATTTTCAATTCATTGGTGTTTGTGGTAAAGCGGACGACAAAGGGGATGATAACCGGTACCAGGGCCATGTAAGAGTAGGCGGCGATGGCAATAGTGCCCAATAAATG
Source organism: Deltaproteobacteria bacterium (assembly GCA_016928025.1). Classification (GTDB taxonomy): domain Bacteria; phylum Desulfobacterota; class Syntrophia; order Syntrophales; family JAFGHS01; genus JAFGHS01. Next base: position 39,725 of record JAFGLN010000110.1, read on the forward strand.
GGGTGCCAGGATGATGCTGGTGTAAATGGCCGTCGGACCGTCGGCGCCGCCGATGACGCCCATGGCCGCCGACTCTTTTAAGGTAAAGCCGGCCAGAATTGCGCCGACCAGAACGGTAAAAATACCCAGCTGCGCTGCGGCGCCGAAAAGGGCCAGCCTCAGATTTCGCAGCATGGGTCCGAAATCGGTCAGTGCTCCCACACCCATGAAGATGATCGGAGGCAGGAGGCCGGTCTTGATGAGAGAATAATAGAGCATGTTCATGATGCCGTATCGGTCGGCTATTTCCAAAAGGGACAGATGCATGATTTCATCGGTGGGTGCAACGATGCCCATGCCTCCGCCCAATGAATTGGCCAATACAATACCGAACCCGATGGGAACAAGCAGCAGCGGTTCGTACTGTTTTGCGATACCGAGATACAGCAGGAAAAGTCCGATAACAATCATGACCAGAGCCAGAGGATCGTGAATGAACTGATCCAGAGCGGTCATTCGATATAAACCGTCTAAGATATTCATAGGCTTACTGTTCCTGGATTTTTACCAATGCATCGTCTTCTTTAACCGGGTCACCGTCCTTAACGCAGAATTCGACGATTTTGCCGGACACATCGGTGGAAACGGCATTATAGACTTTCATGGACTCAATATACCCGACCGGCTGTCCGACCTTTACCGTATCTCCAACTTTCAGCGGCGTGTCGCCGGCGGCCTTCGTCCGATAAAAAATGCCTTCCAGGGGAGAGAAAATAATTTTTACCCCTTCAGGGACTGTGGCGACGGCAGAGGGCTCCACCTTCTTTTCCGCCGGGATTGGTATATTTTTTTGCGATGAAACATCGCCGTAAGACACAAAGACTTCGTAAGGCTCGCCATTGACGGTTACATTCAGCATTTTGGGGGTGAAATCCACGGAGGCGGCGGGGATTGTAACAGATGTAGATGTCTCCGCTTCCTTCTTTTTGTTTGCCAGGTCTTCCTCAAACTCATTTTTGGCCTTGCCGGACTTATAATTGCGGTATTGAGGCGGATGCATGGCCAGTTCCATCAGTTCTTCATCATCCTGACCGTAATCCCAGCCGTTGTCATCCATCTCTTTTCGGTAGGTGTCCAATTCGTCCGGATAGAGATCCTGCGGATGCCCCGTATAAAATTCCCGTCCCTGCCGGGCGGCCAGTTCAACAATTTCCGGCGCTACCGGTCCCGGCAGTTTACCCTGTTTGCCCAGCAGCATATCCCAGGTATTATCGTCGATCATGGAGAAGCGCTCTTTCCCCCTGATCAGCTGCCGGATGTTCATCATCGCTATGTTTTTGACGTACTGGCTGTAAGGCGTTACCAGCGGCGGATAGCCGAGTTTCGGCCAGATGTACTCCACTTCGTCGAACAGTTGGATCATGATTTCATCTTCCGTCATCGCCGGTTGATTGTGGTCGGTGAGATACTTATTGATGCTTTCCAGATTGGTTTTCAAATCCGCCATCAGGCTACCCATCATGCCGCCCGGAAGCCCGGAACGGATCAAAAGAGAACTCATTTGGCGATTGCGCGGGTCCATATAATAACCCAGAAAATCGTCAATGAAGGATTGCGTCAGCCTTCTGGCTTCCATATAGGCCTTCATATTGACGGGCGGGGTTTTGTATCCGGCATCTTGCAACATGGCCGTAACCGTTAATATATCGGCGTGGCCGGTGCCCCATGACAGCGGCTCGATGGAACAGTCCACAATCTCGACACCCGCCCTGACCATCTCGAGAATGGACGCAACCGAAAAACCCGGTCCGGAATGGCCGTGATATTCGATCACCGTGTCGGGATGACCGGTCTTAATGGCTTTGACGATTTTTCCCAGCGATGCGGGTCGGCCGATACCGGCCATATCTTTGAGGCACAGTTCATCCGCTCCGCCGGCAATCAGCTCTTCCGCGAGATTCACGTAATAATCGACGGTATGAATTTCAGAATGGGTTATACACAGAGCCCCCTGGGCGATCATTCCGGCTTCCTTGGCGTACTTCATGGAGTCAATGATATTGCGGGCGTCATTGAGGCCGTCGAAAGAACGGGCAATATTGACGCCCTGTTTCCCTTTCACTTTGAACATCAATTGCCGGATATCTTTCGGAACGGGATTCAAACGGATGCCATTGAGGCCGCGATCAAGCATGTGGGTCTGAATACCGGCATCGTTGAGGGGTTTGCACCAGGCCCTGACCGCCTTATTCGGGTTTTCACCGAAAAGCAATTGAATCTGCTCAAATCCGCCACCGTTCGTTTCGACCCGCGAAAAGCATCCCATGTCGGCGATCACCGGCGCGATACGTTCCAATTGATCTTTCCTGGGCACGTATTTGCATGATGATTGCCACATATCCCTGTGCAAAAATGAAAAACGAATTTCTTTACTCATTTTGTTCCCAATCATTGATGAATAATCTTAATCGTGGTTTTAAAAATGTGAATCTTCACCTTAAGGTCCGCAAAACTATTTCTTTTTTCTGATGGAAACGGCTCTGCCCTTTCCTCCGGTTATAGCCTCTACGGCGGCAACAATAGCCGCAATTTTGTCTTTGTTTATCGGTTCTTCAATCCCAATGGCCGATGTCGTGGAAATCTGCATTTCCGGTATATATTTGTTGACAAGGTGGATTAAAAGGTTACCGAATAAAACAATAAGGGTCAGAATACCAAAAACAGTGGTTATCCCAATGGACAGGAGCATTAAGCCTGTGTAAATATCACCGTTCATAAGATAATAATTTGATTGCGAAAAATAATACTTCTGCTTAAAGCAAATTTAAGAAAGTCTAAAGCATTTGGTCACGATTTTAAGAAAGTCTAAAGCATTTGGTCACGATTCGAGACGAAAAAGTCGTTCCATCCCGAATTCGTTATGATGTTGGAAGAACTGCTCGTGTCAAATCATCATGGCTTTCCCATCGAGATCAACGAGGTTTGGCGAGCGCAAGCACTTCCATATGGGACGATGCGGAGTATATGAACTTGAGATGTTCATGTCAAGATAATTTAAGAAAGGTAAAAAGATATCTGAGGTTGAGAAGGGTTTCCCGGGGGCCGGTCAAGATGGAGTGTTCATGCCTCAAGATGGTTGCATGCAGAAAAAATTTGAAAATGCTTTGACATGATATTGTGATTCATTTATAGAGCTTAACGTCATACGTTAAAATGCAAAATAAGAAACTCAAAAAAATTAAGGAGGAAATACAATGATAAAAACCAGACTTACAGAAATGCTGGGGATCAAATATCCCATCATCCAGGCGGGGATGGGACCCTTCAGCAACAACAATCTCTGTGTCGCCTCAGCCAATGCGGGCGTGCTGGGACTGCTTTCCACCAGCGGTCTGTTCAACAAAGACAACAAACCATGGGTTTACAATCACTTTTGTGAAACCGGCGAGGCGAACCGCGACGACGATATGGCCACGGTGCTGGAAACGGTTCTGAAGCGTACCCACCGTCTGGTCAAAGACAAAGGCGGTGTCTTCGGGCCGAATGTTATGGTATCGGCGGAGCTTAAAGACAAGGCGAATGTCATGATCGAAACGGCCATTAAGGCACGGGAA
>JAFGLN010000111.1 GCA_016928025.1 Deltaproteobacteria bacterium
CTGGCCTGTCAGCCGACCATTCTGGAGCCCATCGTCAACATCAATATTGAAATTCCTGATGAATACATGGGCGATGTCATCGGCGATTTAAACAGCCGGCGCGGTAAAGTCCTCGGCATGGACAGCAAGGGCTCCCATCAAATCGTCAAAGGACAGGTCCCCTTGGCGGAAATCCTCAAGTATGCCCCGGATCTGAGATCCATGACCAGCGGTCGTGGAACGTTCACCTACGAGCATTCTCATTACGAAGAGGTACCGCCCTTTATCGCCGAAAAGATCATTGCCGAATCAAAAAAGGATGATGCCTAAATGAGCTTTCGTGTCGGCGTTATAACAGTTAGTGATAAGGGTTCCCGGGGGGAACGGGAAGATCTGAGCGGCCGGGAAATCATCGGGATGATCTCCGGTATCGACGCCGTTGTTGAAGAAACCATCATCATCCCCGACGAGACGCAGCAGATTAAAGAAACCCTCATCACTTATGCCGATGTTAAGAAGCTCGATTTGATTCTGACGACAGGCGGCACGGGCGTCAGTCCTCGGGACCTGACGCCCGACGCCACGCTGGCTGTCATTGACAGGGAGGTACCCGGCATGGCGGAGGCCATGCGCCGGGAGAGCGCCGCCCTCACGCCTCACGCCATGATTTCCCGGGCGGTGGCCGGCATCAGAGGCCGGTCCCTCATCATCAACCTTCCGGGGAGTCCCAAAGGGGTTCGGGAAAATCTGGCCGTCGTTCTACCCGCCTTGAAGCACGCCATCGAAAAAATCCAGGGAGATGATCGGGATTGCGCTGTGTAGGACCGAGGTTCAAGGTCCAAGGTTCAAGGTGCAAGGTCCAAGGTTTACAGTACAGGCATAAAATTAAGTGAATGGTAAATCTTAAAGGGTAATGCGTTTAGAAATTTTTAGACAAAAAAAATCGTTTAAACTTCTATCAATGACCCAATATTCAATATTCAATTTTCCTGCTCCAGGCGCAGCAAAAAATCCCGTGCCCGGTCTTTGTGGCTGCCGGGCCAATAGACGCTTCCGCAGACCGGACAGATGCGGAACCGGCTATAGTGGGAAAAGATATAGGCCGGAACCAGGCCGAGGGCGGCGTCCTTTTCCAGGTCAGCTAATAAGGCATTACATTTCAGACAGATAGTAAACATCCGGCCGGGATCAGGCCGCAGGGAAAATTCCGTCAGCACCTCCTGCAACTGGTTTTTCGCCAGATCGGTTTTCAGGAGCAGCAAGCGGCCGGAAAACTGCCTTTTGACCAATTCCCGCTTTCTGGTCAGGACAATCCGATTATCTTTTTGGGCTTTTGCGAGAAAGATACGGTCGGCGTTTCCCCGCCAGTAAACCGTATCATAACCGAGGATCCGCAGCCATTTTGTCAAACTACCCAGGTTGGCATCGGTCATAAATTTCATGGCGGTTCAAGGATGGACTCTGTTCTATCTGTCAGGACTGTTTCTGCAGTTCCGCGGACCTTGTGTCTTCGATGACGGGCGGCTGCTGATAAGCGTTGAGTTCCCGCCTCAGTTCCCGGATGGTCTTGTTCAAACGTGTGATGGTTCTGGTGAGCCGGAACCTTTCAATAATGCCCATGAATCCCGTAAAGATGACGCCGGCCAGAAAGGTGAAAAAAATTAAGATGTAAGTGGGAATGGTTATTTCTTCAATCAAACCGAAAAAGCTCAGTTGCACTGCGGCGGTATTTTCTAAAGAAAAGGCTATAACCAACAAAACAAACAGAACAACAACAATGGTATACAGGATTTTCATATGAATACTCCTAAACAATATTTCTAAAAAGAGGCACCAGCCGTTCCCACGTTTTGTTAACATCTTCGGGAATGACCCGCAGTTCCCCGACGACGCTGATGAAATTCGTATCGCCGTTCCATCTCGGAACGATGTGCATATGGATATGATCATCCACGCCGGCACCTGCCGCTTTGCCCAGATTCATGCCGACATTGAAACCGTCCGGTTGCATAACGTCCTTTAAAATCTTCACCGAAATGCCGGCCAGACGAAAGATTTCGTTACTTTCGGAAGCCGTGAGATCTTCTAAAACGCTGACATGCCTCTCGGGAATGATCATCAGATGACCGCACGTATACGGGTAACGATTCATCATGATAAAAGACGTCTTTCCCTCAAAAAGGATGAACTCGTCGCTTCTGATGGAATCTTTACAAAAAATACAGCCGTCCGGTTTCTCACCCTTGATAAATGTCATCCGCCAGGGAGCCATAATGGTATCCATTTCGTCAAACCTCATCCCTGGAATCATTCATCACCGAGTTCGATAATTTCACCCGTAATCTCCTTGCTCGTTGTTAGGATACCAATGGTTCGGTGCGACGCAAATCGCTTGTCCATTGCCGAACCGGGGTTAAAAAACAAGATCCCGTTTTTGACTTCATTGACCGCTTGATGGGTATGCCCATAGACGAGGCAATCGACAGGCCCCACGGTTTTCAACAGCCGCTCTTCAATGTCATAAGGGGCGCCCCAGCCATGAATCAGGCCGATTTTGAAGCCGTCAATCTCCAAAACCAGACGATCGGGAAGGGCCTGCTTGACGGACAAATAGTCCATATTGCCGTGAACCGCTTTGACATCTTTTACCCGGAAGGCCTCCAGAACGTCGGCGCTGACCAGATCGCCGGCATGTAAAATCATGTCGCAGTCGAAAAAGTATTCGTCGAATATTTTCTTCAGCCGCCGGTCGTAACCATTGAGATGGGTGTCCGAGATTACGCCGATTTTCAAAATCACCCCTCCTGAAATCAAGTTAGAATTATAGTCATCATAAACAAAAAGACAAGCATTATTTGGAGAAAACGACCGTCAGGATTTTCTTGCGTCGGCATGGGGGAGATGGTATTTATTCTGCAAAATCGAAAAGCAACCCGGGAGTAAAATCAGCCATGATCGAATCGGCCCTGAATAAAATAGCGGACAGGATATTGGACCTCGATGAGGCGTCCCTTGCCGGCTTATGGGAAAAATACAAAAACAAAATGGAGCATTTCGACGCCTCGAAAGAATGGGAAAAGGCGGTCATCATTTTCTTCATCATCAACAGCGTTCGCGTGAAAAATCATATCTTCAACGAACAGATCATACATTTTCAAAATAAACAGCCGAAGCCGAAAAAAGCACCCCAAAGACCGTCCGCCCTAAAACTGGTCAAGTCATGACCACAGGTTCAAGGCGCAAGAAACCGATCAACTGCGAGATGATTCGATGGATCAACAAGAGGCCCTGAAAAGAATTGCGAAGTTGCGGGAACTCATCGCCTATCATAACCGACGCTATTATCAACTGGATGATCCCGAGATCTCCGATGTCGAATATGACCGCATGATGAGGGAACTCATCGACCTGGAAGAACAATTTCCCGATGCCGGTCTGGCCGAATCGCCCACCCGGCGTGTCGGCGCCGCACCGTTGGAGAAATTCAGCCCGTTTAATCATCTGACGCCCATGCTCAGCCTGGCCAACACCTATTCGGAGGATGAAATTACCGAATTCGACGAACGGATCAAACGGTATCTCGGCATGACCGACGCCGTTTCTTTTTGCGTTGAGCCGAAGATCGACGGTGTCGCCGTAAATCTTGTTTACGAAAACGGGACCTTGACCGTCGGGGCGACTCGGGGAGACGGCCAGGTCGGCGAAGACGTCACCCAGAATATCAAAACCATCCATTCGATCCCTCGCGTTATTAAAAAAACGGCATCCGTCCCTGTTCCCCAATCGATCGAAATCCGGGGCGAGGTATATATCGAGAAGGAGGCATTCCAGCGTCTGAACCGCCGCCGGATAGAAGCAGGAGAACCACCCTTTGCCAATCCCCGCAACGCCGCCGCCGGATCATTGCGGCAACTGGATTCCCGGATTACGGCGGGAAGGCCACTTAATTTGTTCTGTTATGCCCTCGGACAAACGGTCGGCAGACAATTCAAAACCCATTGGGAGATTATACAAACCTTGAATCATTGGGGTTTCCCCGTCAATCCTCTCATTGAACAGGCCGGGGATATTCAATCCTGTGTTCATTACTACCAGCTTATGAATGAAAGACGAAAACAACTCCCCTACGAAATCGACGGCGTGGTCATCAAAGTAAACGATCTCTCATTTCAAGACCGCTTGGGTGCGGTTTCCCGAAGCCCCCGCTGGGCCGTGGCCTGTAAATTCGAAGCCCTGCAGGAAACGACGGAAATTATCGATATTCAAGTCTCCGTCGGTCGAACCGGTGCATTGACCCCGGTGGCCGTCATGAGACCCGTCAATGTGGGAGGCGTCGTCGTAAGCCGTGCCACCCTTCACAATCAGGACGAAATCGACAAAAAAGACATCCGCATCGGCGACACGGTGATCATCCAGCGGGCCGGTGACGTCATTCCGGACGTCGTTAAAGTCGTCGAATCCAAACGCACCGGTGCGGAACGGAAGTTCGTCATGCCCGCCACCTGCCCCGGCTTGCATCCCGACGGTCCGATCTGCGGCGCCCCGGTCGTCAGGATCGAGGGAGAATCTGCCTACCGGTGTATCGGGCTTTCCTGTCCCGCACAAATCAGCGAACATATCAAGCATTTTGCCTCACGGGGGGCCATGGATATCGACGGCCTCGGGGAAAAAATGGTCAACCAGATGGTTGTAGCCGGTCTCATCAGCGATCCGGCCGATCTATTCTATTTGACCAAGGATCAACTTCTGGCCCTGGAGCGCATGGCGGACAAATCCGCCCAAAATCTTCTGGACGCCATCGAACGATCGAAAAAACCAACCTTGCAGAAATTCATCTATGCCCTGGGGATCCGTCATGTCGGTGAGCACATCGCAGGCATTCTGGCCAGGCAGTTCTTGACCCTGGACGCCGTCATGCAGGCTTCTGCTGAAAACCTGAAAGGGATCCGGGAGATCGGTCCGGAAGTGGCCGGGAGCATAACGAAATTCTTCGCCCAGACGGGAAACCGCCGGGTCATCGAAAAACTCCTTGAGGCCGGCGTCGCGCCCCTGGAGATGGTGAAGCCGGAAAAAGAATCATCGCCTTTAGCAGGAAAATCATTTGTATTCACGGGCTCCCTGGCGAAAATGACACGAACGGAAGCCAAGAGTTTAGTGGAGGCCCTCGGCGCCAAAGCCACGGAATCGGTAACCAAAAATCTCGATTACCTGGTGGCGGGGGACACACCGGGTTCGAAACTTCAAAAGGCCCGGGCGTTAGGCGTCCCTATCTTGAATGAAGATGATTTTTTCAGACTGATCAATCCGGATTGATCCGGCAGGGGAGCCACCAAGCCATGAAGAAGGTCATGAAACGCATGCATGTCTACATTTCCGGCCGGGTGCAGGGCGTGTTCTTTCGGGCCGGCACCCAGCGGACCGCCAGAGATCTCGGTCTGACCGGTTGGGTCAGAAATAAAGCTGACGGCAGCGTGGAAGCTGTTTTTGAAGGCGATCACGCAAATGTGGAGAAAATGCTGCAATGGTGCAGAGAGGGTCCTCCTGGTGCCGCCGTTCGGGGTTTTGATGCTGCGGAGGAACCCTATACCGGAGAATTCGGGGACTTCCGGATCGTTTTTAAGGAATCCTCCCTTTAGAGGGGCATAACTAATCAAAATTACATATCTTTATAAAATAATTCATCGTTCGCTGTTGCCTTTCGTTCATCATGAAGATATAATCACAAAAAATATCTAAAAATAAGGTATACTTGAATCTACATGCTCATAGAAGGTTTAATCAAATCAGGGTAAGTATTGTCGCCAGGCTGAATGTAATTCCATAAATTACCATCATTCAGAGCAGCAAATCGCAATATTATCATTTAACGACGCAGGAGGGCTCTATGAAGTCTAACAACAGCAAAGTTAAAAAACCTAAATTCGCCGTTCTGGGTGCCGGCCATGGAGGCTTGGCCATGGCCGGTCATCTTGCCATCATGGGATTCGAGGTTTCCCTTTACAACCGTGGCGAAGAAAGGCTTTGGGGGGTTGCCGCCCGGGGCGGCGTCGATCTTGAAGGCGAGGTTTATGGATTCGGTAAAATACCGGTCGTCACGACCTCGATCGAAGAAGCCATCCGGGATGCGGAACTCATCATGGTTGTTGTGCCGGCCACCGGACATCGATTCATTGCCGAACAATGCGCGCCCCACCTTAAAGATCATCAGACGGTGATCCTTAATCCCGGACGGACGTTCGGCGCCATCGAATTCAGGCAGGTCCTTTTGGAGAAACAGTGTAAGGCGGAAGTCATTATCGCCGAAGCCCAGACCTTTATCTATGCGTCCCGGGTCATCGGACCGGGCCAGGCCAGAATTTTCAGCGTTAAAAATTCGATCCCCGTCGCCTCGATTCGAGCCCATCTGATTCCCCAGGTTCTGTCCCGCCTGCGTATGGCCTATCCCCAGTTTGTACCCGGTGATAATGTTTTCAAAACGAGTTTTGACAACATCGGAGCCATCTTCCATCCGACTTTATCCGTTCTGAACGCCGGATGGATCGAAAGCGAGTCCGAATTCCAATTCTATCTCCACGGGGCCAGCCCCTCGGTTTCCCGTGTTCTGGAGCAGATCGATACCGAGCGGATCAAGGTCGCTGAAACCTTGGGCATCCGGGCCATGACCGCCAGACAATGGCTTTACATCGCCTATGACTCCGCCGGCCAAGACCTCTACAACGCCATTCGAGTCACGCCGGGCTATCGCGGCATCATGGCACCGACCAACCTCCAGATGCGCTATATCAGGGAAGATGTCCCGGCCAGTCTGGTCCCGATCGCCTCGCTGGGTAAAATGCTCGGCGTCGAAACCCCCGTGATGGATTCCATCATTACCATCGCTTCAACGATCAACCAATGTGACTATTGGGCGGAAGGCCGGACCATGGAACGGCTCGGCATCCAAAACATGAGCCTGCGGGAACTGCGCCTGTTCGCCATTGGTGAAACACCCCCCAATGACACCCAGGAACAGGACTCGGAGTTTCTCAAAGGAGAAGGACGGTGAAGAAACTTCTTGTTAAAGGAGACGGATAAAATGTCAGGGATCGCGGGAATCGCCCGTCCGGGAGAGAAACAAACGGTTAATGTCATGCTGGACAAGATCGCTCACCGTGGCCCGGAAGGGCGCAAGATCATCGAAACCCCCAATGCCACCCTCGGCCTGGTCTGGACGAAACCACAGCAGGATGCCGTCGAAAAACTGCAAAAAGAGCAAGCCGTTTTCGACAGCGCCGGCATCGGGCGTCTGGCGGCGGCCCAGGAAATCAACGGTGCCCTTCATCTGTATCGGGATGCCCTGGGTGTGGCCCCGCTCTATTTCGGCAACGACTCATCAGGCGCTTTGTGTTTTGCCTCCGAAGTCAAGGCCCTGGTCTCTCATGCCCGCAAAATCGCGGAACTGCCGCCGGGACACCGCTATGAGGGCACTACCCTGGTGCAATATTTCACGTTGCAAAAACAACAGCCCGTCACGGATCCCCCGGAGGTCATCGCGAAAAATCTCAAGGGCATCCTGTCATCGGCCGTCGGCCAATGCATAGCCAGTGACAAGGTCGGCTCCTGGCTATCGGGCGGTCTGGATTCCAGTGTTCTGGCAGCCCTGGCAAGAAAGAATATCGGCGAGTTGCATACCTTTGCGGCAGGCTTTGCCGGAGCCCCGGATCTCGAATATGCCAGGGAAGTTGCCCGGTTTATCGACAGCAAACACCACGAATGTATTGTCGATATCGATCTACTGCTTAATGTTCTTCCGTCGGTGATTTATCATCTCGAATCGTTCGACGCCCTCCTCGTTCGCTCGAGCACGACAAACTACCTGGTGGCAAAACGGGCCGCCGAACACGTGGACGCCGTTTATTCCGGTGAGGGCGGCGATGAGCTGTTTGCCGGGTATGAATACCTGAAAGGACTGGATCCATCGGCTATTGCTGATGAACTCATCGATATCATCGGGAGGCTTCACAATACGGCCCTGCAGAGGGTCGATCGCAGTTCCACCGCTCATGGGACCATCGCTTATGTGCCGTTCACCAATCCGGACGTTCTGGCCTATGCCCTGCGCATCCCGACCGATTACAAGCTGCGGGCCGGAGTGGAAAAATGGATTTTGCGTGAAGCCATGGAAGGAGAATTGCCGGAACGGGTCCTCAGACGGACAAAAGCTAAATTCTGGGAGGGCGCCGGTGTCGTGGATCTGCTGGCGCAGCATGCGGAAAAAACTGTGACGGACAACGATTTTCAACGGGAACGGACATTACCTAACGGCTGGATGATTAATACCAAAGAGGAATTAATGTATTACCGGATCTTCCGGGAACATTTCGGAACTCTCGAAGATTTTGACTGGATGGGACGAACGAAGGGCGCGCCGGTCCAATAACGTCGGTAAAATATCACTTTTAAAAATGTGAACCGGCAATGAGGCGAACCGTTGCGGTTGATATGAGTTTCAAATAAACCTGATAAGCCATGTCTTTTCTTGAAAGCTTCTTTCACGATTATCTGGTTTTATTTGCCATGGTCAACGCCGTTGGCAACCTGCCCATATTCGCCGATCTGACCGGCGACATGGACAAGGCGACCCGGAATGAAACCTTCCGCGTTGCCGTCATCACGGCCGCTTCCATTGTCATTTCCTTTGCATTTATCGGCGATTGGATGCTTCAGCGGGTCTTCGTCGTCGATACGGCATCGTTCAAGATCGCCGGGGGCATTCTGGTGTTTGCCGTGGCCGCCCGCGGGATGATTATGGGCAACCGTCAACCGTCGGGGAAGGAACCGGCGTTTGAGAATATCGCTGTTTTTCCTCTCGGGTTTCCCTATCTCGCCGGACCCGGGACAATCGTCACCACCATCCTCCTTTTCCAGCACGGCGGAAGCCTGGAAACAGCCTCTGCCGCCGTCCTCGTTTACTTGACGATCCTTCCACTCCTGCGCCTGGCGGACTATGTTGAACGCGCCCTGGGCCGCGTGGGCGTTATCGTTGTAGCCAGAGTTCTTTATATCTTCATTTGTGCGAAGGCCGTAACATTCATCATGGACGGTCTCCATTCCTGGTTGTCCCTGCCGAAGATGTGACGTTTAAAATATCCTTTAAGGACTGAGCATCAACCGGCAGGAAATTGATTGCACCTTGACATCACAGCGAAATTTGTCTGAAGAGTCTTTCCGTATCTTCCCGGTTGCATAATTGCGTACCGGGCGTCATAACGGCGGCGGCGCCCGCGGCCACGCCGTAGCGGACGGCGTCCGGCAGGCTTCTGCCCCGGGCGAGACTCAAAACGATACCGGCAACCATACTGTCGCCCGCCCCGACCTTGCTCATTATGGGTACGACGGGGGATCGGATTCTCGTACAACCCTCGCTCAAGGCTAAAAGCGCCCCGCTCGCACCCATGGACAGGACAACCGCTTCACACTTGCCCGTCTTGACAATATTCATGGCCGCTTTTTCGTGGTCCTCTTCATGTTTCAACTCATACCCGGCCATATCACTGAGCTCCCGCAGGTTTGGCTTTACCAGAAACAAGCCCTCCTCGATGGCAAGTCGCAGGGCTTCTCCCGACGTGTCGACAATGACCTTTGCGCCCATCTCACGCCCTGTCCGAGCAACTCTCGCATAAAAGTCCGGAGGTGCATTGAGCGACAGCCTTCCGCTCGCCACGATATAATCGGGTCGGGGATCGGCCCGGGCCAACCGGTCGACGCAAATCTCCAGTTCCGCCTCCGCTAATTCGGGTCCCGCCATGCTGAAACGGTACTGAAGTCCCGTTGCCTTCTCGTAGACCGTCAGACTCTCGCGGGTCCAGCCGTTTACCGGAACGGCACAACAGGCAAGACCGTCCCTCTCCAGAAGAGACTCCAGAAGTTTGCCGGTCAGCCCACCTGCCATATAAAGGGCAGTCGATTCACCCCCCAGCTTTTTTATGGCGCGGGAGACATTGACGCCTCCCCCGCCGGACTCATGGCTGGGATTCTCGCAACGAACTTTATGCTCTGCCATGACATGGTCCGTGGCTGTATTTTTATCCACCGCCGGATTGACCGTAAGGGTAAAAATGGTTTTCATGATTTTTCTCCTTTGTGAGCTACGGAATGTTCAACCCGGCCGTCAAAGCAGCCCAATAAAAGCAATTTTTTACATCCGCCGGCCCGCAAGCTCCAGAGTTAACGTTTCCCCGGGTTTGAGACGATGAAACTTGTTTTCATAGACGACACGGATCGGTAGCGCATCACATTTCCTCGACACAACGGTCAGAAAATGTTGAGTCATCGTTATCTCCAGCCAATTGCCTTTGTATTGAATCGGCATCTTGAGACGCTTTAATTCTTCCGGCATGAAGGGATTGAAATGAATTGCGTTGCGCCGGAATTCGAGTCCCGTATAGCAACGCTGAACGATGTCCACGGTGCCGGCCATGGCCCCCGCGTGGATGCCTTCATGGGTTGTGCCGCCCTGAATATCCGATATATCGCTCTCCAACGCTTCCTGAAATATTTTCCAGGATCGTTGTCGGTCGGACCTGGCGAGAACCCATGAGTGAATCACGTTACTCAATGTCGATCCGTTGGATGTACGTCGCCGATAGTATTCGATGGTCGCCGGGATCGTGGCGGGATCGAAGCGGTACCCCATATCGTGGAATAGATCCATGAGTTCTTCCGCCGAGAAGAGATAAAAAATCATCAGCACATCCGCCTGTTTGGACAGTTTATAGCGGTTGGGCGTGTCTCCTTCCGCCTCGAGAATTCGATCCAAACGCCGGATGTCGCCGTATTTTTCCCGGTATCCTTCCCAGTCGAATTCTTCGAGGTCCTCGTAACCTTCAAACTGGCTGATAATCATATTCTGTTGGAAAGGAATATACATCTTTTTCATAATGTTTTCCCAGTGTTTCAGCTCATTTTCCGTCAGATCAAGCGTGTCCATAATCTCCTGCCGCCTCTGCGCGGAGGGGATATTCAGGCTCCTCGACGCTGTTTTTATCACCCAAGCAGCCATGATGTTGGTATAGGCATTATTGTTTAAACCCGGTTCGTCAACCGCCGGATAGCCGTCGTGATATTCATCCGGGCCCATGACGCCGTTGATTTCATAACGCTGCCGTTTGCTGTTATAGACCGTCAGGCCGGCAAAGAACCTTGCTATTTCAATCATGATCTCAATACCGTGGGACGTCAGGAAAGCCACATCGTGGGTGATCGTGAAATAATTCCAGACATTGAAGGCAATGGCGGCATTCGCATGACGCTGCAGGTGCGTAAAGTCGGAAATCAATCTGCCGGATTTAGGATTAAGGTGAAGCGTCTGGGTCTCTTCCCGGCCGTTGCTGCCGCTTTGCCAGGGGTAAAGAGCGCCCCTAAATCCCTGGCGCTTCGCTGCCAGACGGGCCTGATAGAGGCGGCGATAGCGGTAAAGAAGTAATGACCGGGTCAATTCCGGCGCGTGTACCGTGAGAAATGGAAAGATGAACATCTCATCCCAAAAGATGTGGCCGCGATAGGCTTCACCATGCCATCCCCTGGCCGGGACCCCGATGTCTTCGTCCATGGAATGCATGCTGACGGTCTGTAAAAGGTGAAAGACGTGCAGACGCAGGATCATTTGCGTCCGGGGTTCCTTTTCCACGGTCATGTCAAAACGATTCCAGAGATGCCTCCACGCCGTTCGATGGCTTTTCAAAATGTCTTTAAAGTTGCCTGCCTCTTGAACGGCCTCACAGGCTTCCGCGGACGGCTCCGAAACCGCCGTATCCCGGGAGGTATAGATGGCCGCAATCTTTTCCACAACAACCGGCTGACCTATTTTCACTTGAATCATTATATCGTCGGCAATGTAACCCACTTCTTCGAAAAGGCGCCGGTCGGCCTTCTGCACCACATCACTAATCATAACCCTTGTTTTTGCGGCTTCGGCGATCCGCAAATGCGAGTGAGTGGTTTCGCAAACCAGATAAAGCCCGTCTGATCCTGTCCGGCCCGTTTCCAACGGATTGAGATGTTTACTGTTCAGAGTTTTGTAACGCTCAACCCCCCCATTGATAACCGTCCCGTCAATGGCGCTATGACCATGCAGACACCCCGACCAGTTTTGCGGAATGATGGTCGTCGACATGGCAGCTATGTGCTTGTCGGCCATATGGACAAGACGCTCCTGAATGATCCTTGTCTCTTTGCCCTGTTTGTCTCTAAACAGGACATCCCTTTTGAGAGTACCCTCCAGAAGATTGAGTTCCTGCCGGTAGGACAGGATGTCGACCGCCGTCGTTTTGAACCAGTCACCGTCTTCGGGCCGCCATTTCAGCAGGAGATAATTGGGGATATTGACCAGATCTTCGTTTTCGACAATCCGCCCGGCAATTTCCGTTTTGAGTCGGTTATATCCCCCGGCAAGGTAAGTGCCGGGGTAATGAATTCTATCGGCTGGGGAGTCCGATGCGGCACCTCTTGTCGCGAAATAGCCGTTGCCCAACGTGCACAGGGTTTCCCGAAGACCTTCCTTTGCCGGATCGAAATGGTCATATATCAGAAGCCAATCTTCCATGGTCGCATCACCTTTCTTCTGCCAGTAGAAGTAGAAATCGTCTGACCTCATCGGGGTTTTTCAGATAATATCCGGCCGCTGTCGGGAAAGGCCGGTCCCAAACGACAATACCGCAACCCTTTTCTATTAAAACTTTAAATGCGTCTTCATCCGTTACATCGTCACCGATATAAAACGGCAAAATATCTTCTCTATCCAGTTTCAAGGATCTCAGCAGAAACTGCAGCGCCTTGCCCTTGTTCCAGTCCATGGCCGGCTGCAATTCAAAGACCTTTTTGCCGAAGGCCTTGCGGAGCTTGCGGTGTTTAACCACCATATCATCAACGGCCGCTTCCACCGCCGGCACATTTTCCGAATCAACCAGTCGATAGTGCGCGGCGATACCTAATTTCTTTCGTTCCACCAGAGTGCCTTCAATCGGAGCAAGCTTTGCGCGCAATTCTCCTTCCGCTTGATCAAGGAGAGGCATAAACGAAAGGGCTTCGCTGTTTTCCGGCCGGATATTCCCGGGACCGGCGATTTCGAATCCGTGACTTCCTGCGTAGACCAGATCGTCGATGCCCACAAGACGCCGAATATCGGCCAAACCGCGGCCGCTGATGATACCGACGGCGCAGGAGCGGGACAGTGTCAGCAGGGCCGACCGCATGTCTTCGTTTAAAACGGCCTGATCGGGGGTAGCGACGATGGGGGTCAGGGTTCCGTCATAGTCCAGAAAAACCACTGGCTGCCTGTTCTTCAAACGATCTTTTATTTGATCAAATTGATCCAGGGCCGACGGCAATTCCTTAATTACTCCCGACCGATCGGCTTCCTCACCGTCGATGTCGATCTCTGAAAGATCATTCACCGCCAGATCAGCGCCATACGCCAGGAGCTTTTCCGGATCGCCGTCTCTCGAAACGCCGATCACCAGACCGAATTCCCCCGCCCTTGCCGCTCGAACACCCGCTATGGCATCCTCAATAACAGCGGCGCGCCGCGGCTCGACTCGCAGCCTGTGGGTGGCTTCCAGAAAGATATCCGGATCCGGTTTGCCCAAAATGCCCAATCTTGCCGCATCGACGCCGTCGACCCGGACATCAAAGAATTCCTGGATGCCGGCGCGCTCCATAACCATGGCGCAGTTTTTACTCGCTGACACAACGGCGGTCCTGATCCCCAAGCCTTTTAATTGATGGATAAAATCCAGGGTCGTCGAATAGGGTTCAACGCCATCCTGTTCCAGGTTCTCCTGGAACAGGCGGTTTTTCATGTTGCCCACGGCATGGACCGTACCCCATCCCGGTGCGTCCTCGGGGCGGCCCTCGGGCAGGTTGATGGACCTCGATTTCAGGAAACTCCGAATACCTTCTTCGCGGGATTTACCGTCTACATAAAGCCTGTAGTCCCTGTCCCGGTCGAAGGGCTTGATTTCCGAATCATGGTTTCGGGCCCACAGGGTCAACACGGCATCAAATGTCTTCTTCCAGGCCGCGGCATGAACCGCCGCCGTTTTCGTCACGACACCATCGAGATCAAAAATGACCGCATCCATATCTTTCAGAGGGATTTTTGTTTTTGCTTCCTTTGTCATGATCCGCTCCTTGTGAAGCACCAAAATCGGGTTAATAATGCCTGCGCCGCCGAATGAATTTATCTACCTCCACCACCAAAACAACCATCAACGCAACACCGGTAATTCTAACCCACTCCATAACGGTCAGGGCCTCCGTCCGGAAAATCCACTGCAGGGTCGGGGCGTAAACCACAGCAATCTGGGCCAGAAAGGCGGCAATCATGCTGAAAAAAAGAAATGAATTGCTCAGCGGATTCATCAGGAAGACGGAACGGCTCTCGGAACGGCAGTTCCAGGCCTGGAAAAACTGAAAGATAACCATGGTTGTCATCGCCATCGTTCGGGCGTGCTCCAGGGATACATTTTCTTTTAGTGCTGTATAAAAGACATGGATCACGCCGACGGCAATGACAATCCCGACCAGAATCCCCCTTTCGTACATGAGACGAGACATGATGCCTGCATCGGTTTTCCGCGGCTTCCGTTGGAGGATATCTTTCTCCCCCGGTTCGAAGGCGAGGGCCACATCCTGAAGGCCGTTGGTCACGAGGTTGATCCAGAGGAGCTGGGCGGCAACGTAGGGCACGGGAATCTCAAGGACCATGGCTATCAGGATGGAAAGAATCGCGGCAAATCCGGTGGGAATGAGAAAAAGCGTTACTTTACGGATATTGTCGAAGACGATTCTCCCCTCTTCCACAGCGTTAAGGACAGTGGCAAAGTTATCGTCCGTCAAAACCATATCCGCCGCCTCACGCGCCACATCCGTTCCGCCTTTTCCCATAGCAGCACCGATATGGGCCGCTTTCAGGGCCGGTGCGTCATTGACGCCGTCTCCCGTTACCGCGACGATCTCTCCCTGACGCTTATACTGCTGAACGATCCGCAACTTATGTTGCGGCGACACCCGCGCATAAATCGATGTCTCCCGCACACGCTCGTAAAGTTCATCGTCGTCCATCTCCTCAACCTGCTTTCCGGTAACGGCCGGAGCGCTCCCGTCCGCCAGCCCGATGGTCTTTCCGATGGCCGCTGCCGTCACGGCATGGTCGCCCGTAATCATGACAACCCGGATGCCGGCTTCCCGGCAGGCCTCAATGGCGGCAACCGCCTCCGGTCTCGGCGGATCGATCATTCCCTGCAGACCCGCGCAGACGAGATCGTTGCCCAAGGTCTCGGGCTTAAACCGGTCCAATGGCACCCCTTCGGGCAATTCTTTATAGGCCATCGCCAACACCCGTAAACCGTCCTGAGCAAATCTCTCCGACGTTTTCATGATCCGTTCGCGGTCGAGCGCACTGCCTGATGTCAGAGACGCACACATCTCTATGACCTTTTCCGGCGCCCCTTTGACAAAAATCACCTTCGATTCGCCACGTTGATGAAGTGTCGCCATAAAGCCCAATTCCGATTCGAAGGGAATAATCCCGATCCGGGGATAAGCCATCATTTCCTCTTGCGCGTTGAGACCCGCCTTCATGGCGGACACGATCAGCGCCCCTTCCGTCGGGTCTCCGTCCACATGGTAGCGTTCGTCTTCCCGATAAACGTGAGATTCGTTACACAGCATGCCGATGCGAAAAAGTCCGCACAAGGACGCCATGGAAACCGCATCCGCCGAATCCCAGTCATGCAGTATTTCGCCGCCTTCCGGATCATAGCCGGTGCCGGTGATTTCATAAGCGTTCCGCCCGTCACAGATCACTTTGACGGTCATTTCATTTTTGGTCAGCGTGCCCGTTTTATCAGAGCAAATAACCGTCGTACTTCCCAGAGTTTCCACGGCGGAAAGTTTACGGATGACGGCATTGCGCCGGGCCATGCGGCCGATTCCGATAGCCATGGTCACCGTCACGACAATCGGCAACCCCTCGGGGACGGCGGCAACCGATGCCGCCACGGCCACCGTAAAGATCTCCGCCAGGGTCAGGCCCATTAAGACGCCCAGAACAATAATGGCGGCAGCGCTGCCCAAAACCAGCACGCCGATGAATTTCGAGAACTTGATAATTTTAAGCTGCAGGGGCGTTTGTGAAACGGAAAGGGCCTTCACCTCACGGGCAATGCCTCCCAGAACCGTTTGAAGGCCGGTGGCGACAACAACCCCGCGCGCGCGTCCTGTGGTAACCACCGTCCCCATGAATGCCATGTTTGTCTGGTCTCCGGCAATCAGGCTGTCCTCTTTAATCGGCCCGGTGGTCTTCTCAACAGGAATGGACTCCCCTGTAAGAGATGCCTCATCTATTCTCAATTCCATCGCGTCCAAAAGCCTCAAATCAGCAGGTACCTTTGCTCCCGAGGACAGCATCACGATATCGCCGGGAACCAGCTTTTCACTCGGAATCTCCATCTCTTTTTCTTCACGAAGCACTCTGGCTTTCGGTACAATCATATTCCGGAGGGCCCGTACGCTGGTTTCCGCCTTGTACTCCTGAAAATATCCGACAACAGCATTGATGATCAGAACGGCGACGATAACGCCCATATCAATGTACTCCGCGAGAACAGCCGTCACGACCGCCGCCACCATAAGAATATAGATTAAGGGACTTTTGAATTGTTGAAGGAAGATCGTCAAGCGACTGATTCCCTCACCTTCAGGCAATTTGTTAGGGCCGTATCGTTGCATCCGGTCGGCAACCTCCGCGGCCGTGAGACCTTCCGGACGGGAAGCAGTTTCTTTGAGAACCCTATCGGCGTCAAGCTGGTACCAGTTCACGACTTGTCCTCCTTGGGGATTTGATCTTTTTTGACCGTAAAAGTGCAATGATTCTGTGACAAGGTTGATTTGAAAGTTGCTGAAGATTTAGTTGTTTAATGGGGAATTTTAAGGGAATCTGACGTTTATTGTCAAGAAATAACTACACAGGAGGCTTTTTGCTGTCCATTCCCTTGACATGGAAAGCGATTCTTATGTATATTCAGCGGCAAGTGAAGTAAGTTGTTGGTTGCTCAATATTTTTTAATGGGGCTCATCCAAACTGTCAGGATTTAGACTCAATCCATTTTAAATAATTTTTGATAAACCTTAACCAATCAAGAGGAGGTCATACGATGGTTTCGTTTCGATACGCTTTTTATTTTTTTAATGTTTTTATCCTGCTAACATTGATGGCAGCACCAGTCGGGGCGCAGATGCCGCACCATGAAAGTGGAAGCCAGCAATCCGGCGGCGGGGGAACGACCAATCAGACGATGCCCGTGGCAGCCAGCAATCCGGACATCATCATTCCTGATACATTCACGGAGCCGGAACCCATGCTGGAGCCGGAAGCGCCGCCACCGCCGCTCGGTATCGGAGTTGGCCTGAACATCCTTTGGAGCAAACACGTTCAGGCCTATGTCCTGCCCATCTCCTATAAGATAACCCCCGATTTGAAGATAGAGGCGTCCGTTCCCTACATTCGTAAGAAACTTCAAGGCGAATACACCAACGAAGAACTAAAGGCAGATGGAATCGGAGACGTCTCAATAGGTGCCAAATATCGCTATGGCGATGAGAACCGCATCCAGGGCGTGACAAAGGTAACCATCAAGCTTCCCACCGGAGAATACAAACAATTTGAAAACAGAACCGAGCAGTTGGCCCTGGGGAGTGGTTCCTATGATTTCAGCATCAATCAGACCGTCAGCAAACTTATCGGCCCCTACCGGCTTTTGGCAAATCTGGGCTATCGCATAAATACGGAAAACGATTATGTCGAAACGGATATTTTCGGGCGAAGCGTTCAGTTTGAAAACCGCGTCGGCAACACATTTAATTATCTGGTCGGTGTTCAGTATACCACGCCTTTGAAAGGTCTTGTTCTATACCTTCATGCGTCGGGACTGATCCAGGAAAGGAGCCATATCAAGGAGACGGACACCTCCGACGGCAGTCTTATTCGTGATGAAGACAAGCAGGACCGGCTAAAAACCTTTGATTTAAATCCGGGAGCGATGTTTATGATAACGGCCAATGCAGGGGTCCGTTTGGGTGTTTTCATACCCCTGTTCACCGCGTTCGACCCTGATGTGAACAGCCACGCGTCACGCGAATGGGTCGCCGATATTGGGTTTGTGGGCAGATTTTAATATTCCAACGACCCGAGCATTAATTGTCCGCTTAGATGCATGGCAAACGGAATAGATTGAAAGATGGAAGCGAAAGATATTATATTAGATTCTATTGCCGACGGTGTTTTCACGGTTGATCTTGACTGGCACATCACCTCCTTTAACCGGGCGGCGGAAAAAATCACCGGCGTGCCCCGTGAAGAAGCTATCGGCCAGCAATGCCGTGATGTCTTAAAAGCGGACATTTGCGAAAAAAACTGCTGCCTGAAAGAAACCCTGGCTTCAGGCAAGGCTATTGTCAATAAGACTGTTCACATCGTTAATGCCGAGGGCGAGCGCCTGCCGATCAGCATTTCCACTGCCTTGCTGCGGGACGACAGCGGCACCATCATCGGGGCCGTGGAAACCTTCCGGGATATCAGTATTGAAGAAAAGCTCCGGAAAACCATCAAGGAAGCTTACTCCTTTGAAGATATCATCTCGCGAAATCACCGGATGCACCGGCTGTTCGGCATCTTGACCGACGTTGCCGCCAGTATGAGCACCGTCTTGATCGAGGGGGAAAGCGGCACAGGGAAAGAGTTGTTTGCCCGGGCCATTCATAATTTGAGTCCCAGAAAAAACCGGCCGTTCATCGCGGTTAATTGCGGTGCCCTGCCGGACACACTCCTGGAATCCGAGCTTTTCGGTTACAAGGCCGGCGCCTTTACGGATGCGAAAAAAGATAAACCGGGGCGTTTCAAACTCGCCGATAAAGGAACGATTTTTCTGGATGAAATCGGAGACATTTCACCGGCCCTGCAGATACGTCTCCTGCGGATCATCCAGGAAAAGACGTACGAACCCCTGGGATCGGTTGAAACGGTAAACGCCGATGTCCGGATTATTGCGGCGACAAATAAAAAGCTGGCTGACCTGGCGAAAGAGGGAAAATTTCGTGAAGACCTTTATTATCGAATCAATGTATTGCGTTTGGAGTTACCGCCGCTCAGGGAAAGGATGGAAGACATCCCGCTGCTTGTTGAACACTTTATCCGGCATTTCAACGCGATGCAAAACAAGGATATTGCGGGCATATCAGACGCCGCGCTCGCCTGCCTCATGTCCTATGAATATCCGGGCAACATTCGTGAACTGGAAAATATCATCGAGCGGGCATTCATCATGTGTAAATCCGGCGAGATTGAACCGCACCATCTGCCGGAATTCTGCAATACTTTAAAAGAGGATGACCAACATACAGGACCGACGGAAAATATGTCCATCAAAGATATGGAAGCGATCTTTTTGACCAACACCCTGCGGAAAAACGCATGGAATCGAACGAAAACGGCAAAGCAACTGGGCATCCACAAAAGCACGCTGTTTCGAAAAATCAAAGCGCTTAACATAAAAATTCCTGAATAAGGCGTTTGCATGCATTTTCGGAGAAGATGAATTTTTCTATGTTTAAATTTAGAATATCCTGCAATCAAGTCGCATTATTGCAAAACAAAAACCATTATTATTTTGCAATAATGCGACTCTTTTCTTGTTAAGAAAGTCCTCCACGGAAAATCATGCAAGTTAACAATTCGTTATCGTTCAACTAATAATTATTTCTTGTCATTGGCACATATTGTGATTAAGTTATTTTGGAGGTTATACCGATGAGGATCGCCATACCGGTTTGGGGCGATCGAGTTTCCACGGTTTTTGATGCAGCGGAAGAACTTCTGATTATCGATCAGGCGTCAAAGCATTCCGTCAGAAAGTCGAAAATACCGTTTAGAGAGACCTCGATTATCAATAAAACTGCTCTGATCAGAGAACTCGGGATCGATGTTCTGATCTGCGGTGCCCTGACCAGGCCGATGGAATACATGATTGAGGCGGCCGGCATCCGGGTTTTCTCTTTTGTCCGAGGAGAAGCGGATGAGGTATTGGAGGCCTTCCACCGTGGCGGGCTGGCAAATCAAACCTTCATCATGCCGGGATGTCAACGCGGCATGGGACGAGGACAAAGAGGCGCGTGCCGAAGAGGCAGGCAGGCAAACAGAGGAGGGAGACGAAACAGATTATGAAAATAGCCATACCAGCAAAAGGTCAGGATATAACAAGTCCATTTGAACAGCGGTTTGGACGGACGCGATGGTTCATCGTTGTCGACGCCGACAGCCGGGATTGGAAAGCCTATTCCAACGACACCAACATGCAGGCGGTACAGGGCGCCGGCATTCAAACAGCTCAGCGGCTGGCCGATCTTGCGGTCGATACGGTCATTTCCGCCAATGTGGGCCCCAAAGCTTTTCGCACGCTGAAAGCGGCCGGCATCCGCATTTTCATGGGAACGGCGGATACGGTCGAACAAGCCCTGACCCTTTTTCAAGAGGGCCGCTTTCCAGAGGCCAGTGACGCCAACGTGGAAAGCCATTGGGTGTGAGGAACAAGGAGTAAGGTTCAAGGTCCAAGGAATAAAAAATATAAAAAAAGGAAAGGGGGCGGAACTATGCCAAGAGGAAACAGAACCGGTCCCATCGGCGCCGGGCCCCGGACAGGAAGAGGTGCGGCATTCTGCTCCGGATATGACATACCGGGTTTCGTCCATGTTGCACCGGTCAGGTTTTTCGGACGCGGCTGGGGTGAACGCTTTTTCGCCCGTGGTATGGGCGGATGGGCTCGTGGTTTCTGGCCATCCCGTTTCTTTTCATCGTCTGTACAAAATCCCGATATGGAAATCGATCAACTCAAACAGGAAGTGAGTTTTTTGGAAAGAACCATTAGTGATTTGAAAAGCCGCATGGATGATTTGAAATCCGACAAGTAATTCCGCAGCAGAAAAAATGTTTAAAGGGTGCCGGGTGAATTCTACAAGAACAACTTCTCGCTTTTTGTTAAATTTGATCACCTCAAAAAAGATCTTGTCAGCCGGCACCCTTTGCTTATTCATACCATTGCCTGCCGTCATGAGGACACCCTGAGGTCCGATGAACCTTGACAGAACGGGAATAAATGATTTTATTTATTTCATATATTGATCATTACCGACGCAAGAAGAATCTTTTTTGCAGACAGTATTTAAAAGAAAAAAGGAAAGAGATGAAAAAACGTTTCAACATCGCCATCGCCAGCGGCAAGGGTGGTACAGGGAAAACGACGGTTGCCGTCAATCTGGCGGTTGTATTGGCAGACTTGGGCAAATGTGTACAATATCTGGATTGTGATGTCGAGGAACCGAACGGACACATTTTCTTGAAACCGGACATCACATCCCGCAGTGCCGTAACGGTTTCCATTCCCGAAGTCAACGAAGAAAAATGTAACGGCTGCGGTGTCTGCGCCTCTATCTGCGAATACAAGGCTATCGCCGTAATCAAAGACAAGGTATTGATCTTTCCCGAATTATGTCACAGTTGCGGGGCCTGCAGTCTTTTATGTCCGGAGGATGCCCTTGTTGAGGTTGATAATGAAGTCGGCGAACTGGAAACAGGCGAAAGCCAAGGGATAAGATTCGCCCAGGGTCGCCTGAACATCGGTCAGATAGCGGCACCCGCCGTCATCAAAGCCGTCAAGGAGGCCGCGCAAGATTGTGACATCGTCATTCTGGATTGTCCGCCGGGAACGTCTTGTAACGTCATAGAAGCCGTAAAAGATGCCGACCTGGTAATTTTGGTAACGGAACCAACGCCGTTCGGCCTCAATGACCTCTATCTGGCTGTTGAAATGACCAAGGCATTGGCTAAACCCTTCGGGGTCATTATTAATCGATACGACATCGGCGATGATGAGGTAATCAACTATTGTAACCGCGAGAATATCGACATCTTCATGAAGATACCCGACGATCGCCGGATTGCCGAAGCTTACGCCCGAGGTGATCTAGTGATAAAATCAAACGAATGGCTTAATGAGTTGTTTGCCTCTTTATGGGATCGCATCAGGATATACCTCGAAAAGGTCTCGGCGGATCATAACGGAGACTTTGAAAAAAGGAAAACGGAGGCTGGGACGTGAAAGAAATAAGCGTGATCAGCGGGAAAGGAGGCACGGGCAAAACCAGCCTCGTTGCTTCATTCGCCGCTTTTGCTGAAAATAAGGTTTTGGCGGATTGCGATGTGGATGCCGCGGATCTGTATCTCGTTGTCCAGCCGGAAACGATCTACCAGGAATCCTTCAGCGGCGGAGGCAAGGCCGAAATCCAGGAAGACCAGTGCACGGACTGCGGTCTTTGCCTTCAACAGTGCCGTTTCGACGCCATTTCCTATCCCCCGTCACAAAACGGCGAACCGGCGCAAATCCCCTGGGTAAATCCTATTTTTTGTGAGGGTTGCCGGCTTTGTGCGCGGATATGTCCTGTTGAGGCCATTGCTTTCGAGCCTGCCGAAAGCGGTTTATGTTATATATCTAAAACGCCTTACGGACCCATGGTTCACGCCCGGCTCGGCATCGCCCAGGGTAATTCGGGGAAACTGGTCAGTCTGGTCAGGGAAAAAGCCAAAGCCATTGCCGAAAAAGAGTCTCGAGACTACATTATTGTGGACGGCCCGCCCGGCGTCGGGTGCCCTGTTATCGCCTCCATTACGGGGTCCGATCTTGTGCTGATCGTCTCGGAACCAACCTTATCGGGGCGCCATGACATGCTGCGGGCAGCCGAGCTGACGGCCCATTTTCAAATTCCCACCCTGTTGTGCATCAATAAATGGGACATACACCCCGAAACAGCGGATCGAATTGAACGGGAAGCCCGGCAGCTTGGTATCCTGCCGGCGGGCAGAATCGGTTACGACCCATCCGTCACAAAAGCGCAAATCCACAAAACAAGTGTGGCTTCATATCCTGACAGCCCCGCCAAAAAGGAGATGCATCAAGTTTGGGAAAATGTTATAAAAACCCTCAACAAGAGTGAGACAGGATAACACAGAATTGATCACATATCAGGTCATTTGATTTATTCGCAACAAACAACGTTGACTGTCACCAATATTTTATTTTTAAGGAGATCAACCATATGAAATCAAACGGCAATTCAGGTCATCGTGATTCGGCTGCCGACCGTAATGAGCAGGCGAATCGCGGTAATCCGGTTAACAAAGATGACCAGGCGCAATTAAAAGCCCGCATGGACCTGGTCAAACACAAAATCATGGTCTTATCGGGCAAAGGCGGTGTGGGAAAAAGTACGGTCGCCGCCAATATCGCCGTTGCTCTCGCTATGGAAGGCAAACAGGTCGGCATCCTGGACGTGGATTTTCACGGACCCAGCATCCCAAAGCTTTTGCACCTAGAAGGCCAACATCTCGGCGTCGGCGAAAACGAGATGATTCCCGTAGAATACGTGCATGGCATCAAAGTGATGTCACTGGGTTTTCTAATGGAAAATCCCGATTCGGCGGTTATTTGGCGGGGTCCTTTAAAAATCGGCGTTATCAAGCAACTTCTGTCCGAAGTCCGCTGGGGTGAACTGGATTATCTCGTCATCGACTTCCCTCCGGGAACGGGAGATGAACCCCTTTCAGTCGCCCAGTTCCTGCCCAATGCCGACGGCGCCGTCATCGTTACAACGCCGCAGGATCTGTCTTTGAGTGATGTCCGAAAATCCATCGACTTTTGTCGCAAATTGAACATGAAGGTAATCGGTGTCATTGAAAACATGAGCGGCATGGTCTGCCCGCATTGCGGACAGGTTGTCGACGTTTTTAAAAAAGGCGGCGGTCAGCTGATGGCCGGTGAAATGGGGGTACCTTTCCTGGGCAGAATTCCTCTGGATCCTCAGATCGTTGAAGCCTCCGATGAAGGGGTACCATTCGTTTACCATTATAATAAAAGTGAAGCCGCCAAGGCTTTTTCAAAAGCCGTTGTTCCACTGCTTGCCTTGGAGGATGGGGATACCAAACCAGAAGCGACACTCACGACTTTAACAAAAAAGGAAGATGACATGAAATCAATAAAAATTGCGGTCCCCGTCGTCAATGGGCTTCTATCCGCCCACTTTGGTCATTGTGAAACGTTCGCCCTCGTAAACGTGGATACCGAAGCGAAAACGATTCTCAACACGGAAGAACTGCCCGCGCCGCCCCATGAGCCGGGCCTTCTGCCACGCTGGCTCCATGAAAAAGGAGCCGATCTGATCATTGCCGGGGGAATGGGTTCGCGGGCACAGGGGCTTTTCGAGGAAAACGGCATCCGGGTCATTATCGGAGCCCCCACGGACACGCCCGAAGCCATCGTCAAAAGCTACCTTGATGGCGCTTTGGTGACGGGAGACAATATTTGCGACCATTAATGAAAAGGAGGTTTTATTAATGCCTGACAGAGATGGTAAAGGACCGAGAAGCCGGCCGGCCGGAAGAGGCGGTGGTGGTGGAAGCCGTCCGGGATACGGCGCCGGCGGAAACTGCATCTGCCCGAACTGTGGTTTAAAAATGCTGCATAAAGCCGGCATGCCCTGCAATCAGCAAACCTGTCCGGAATGCGGCACAAAAATGGTCCGAGAATAAAAATCAGAAAGGAACTTCAAACATGCCGATCTATGAATACGAATGTAAGCAGTGTGGAGAAATTTCCGAATTTTTTGAGGGCATGTCCCAGGACAATTCTGGCCGGAAATGCAAAATCTGCGGCGGTAACGAACTGACTAAAATCCTGTCAAAGGGGGTTTCCGCACGAATGGGCGGAATGATGGGCTCTCGCGGTGGCAAAACCTGCTGCGGTAGGGAGGAACGTTGCGACACGGCGCCGTGCGCCCAAGGGCAGGCGTGTCACAGGTAAGAAAGTAAGGCCACGGTCGGCCGATCCGACTTCACTTGGGCTCAAAACCTTCTTCCGACCATGCAGCATCCCGTTTCGCTGCCGGGAGCGTAACACGGGTGCCGTCCTCAGGCATCGCCCCGCTGGACGCTCCGTTGCGACGGCATGGTGTCCGCCGGCATCCCGCATTTGCCCTGAAGAAGCCCCTGGGACCAACCCTGCCAAATTGTTTTTTTCGGCCATGTTTCGGCATCATGGCAAGAGGGCATGAAAATTTCCACCCCCCTTAGACTCTAAGCCCTTATTCCTACAGGAGATATAAACAAGTGGAAGATATTGAAGAAGAGAAAATCAAGAAGGAAATGATCGATCTGCTCATCGAAAAACTGACTGGTGGTTTTTCCGAAAAAGTTTTAGACTATGGCAACGATCCCAGAAACTACGGAACCATGGAAAAGCCGAATGGCTATGCAAAGATAACAGGTCCCTGCGGAGATACGGTGGAGATATTTCTGCGGGTGCGAAACGATAAGATTGAGGACGTCACTTATACAACGGACGGTTGCATGACATCTCATGCCGCAGCTTCGGCGGCAACCGTCATGGCCAAGGGGAAACCGATAAGAGAATGTCTCAAAATCAACCAGAGCTCCATTCTGGAGCATTTAGGCGGCTTACCGGAGGATTCCGAACACTGCGCGCTTCTCGCCGCCCGGACATTACATAAAGCCCTGAGAAACTATGCCGTCGGCAAAAAATAATGCCGCGCGGTGCCCTTTAAAGCCTTATTCATCGCATGGTGCCAGATGGTTATAACAATGTTTCAACCTTATGAACCCCTGAAAGGAGGATAAGGAGGTATGGCTGAAGAAATCAAGGCGGGTTGTGCGAGGCCGACAGGCGGTCCTGTCGGAGAGAAAGCGAAAACCAAAGAAGAAACACAAAAATCAACCGACAAGGAGGTCAAGGCCATGGTCACTGTAGGGAAGAAGGCACCTGATTTCACGGCGCCGGCGTATCATAAAGGCAAATTTATTTCTGTGCAGTTGTCCGAATTTCTGGGGAAATGGGTTATTCTATGTTTTTATCCCGGTGATTTCACGTTTGTCTGAGCTACGGAAATTTCGGCGGTCGCCGAAAAACATCCTGAATTTCAAAAACTTGGCGTTGAAGTCCTTTCCATGAGCGTCGACAGTGTTTTCGTTCACAAGATGTGGAATGACCATGAGCTTTCCAAGATGGTTGAGGGGGGAATTCCCTTCGCCATGTTGTCCGACGGCGGGGGCAAGGTCGGCAGCGTTTTCGGCGTTTATCTTGAAGATGAGGGCGTTGAAGCCCGAGGCAGATTCATCATTGATCCGGACGGCATCATCCAAGGATTTGAGGTTTTAACGCCGCCGGTTGGACGAAATGTGAATGAATCAATTCGTCAGATCCAGGCATTCCAACATGTTCGCAACAGCAAAGGAACGGAAGCGATGCCTTCGGGTTGGAAACCGGGCAAACCGACCTTAAAGCCGGGACCGGAACTCGTCGGCAAGGTCTGGGAAATCTGGAAAACAAGCATGGCGTTTGATTAATATGTTTCGATGCCGGTTCGATTAAAAACGAATTGATGCCCAGAAAGATTAAAAACAGATGGCGGAGTCAGGTCTTGAAATATCATTTCAAGACCTGACTCCGCTACAGGAAAGGAGATGATTATTGGACACGTATGTACCCAAGGGAATATTTCTTACCAAAGGTGTGGGTGCTCATAAGGAGGAGCTTCATTCTTTCGAACTGGCCCTGAGAGATGCCGGAATAGAAAAATGCAATCTGGTCCAGGTTTCCAGCATTTTTCCTCCCGGCTGTCGCATCATTTCAAGAACACAGGGATTAAAAAAAATTAAGCCGGGCGAAATCACCTACTGCGTTATGAGTCGCTGCTGCAGTAACGAACCAAGACGACTGCTGGCCGCTTCGGTCGGATGCGCTATTCCCAGGGATAAAAGGGCCTATGGCTACATTAGCGAGCATCACGCCTTTGGACAAACGGAACGACAGGCGGGAGACTATGCGGAGGACATGGCGGCAGCCATGCTTGCTTCAACACTCGGTATTGATTTCGATGTTGATGAGAGCTGGGATGAAAAAAAAGAACTGTTTAAAATCAGCGGCAAGATCGTCACGACACGCAATATCACTCAGTCCAGCATTGTGAAAAATAACGTTTACACAACCGTTCTAGCCGCGGCGGTTTTCATTCTTTAGTCATGAGCCAGGGGGTTCAATTCGCCCCAATGAGGCCATATTGCCCAATCCTGCCGGTATTTCGGTGGAGGATGCGGATACAAATCGGTTTTTTTAAGTAAACGGTCATGAGAAACGGCCGTGTTTAAAATATTATCACAAGGGGGTCTGCACTTATGGTTCAATACGCTGTAAATGAAGTCGATAAGGTCGAAATCCTGACGTTGCAGGACAACTACATTGAAATTACCGCCGGTGACAACAGTGAAATCATTACCCGGGCGGGAGCGGTCAAGAATGGTATCGTCAGCCAGTCCATTTTGGCGGAGCACGGTTTCAGCGCCCTCGTGAAAACGACAACAGGTGAGCGGACCCGGATCCTACTGTTCGATTTCGGCTTTTCCGAAGATGGGGCGGCTTACAACGCAAAGGTCCTCGGCACGGACATGACAAAAGTGGAGGCGGCGGCCCTGTCTCACGGCCATAGCGACCATACCGGCGGCATCGCTAAGCTCGGTGCCCTGATCGGCAAAAAAGACGTGCCTATTGCCATTCATCCCGGAGCCTTTAAATCACCCCGCTACCTCAAGATCACTGATGAACTGAAAATCTATTTCCCCCAGTTAACAAAAAATACTCTGGAACAGGCGGGCTTCAGTATTGTCGAGACAAAAGCGCCCTACCCGCTTCTGGATGGCGATATCCTGTTTTTGGGAGAAATCCCCCGGCGGACGGATTTTGAGAAAGGCATGCCTGCCGCCCATTTTGAGGAAAACGGCGAGGAAAAGCGGGATCTCATCGAGGATGATACCTCCGTTGTCATGAATCTTAAGGGCAAAGGTCTTGTTGTTCTCTCCGGCTGCGCCCACGCCGGCATTGTCAACACGGTTCGCCATGCTGTTGACGTCACGGGTATTGATAAAATCCATGTCGTCATGGGCGGGTTTCATCTATCCGGACCGGCATTTGAACCCATCATCGGCCGGACAACGGATGAATTGAAAAAGTTCCATCCGGCCTATGTCATTCCCGTTCACTGCACGGGCCGCAAGGCTATCAT
This sequence comes from Deltaproteobacteria bacterium, assembly GCA_016928025.1. GTDB lineage: Bacteria > Desulfobacterota > Syntrophia > Syntrophales > JAFGHS01 > JAFGHS01. The sequence goes on from JAFGLN010000111.1 coordinate 28,195, forward strand.
CCACATGGAAAAGGAAATGCCCGAGCAGTTTCTCTTGAACATGTCGGGAACGAAGTTGACCTTTGCATAGTAAACTTTAAGGGTCGGATCTTTAAGTTCAGGAAGCTCTTACAAAGAAAGGATCGTCCATCATGGCTGGAAAAAAAATCATCGTCATTGGAGGTTCCGCTGCCGGTCCCAAAGCTGCGGCAAAAGCAAGAAGAATTGATAACGACGCCCAGGTCGTCATCCTGCAGAAGGAAGCCGATCTTTCCATGGCCTCCTGCGGATATCCCTATTACGTGGGTGGTTATTTTGATGACCGTAATATGCTCCTTTCGACACCCACAGGCATAACACGGGATCCTCTCTTCTATCTTAACGCCAAGGACATTGAAGCACTGGTCAACACGGAAGTCACATCCATCGATCGGAATGCCCATCACGTGACTTTCCACAACACATTAACCGGTGACTCCGGCCAAATGGAATATGACAAGCTCGTTATTGCCACGGGCGCCGTGCCCCGCATGCCTCCCATCCCCGGTGTCGGTCTGACCGGCATAACGACTCTGCAATCCATGAAGGACGCCGATTTTCTGCGTAAGGTTCGGGACGAAGGAAAAATTAAAAAAGCCGCGGTTGTGGGCGGCGGCCTCATCGGCATTGAGACCTGCGAAGCCCTGCAGCTGGCCGGCATTGAAATTACCGTTATCGAACTCCTGCCCCAGCTTTTGACTTTTCTCGATTGGGAATTGGCAAAGCTAGTCGAAAATCATGTGAAATCCAAAGGTGCCAACGTCATTACGGACAACGGCATCGCCGAATTCCTGGGCGAGAATGGCATACTCACCGGCGTCAAGCTGGAGAACGGGACGGAACTGCCCTGTGAGCTGGCCGTTGTCGCGATCGGTGTCAGACCTAACGTCAAACTGGCCCAGGAAGCGGGCTTGGACATTGGCGAGCGGGGCGGCATTGTCGTCAACGAATATATGCAGACATCTGATCCCGATATTTATGCCGTCGGCGATTGTATAGAGACCATTAATCTAATTACAGAGAAGAAAGTCCACGCGCCTTACGGCGACCTTGCCAACCTTCAGGGTCGGGTGGCCGGTGAAAACGCCGCGTCAAGCAATTGTGTCACTTTTCCCGGTACGATTCAGACCGGTATCTGTAAAGTCTTCGATTATGCGGCCGGCTCCACCGGCTTGTCCGAATCGGCGGCCAAAAAGCTTGGATACAAAGACATCATTACCATCATTAACGCCAGTCCCGACAAGCCGGGCTTCATGGATGCCGAACTTCTAGTGACCAAACTGGTTGCCGACAGAAACACGGGTAAAATTTTGGGAGCTCAGTGTATCGGCCCCGGAAATGTGAGCAAACAAATCGCCCAGTGGGCCATGGCCATTATGGGCCGGTTGACGGTTGAAGATATCATCAACGCCGACCTTCCTTACGCGCCGCCCTTTTCTCTGGCTATCGATCATTTCATCGCCACGGCCCACATCATGCAAAACAAAATGAAGGGTCGCATGAACGGCATTTCGTGCGTGGAGGTCAAAAAGAAGCTGGACAATAAAGAAACACCTTTTATCCTCGATGTCCGCGGACCCGATGAATACGAAGAAACGCGACTTGGCATTGGTGAAACCTTGATCCCTTTAGGCGCTTTGAGAAGACGCCTCAATGAATTGCCTGAAGACAAGAACCGTGAAATCATCTGCTACTGCAAGATATCGCTTCGCGGATATGAGGCCGCCCTCGTCATAACAGCCAACGGATGGACCAACGTCAGGGTCATGGAGGGTGGTATGGCGACATGGCCTTATCCGAAAGAAAAATAAAGAAATATTCAAGGAGATCATTAATGGAAAAAACTCATCCTCAGTGCGCCCGTTGCCCCTATCCCCCACAGGACCGAATTTGTCATACTGAAAACGGCAAATCACCACCCTTTTGCCCAACGGCAAATCTACCGGAAGTGTTTCAAGAAGCCGTCAAAGAATTCGATAAACCTGATGTCAAGAACTTCGCGAAACAGGCATCCCTTCAGGAAGCGGATGGTTACGCGGACCGGGAACTCGGATACGCCAGAACCAAGCCGCTGAAGCCCCGGATTCTTGAGGTGGTCGAATTCGCCGAAAAGATGGGATACAAAAAATTGGGGCTGGTTTTCTGTCTTGGACTGGCGGCTGAAGCACGGAAAGTGGAAAAATTTCTAACGAAGCGAGGATTCGAGGTCATCTCCGGTGTCTGTAAAATAGGCCGCGTATCGAAAGAGGTTCTCGGTATCGGCTATGATCAAAACGTCCAGATCGGCGTTTTTGAATCCATGTGCAATCCCATCGGACAGGCCTTTCTGCTCAATCATGAAAAAACGGATTTTAATATCATGATGGGACTTTGCGTCGGGCACGATTCCATGTTCCTGAAGTACGCCGAGGCGCCTTCGACGGTCCTCGCCGTTAAGGATCGGCTCCTGGGGCACAACCCCCTGGCCGCGATCTATACCCTGGACAGCTATTATCGGGTCCTGAAGGCCCCTAAATAGCAAAATAACGCCGGCAATTTATGTTTCATAAAAGCCCCGAATTTTCCAATCAATTCAAGCGGATCAAGCCGCCCGTTCGAGATAGAAAGGTCGGGGTTTTCAGCACCCATTCTCCAATTCAGCCCAATCCCCTCGGGTTGTCCGTCCTTGAAGTGATGGATGTCCAGGCCGATAAAATTCGGGTAAAGGGTTTGGATATGATGGATAAAACCCCGATTCTGGATATCAAGGTGGCTCGCTACCCCACGGAAACGATATAACCGGAAAAGCATTATTCCGTTTCACCTTTCCGGCTGTTCAGGTAGCTTTTGAAAGCCTCCCGACCCTCTTGATCCCAAAACTGTCTGAAGGCCTCCCTATTTGGCACGTCATGAAAGCGCGGAACTTCCTTTTTGCCGAACATACGATCAAAAGGCGAATGGCCGCTGTCGCGATGGCCGCGATGCCAACCGCCCACCAGAAGCCTTGCCAGCAGAACAAGACCGAAGGCCTGGAAATAATCGATGGACTTGAGGCCAAATAAATCGGTCATGAGCCAGTTCCACAAAAGGGTAACGGCCACGGCAAAAATCGCCGCGAAAAAAAGCGCCGTCAGTATTCCGATAAAAACCCAGAATAAGATTCGGACACCACGGGGACGCCCCGTGCTTGTATTGATTGCGTGTTCCATTTTTACTCCTCCAAATAAATTCTTAAATCAGATAATCTTTTCGTTAACAGGTCAACGGCCCGCGACTTTCGCGCCATGAGCGTACCCGCCGGTACGCCCGTTTGTTCGGACATTTCACGAAATGTCAGGCCGTCGACTTCATTTAACATAAAAGCGGAGCGGAGCTCCTCCGGCAGTCTCATTACCTCTTCATAGAGAGCGTCCGCGATCTCTTTTTTCTGAACCAGACTCTGCGGATCGTTTCTATCAGCCACCGGCAAATCGCGGTCCACGAAAATGAACTCATCATCCAGAGAGACCGACGCTTCATTCCTTTTCCGCAGACTGTCGATAATACTGTTTTTCAGTGACCGGTAAACATAAGCAGCCACGTTTTCGATCGGAGCACTGATATCCGCCCTCTCAAAGATCCTCGCCATGACATCGTTGACGATATCCTCGCTGTCCCTGTCCGCCGCCTCACGGATCCGGGAGCGCACATATTGAACCATGCGCGTGTATTCGGATTTTAAATAATCGGCTATGCTGCCTGCGTCGCCCTCTGACATGATTGATGGCCTTCATTCCAAGAGTTTTTATGCAAAACCGCAATCTTATTATGTCCTTTGTGCATTTTTTTCACAACCATGAAATCTGATTTCTCAATCATGCCCAGTTCTTCTTCAAACTCAGCAGGCTTTATCACATGGGGTTCAGAGAAAATGAAGATACCGCCCGGTTTTAACGTGAGTGCAATGTCTCGGATAAAGGCCTTTTTATCTCTCGTTTCATGCAGCACGCCGACGGCCAGGGCCAGATCAATTCGGCCGGCCAGGGCGTCCACCAGAAGCGATGCATAGGTGCACAGTCTCACGTCAATTATTTCTGAAAGCTGCCTTTTTTCAGCCCGTTTTACCAGGACATCGAGCATTTTCTTTTGCGGATCCACACAGAATACCTTACCGGTCGGCCCGGTCATCTGCGCCAAGGGTATGCTGAAAAAACCCATGGCACAGCCGGCATCGAGAATGACCATTCCGGGTGAGACATACCCGACCAAAAATTCACGCGGATTCAATTTCAGCTTCCGCAAAGGATTCAGCAACCAGTAACCCGCCCACCAGGGAAAAACATGATTTCCGTTCATGTCGATCTCCTTTCTGTTCATGTCGTTCACGATATAAGACGTTAAGAAATAATTTTTATTGTCATTTATTTTCAGAAAATAACTTTTAATGCGATAGGAAGGGTAAGTTGATTAATTTTCACTCACAAGGACAAACGACAGGCGAGGCAATGAACCGATTTGGAACAGATTCCAGCAAAAAGGCCATCCCCTTCAGGGAATGGCCTTTTTAAAATTTGGATCAAACCGAACAATTGAAGACCAAAAACTTCATTGAACGGGAAAACACATTAAAACTTGTCCCCCATCCGATCCAATCAGAAATTTATCGTCATCCCGACCAGATACTGCACATCATCTTCCGACGATGTCAGACCGAACCTGATACCCATATCGAGAGTAATTCGTTCAGACACATCATATGACAAGCCGGCCAGGGCGAAGGACGGGTGGTTGTCGCTGCCTTTTACCGGCGATCGTTCCACGCCGACATCGGATAGAAGCTTCAGGTCTTTGACCACCTCCACCTCAGCAGCCACGGACACGTGCCAGAGGTCGAGGCGCTCATCGGCCTTGTTCTCATTTCGAATATAACCCAGGTTGAGATGAACCGCCGCCGGTTCAAATTCCTTTGTGCTGATGAAAAACATTCGGTATGCCGCACGCCCTGCGCCAAGCCCTTTGTCATCATCCCCCGTAGGCAGGCTGATCCCCGGCTTCAAGGCTACAGACCAGCCGTCTCTTTCGAAAAAGCGCCATTTGAGATCCAGACTGATATCCGACAGGCCATCCTCACGATCCATACAAACATCATTCTCATCGACATGAAACCATATATAAGGTACACCCAGAACAATATCCAGGTTTTCCAGGAAACCCACCGCAAATCCGACAGCCGTTTCACCGCCTTTGGCCTCGATGGTGGTCGCTTCATCCACCTCGTCTTTATCATGGAAGAAAGCAACGCCAATCTCCACCTGGCCATTGCCCTTCCCCGCTGTCCCCGTGTCGTCAGTCACCAGCGGATGTCCCGCGAAGGCGACCGTCGTCATCATCAAAAATCCCGCTGTGCATAAAATCAAGTGTTTCATCCCTTTTCTTCTCTTCATCCTTTTCTCCATTTCATTCTTTTTTCGAGAGGGCAGACCCTCTTTATAAATTCTTCAGGGAAGACGAACCATCCCGTCTTTTTCGTTTTCATTCATCTTTGTGCAAGAACAGCCGGAACAGCCCTCGCAAATATTTCTATCTCTTCGACTGGTTGTGTATAAAAGCCAACCCGCCGCAACCAGAATAACTGCGGCCCAAAACATATCCACGATACTCATGTTTTCACCTCCATCCTTCCACCTTTTACATTTATCCTTGAACCTTGCACCTTGAATCTTGATCCTTGAACCTTCAACCTATCCCTATCAGCGTCCCACCCTGGTAGATGATGAATGACACTGTCCAGGCCAGAACGCTCTGGTAGGCAATGGTGACGCCGGCCCATTTCCAGGTGCCGAATTCGTGTCTCATGGCAACCAGGACGATGAAACACGGCACGTATAAAAGAACAAAAGCCATAAACGCGTAGGCCGACAAAGGTGTGAAATTCTTTTTAATGGCTGTTTTCAGGCTCTCAGTTCCCTCTTCTTCTTCCATGCTGATCGTGGCAATGCCGAAAGTCGAAAAAACATTCCCCACGGCTTTACCAACAGCACCGACAAAAGAAACGCCGATTTGTTTCAATTCTTCACTGACCGACGGCGCATTCTTTTCTTTATCGTCGCCGTCTTTCGGCGTATAGACTTCACCCATGGTGGAAACAACAATCTCTTTGGCAATAACACCCGTAATGAGCGACGAGGCCGCCTCCCAGGTACCGAAGCCCAGGGGCGCGAAAACCGGCGCGGCGGCCTGGCCGATATGCCCCAGGTATGAATCCCTCTTGGATTCAACGCCCCAGGGCAGATTGAGTCCGAACCAGATACATATCGTGATGGCCAGTATAAAGGTGCCTGCTTTAATCAGGTAATGCTTGCCCTTTTCCCAGGTGTGGATCAAAAGACTCGTCATCGTCGGCATCCGGTAAGGCGGCAGTTCCATGATAAACACCGGCGCCTCACCCCGAAACAGGGTCTTTTTGAAAATCCATCCCACCATCACGGCCAGAATGATACCCAAAATGTAAAGGGACCATAAAACCGTTCCGGCGTATGCGGAAAAAAACACGCCCACGAAGAGCAAATAGACCGGCAGGCGGGCACCGCAGGACATCAGCGGAATGAGAAGGGCCGTCAGCGCCTTGTCCCGCGGATTTTCGAGCGTGCGGGTCGCATAAACGGCTGGCACGTTACAGCCGAATCCCAACAGGAGGGGAATAAATGATTTGCCGTGCAGGCCGATGGCGTGCATCATGCGATCCATGACGAAAGCCGCCCGCGCCATGTAGCCGCTGCCTTCGAGAAAGGTAATAAAAAACATCATGGCAAAGATAGGCGGCAAAAAGATCAGCACGGCCCCCACACCTGCGATGACGCCTTCCGTGACTAGCGAAATCGCCCAGTCCGGTGCGCCGGCAAGCGTCATGACGGCAGCCGACCAATGGGTCAAAGGACCGGAAATCACGGCGTCGAACCATTCCGTAAAAGGTCCGGCGATATCAAAGGTCAATTTAAAGATGAGCCACATGAAAAACAAAAAAATAGGAATGCCCAGATATCGGTTGAGGACGATTGCATCGATCCTTTCGGTCAACTCCCTTTTTCTTGTTTCCGGTTTTTTGAGCGCCTCGCGGGTCAGCCCCGCCGCCAGGGCGTATCGGGTATCCGCCAAGAGTGTTTCCAAATCTTCACCGTGCGCTTTGCTCAAATGATGTGTCGCCTGTTTGAGAAAGTTGTCATCAGCGGAAATGCCCATCTCGTCTAAAACAATTTCATCCGTCTCGATTATTTTAAGGGCCTGCCATCGGGATGGTCCATGGTTGACAAGCTCCGCGCCGTGCTGCTTCATATCCTCAACAATCGACCGAACCGCTTTTTCAATATCCTCTCCGTATGATACAGCCATCATCTCCCGCCGATTTGACGATTCGGCGAACTCAACGGCCGTTTCAATCAATCGGTCAACCCCTTCACGCCGGGTTGCCACCGTGGGAACAACGGCACAGCCGAGCATGGAGGCCATTTTGGCCGTATCGATTCGGAAACCTTTTTGCCCTGCCTCGTCATACATGTTAAGCGCCACGATCAGAGGAATTTCCAATTCCAGCAGTTGCAGCGTAAAATACAGATTGCGTTCCAGATTGGTGGCGTCGACCACATTGATGATGACATCAGGTCTCTCATGGACCAGGTAATCCCGTGCGATCACTTCCTCCTGCGAATAAGGGCTCAAACTGTATGTACCGGGAAGATCGACAAGGATTATCCGCCGTCCTTCATATTCGAATTCGGCGGATTTTTTCTCGACAGTCACGCCGGGCCAGTTACCGACCTGAAGCCGCGCACCCGCCATGGCATTGATCAAGGTCGATTTCCCCGCATTGGGATTGCCCGCTACAGCAATAACAAAGGACGCGCGATGATTTGATGCGGCCCCTTGTCCTGATTTATTCTTTTCCTCTTCTATGATCATCTCACCGCCTCCACTTCAATTTTATCCGCCTCGGCCTTGCGCAGAGACAGTTGATAACTTTTAATTTGGACCTCAAGGGGATCGCCCAAGGGAGCGACTTTCTCAACGCGAACAACCGTTCCGGCTACAACACCCATATCCATCAAGCGGCGCTTGAGCGCTCCTGTGATTTGAATTTTCACGATTTTTCCGGATTGACCGGGTTTTACATCCGCCAGTGTCATGCTTCAATCCTCCTGACATAAATTTTCATCGCTATACCCCGTCCTAGGGCAATACGACATTCATCGATTAACAAAACAAGGGGACCCGCCCCACTGTTACTGATCATTCGGACATACTTTCCCGGCCTCAGCCCTATATTCAGCAAATGATCATCACTGTGTTTTCGTTTACGACAGCAATCGAGCTGATCCACGCCATTTCTGAATTTCCAGGCACCGTGTCGATACTGATGCCCATATCCATACCGGTGAGGTGATTCAACAATCTCCGCAACTTCATCCTCTTTTAAAAACGCCAGGGGTAACATAAAACATCCTTCATAGAATATAATTAATAATGATAATCATTATCAATATGATCGTAAAAAAAATCCGCGGCCATTTGGCGCAGATTTCAAAATACGTTTCATAAAAAGCCGCCTCATAAGAGGACTGAATTCAATGTCCTCGCATATTTGCTTCACGATCGTGCTTCATGAGGCTATATTGGGCTTTGCTCATTTAAGGCCGCTATTTCTTTCGGCAATCTTCACACAGACCGTAAAGATACATTTCATGATCCGTCAGTTCAAAGCCAAAGCTCTCAGCCACCCGTTTCTGCATCTCTTCTATCACCGAATCCATCACTTCGACGGTTTTGCCGCAACGGCGGCAAATCAGGTGATCGTGATGCGGATGGTTATAGCTTTGCTCATAGCGCAGAGCACCGTCCCCGAAATCCACCTCTCTGGCCAGACCGGCATCGACCATCAGTTTAAGAACACGGTAAACCGTAGCTTGGCCGATGGAAGGGTCACGTTTTTTGACCCTATCATAGAGCTCTTCGGCTGTAATATGCTCCTCAAAATCTAAAAATACGTCTAAAATAAGCCGGCGTTGCGGCGTACACCGGAGACTTCCCCTCGCAAGAAATTGGTCGAATATTTCTTTTTCCTTTTTCATAACGTCAAATTATTTAGTAATGAGAATCATTATCGAAGTTCATATACCCTCAAGACGTTTCATCTGTCAAGTTTTTTCTATTTAAATTTGTAATTCCCAAGGGGGGAGGATAATCATGGCCATAAACGAATATGAGAATTTTCAGGACAATTTATCCATAAGGGATGAATTCCCGTTCTTCCATCCTCCCCTATACTTTGCGCAATTTCTTCTCAATACATTTGAGATAATCCGAAAACAGGTGGGGGTTGATTTCTCGCATGCGCCATCGAATCTCAGCAAAATCTATATATTTGACCATTTTCAGGAATGGCTCATTGTCACACAGGATAATGGATCTGATAAATATTTTGGCACAATTTTCGGGTGAGACAGAGTCGTTGTTGTTGCCGACAAGGTTGGTGTAATCTTGAACAAGACCTCTGATCACATCTAACTGTTGAATGATCTTTGCACCAAAGATTCCCTGCACATAAGCGTAACTCGGCAGCCAATGAGCCGCTACTTCTGGTTCAAATTGTTCATCATCCTCAATACATCGCTTCAATGCCAGCAAATCCCCATCTTTGAAATGACACCAATCAACCGATAAGGGATCTAACAGGAAAGCTTCCAAATAATACTTTCGGGCATAAGGCGGGTCACCGCGCAAGACATAGACGTCACCGAGATAGCCTAAGACACGAGCGCTGATAGATTCGGAACAAGACATCAAACATGCCTGAAGAATTTTGACGGCATGATCATAATGACCAGTCTGAATGTAGACATAGCCCGTCAACGTCTCGTCGTCCAGGAATGCGACATCTTTCAATCCATTATTTTCAATTTTTTCTTTGATTTTTCCAAAAAATGACCGCTTGAGGCCATCCAGGAAGCGTTTATCCCTGATATTGAGAGAGACGGCCTGCGCTTCGCAATCCGGCCACAAACGACAAAGGTTCGCACATGCAGTCGAAGCCTCATGGTTACTCTGATCCATTCCGGCCTTGAGAAAATCAATCAACTGCAACATGCCGTAAACGGCCTCACCTTTTCTGTATAACTTGCGGTATTCTCTGAATCCTATTTCCGCTTCTTTTAGATGCCTATTCCGCTGATTCCGGCATGCGATTCCGAAGGAATCCGCCATGGTGTTCCGAAGGATGTCACCACCCTGTTCCGGATCA